>JBKBOI010000083.1:0-7216 GCA_046294935.1 Rhodocyclaceae bacterium
ATCATCGAGTTCCTCCACAGCATGACTTTCACTAGTCAGGGCTGCGCTCGTCCAGACCTTTGCTTCTTTCATGTTAAGGACTTATACATCTCCATGAACTTTTTCGCGTCGACGCCTTGCTTGACGATCCACTCGGCGAGCGTCTTTTCGTCGTCGAGTCGGATGCGCTGCCTCGTCATCGCCTCGAACGCCGCGTCATTGAGCCTGTCGAGCAGACCCAGCGCCTCGAAGGTGTAATACAACCGCGCGCCCTCGCCCCAGGTCGGGTTGAACACCGCCGGCACCTTGCGGAAATGCACGTCGGCCGGCAGCTGCTTGACCCAGCTCTTCAAGAGCGGCTCGAAATCGGCGCAATGCGGGCAGCCGTACCAGAAGAACTCGATGACCTCGACCTTGCCCTGGGCCTCGGTCGGCTGCGGCACCTGCAAGCGGGTGTAGTGCTTGCCTTCGACCGGCGCGGCGGCGAAGGCCGGCGGCAGCGCGAAGGCGGCGGCCAACAGCAGCGCGAATGAAAGCTTCATGTGAATCCTTTCCTAGTCCTTGATCCTGACCACCGTGGCCGGGATGCCATTTTGAGACAGCCGATCGCGCGCCCGGTTCATTTCGTCCTGGCTTGCAAAGGGTCCTACGCGTACGCGGTGCATGAGGCCCTTCTCGGGCACCTCGACCGCCGCCACGCTGGTCTCGAAACCGAGCATCGCTAGCCGCCCCTTGAGGTTCTCGGCATCGGCCGCCTTCTGGAAGGCGCCCGCCTGCAAAAACAGGCGCCCCATTTCCGCCGCGGCGGATGCCGGGGCCGCCGACGCCTCGTGGACCGGAGCGCCGGCGGTGGGAGCAGCCGGCTTCCTGCCTTCGAGGATCTCGTAGAACTCGAACTTCTTCTCGCCGACCCCCTCGATCGGCCGGTCGCCGGGCTTGCCCGGCAGGGCGAGCGGCTTGTCGCCGACCGCGGGCTTCGCCTCCGGCTTGGCGACCTTATCGACGAAGGGCAGCGGCGTCTTGTTGAGATACCAGACGACGGCGAAGGAGAGCAGCACTCCTATCGCCAGGCCGAGCGCCAGGCCGAGGAGCGTGCCGCCGCGCTGCGACCGGCCCATGTTCACATCGCATCCGGCGCCGAGACGCCGAGGATAGACAAACCGTTTCGGATCACCTGGCGCACGGCGACGGCGAGGGCGAGCCGCGCGCGTTTTTGCGCCTCATCCTCGATAAGCAGGCGCTCGGCGTTGTACCAGGCGTGGAATTCGGCGGCGAGCTCTTTGAGCCAGAAGGCGAGCTGATGCGGCGCGCGATCGCGGGCGGCGGCCTCGATCGTCGCGGGGAAATCGGCAAGCCGCGCCGCCAGCGCAAGCTCATGTTCGCTGATAAGCGGCGTGAGATCGGCATCCTCGAGCTCGGCGACCTCGCCCCCCATTGCGCGAGCACGGACGAGACGCGCGCATGGGCATACTGGATGTAATAGACCGGGTTGTCGTTCGACTGGCGCTTGGCCAGTTCCAGATCGAAGTCGAGCGGCTTGTCCTGCTTGCTCAACAGATAAAAGAAGCGGCAGGCGTCGTTGCCGACTTCCGCGCGCAATTCGCGCAGCGTGACATAGGAGCCGGCGCGCGTGCTCATCGACACCTTTTCATGGCCGCGCCAGAGGCTGACGAACTGCACCAGCGCGATCTCGAGCGCGTCGGCGTCGAGTGCGAGCGCGCGCAAGGCGCCCTTGACGCGGGCAATGTAGCCGTGGTGGTCGGCGCCCCAGATGTCGATGATCTTCGTGAAGCCGCGCTCGAACTTGTTGACGTGATAGGCGATGTCGGAGGCGAAATAGGTATAGAGGCCATTTTCACGCTGCACGACGCGATCCTTCTCATCGCCAAAAGCCGTCGAGCGGAACCACTTGGCGCCATCTTGCACGTAGATGTGGCCGCGCCGCTCCAGTTCGGCGACGGCTTTGGCCACCATGCCGGTATCGTAGAGCGAGTGCTCGGAGAACCAGCAGTCGAAATGCACGCCGTATTCTTCGAGATCGGCGCGGCAGTCGGCGAGCTGCTCGGAGAGCGCATGCTGGTGGATGTAGTGCCAGTCCTCGCCCAAAAGATCCTTGCCGGCGAGGATCAGCGCGTCGAGGCGCGCTTCGAGGTCGTCGGTCTCCGGCACGCAGGCGAGCACGGCGGCGGCCGGATGCACGTAGCGGTTGCCATGCGCGGTGCGGATCTGCGTCGCCATCTCGCGCACGTAGTCGCCCTGGTAGGCATTGGGCGGGAAGGGCACGACCTCGCCGAAGATTTCCAGATAACGCAGCCAGGTCGAGAGGGCGAGGATGTCCATCTGGCGGCCGGCGTCATTGACATAGTATTCGCGGCAGACCTCATGGCCTGCAAAGGCCAGCAGATTGGCGAGGCTGGCGCCGAAGGCGGCGCCGCGGCCATGGCCGACGTGCAGCGGGCCGGTCGGGTTCGCCGAGACGAACTCGACCTGGATCTTGCCGGGCTTTTTCGCGCCGCGGCCGAAATTCTCGCCTTGCGCGAGCACGCTGCGCACCACGGCCGTCTTCGCCGCCGGTGCGAGCCGGAAGTTGATGAAACCGGCGCCGGCGGCTTCGGCTTTCTCCACCCAGGCGGAACGCGGCAGTTCATGGACGAGCCGCTCGGCGATCTTTTTCGGGTTTTCTTTCAGGGTGCGGGCGATTTGCAGTGCCAGATTGCTGGCGAAGTCGCCATGCGCCGGATCGCGCGGACGCTCCAGGCAAATGTCGGCAATCTGGCCGGGCGCCACGCTAGAGAGCGCGGTGGAAAGGAGATCGGCAAGATGGGACTTGATGTCGGTGGGCTGGGAAGGCATGGGGTCCGATTATACGTGGCGTGGGCATCTCGATAAACCTGCCGCGCGGGCGGCCGGCTGCGTTGCGCGCTGCGCTCTTGCACGCCTATTCATTTGATTCGTCTTGCAGCTTGCGCCGCTCGCGACGGTTTTCGCGGCGCCCGCGTGAAAGGCGTTTAGCGCGCCACCCGTGCGGCGAAACACTCGTCCAATGCGTTCGCCGACTGCGCGCCGGAGAGCTCGCAGAGGCCTTGTGGATTCGGGATGTAGAGTTTTTTGCCCGCGGCGACGGCTTCGCGGTAAGCCTCGACGGACAGTCCCGTCGGAACGGAAGGCCCGCTGGGCGTGGCCGCGACGCGCGCCCCTGTCGCATTGGCCGCGCCGATGCGCGCTGGCTGCCGACGCGCTGGCGAGTCCGGCCACTGGGGATCATCGGGCGTGGGCACATAGGTGCGGGCGTTTCGCTCCACCGGTGGCGGCTCGATGTATATCGGCCGCGCGGGCGCGGGTTCGCTGAGCATTTCGAAAATACGCGCCGTGAGCACGATCAGCGTCATCAAGAGCGCAGCGAGCGCCAGCAAGCCGAAGACGCTGGCGGCGATCTTGAGCGGCGTGCGCCACCAAGGCGCAGCGAGTTCCTCATCCATGGCGCGATGATAAGGGCAGTTGACCCGGATTACCCTCGGCGCGTGCAAGAAGGCGGCGCCGTCTCATGACAGGCATCGAGATGCGCCCGATAGAAAGCAAAGGCGGCGCGGGCGGCGGCGCATGCTGCCGCCAGACCGATTTCGCAGTTGAAGGCAAACTCCCAGAAACGTCGCCAGCGCTCTTCCCCTCCGCCGCCGGAGAAAAAGGCGCACGGGGTCCGGGGCAGATATCGGGCGAGCTGACGCGCGATCACCGCACCGCCGAGATTCGAGCCTTCGAGCACATACATGAGGCCGATGCGCGAGGAATCGTCGTCTGCCGCTGGAGGAGCGGCGCGCAAGGGCTGCGGCGGCAGGCCGAGTGCGGCAAGGTCGGCTTCCAGGACCGGCAGGCGCGGCGGGAAATCCTTTGCCGGGGCAAAGCCGGCAAGGAGCGCCTCCAGCGCCGCCTGCGGCCCATGAAGCGCCGCCAGCGCGCGGCCGTAGTCGGCAAGCGTAAGTCCCGGCCGCACCAGGGGGGCCAGCAGCGGGTGATGATCCAACGCGTGGTGATCCGCTTTCGTCGCCGCGCGCAAGGCGGCGGCGAGGCCGGCGGCAGGCGCTTCATCAGCCATCGTGGCCGATGGGAGGGGAGAGCAAAAGTTCGCGCAACCGCAGGGCCAGCAAGCGCGCCTCATTGTCCCAGGGACGGCTGTGACCGAGGCGTTTTTCGATCCACTTCTCGAACGAGCGGCGCGGCGCGATGCCGAGTGCGCCGTCGTGGTATTCGACGGGTTTTTCCGGGTTGCCGCCCCAGGCGACTTCGTGCACGTATTCGCAGCGCGTCAGATACAGCCGCTGGCCGCCTCCCAGCCGCAGCGCGATGGCGCCCGCCACCGCCGAGAGCGGATAATGCGGCACGTCGCACTTGAGACTGTCGGAAAGCAAAACGAACGAGCCTTCGCCGGCGAACCATGTCTCGACTGCGGCAAGCGTCGCCGGCTCGAAAGTCACGCCAGCGGCAAGACAGCGCTCGCCCGCGACGAGCAGCGCACCATCGACGGCGAACTCGTGCAACAGCCAGTCGGAAAGCTCGGGCCAGGCGGATTCGAGCGCGCCGTGGCGGCGCAAGAGATCGGTGAGGGCGCCGAAACGGTATTGCAGCCCGTCTACAAGCCGCATGCGGCGCTGCGACTGGTAACTCGCGCAGGCGAAGGCGTGGCTTCTCACCCGCTGCGCCGCCGCCTCCAGCGTCTCGAGCGGCAGGCGGCGGGGGCTGGCGTGATGGGCGGCGACGAGAGCATGCAGGTTGTCGACGACGATGACGGGAAAGGAGAGCGAGGCGACCACCCCCATGTTGGCCAGATACACGCGATGCACCGGCGAGACGCTGCGCAGGTCCGACCAGGTGAGGTCGGGCGGGGTGGGCGTGCGGCCGACGAGCGGCACGGGATCGAGGGTGGCGTCGGGAATCATGCGCCACGGGTTCTTGAGATAGAGTGCGCGGGCGATCTGCGGGATGTCGCTGGCCGGAAAGCGCAGGCCCAGGTAGCTGCCATAGACCGCTGGATCACGCGCCTCGGCCACCACCTCGCCGTCGCCCTCCTCACGGAAGAGGTAGAACATGACGCGCTGAAAACCGCAAAGGGCGGCGATCTCCTCGACGAGCCTCTGGCGGATGGCGGCCAGCGCCTCGTCGTCCTGCGGCGTGTCTGGCGGGGCGGACACGGCGTGGAGCGACTCGCCCGGCGCATGGTCGAAGAATTCCAGCACGACGCTGCCCTGCGGGCCGCGACTTGCCACCACATCGAGAAGCCCCGGTGCGCCCTCGATGCGGCCGACGTGGATCATCCGGCTGCCGGGCGCCTTGCCAAGACCTTCGGCGAGCCGCCGCAATTCCCCGGGCAGCGGACGATCGAGCCAGTCTTCGGGCGGCTGGCGGAAGAAGCTGGCGACATTGGCCGCGACATGGCTCACCAAGCCCTCGGCTTCGAGCACGAAGAGCGTGCCATGCGGCTGGATGGCGCCCGACAGATGCAGCGCCTCGTTTTCGCAACGGGAAAGGATCGCCCTATCCATGACTCGCCTCTCCCTCGCGCGCCAGCAGATCCTCGAAATCGACCACCTCGAGCGGTTTGGCGAGCAAATAGCCCTGCGCGAAGTCGCAGCCGTATTGGGCAAGCCAGGCAAGCTGCCGGTCGGTTTCCACCCCTTCGGCGACGGTTTCCAGATTGAGCGCTTGCGCAAGCCCCAGCACGGCGCGCGCGATCGCCTCGTCTTCCCTGTCCTGCCCCAGGCCGTCGACGAAGCTCTTGTCGATCTTCAGCTCATCGATCGGCAGGCGCTTGAGGTAAGCGAGCGAGGAATAGCCGGTGCCGAAGTCGTCGATGGCGATCTTGAGGCCCGCCGCGTCGAGAGCGACGAGATTGTTTACGACATTGTCCAAGTTTTCCAGCAGCGTGCTCTCGGTGATCTCGATCTGCAAGCGATCGTGCGCAATCCCGGCGGCGTCGATCCTGGCGATGAGCGCTTCAGCGAAGTCGGCCTCGCGCATCGCGCGTGGAGAAACATTGAAGGCGATGCGCGGCAGCGTCAAGCCGATTTCCTGCCAGGCGGCCATCTGGGCAAGGAGCATGCCCTCGACGGCACGGCTCACCTCGAGAATGAGGCCGCTTGCCTCGGCGATCGGGATGAATTCGCCGGGCGAGACCTCGCCCACTTCCGGGTCGCGCCAGCGCACGAGCGCCTCGGCGCCGGCAAGACGGCGATCTTCCAGCCGGAACTTGGGCTGGAAGACGAGCCGCAGGCGGCCAAGACGCAGCGCCTCGCGCAGCGCGCCCTCGAGTGCGGCGCGCTTGAGGAGCCGCACCTGCAAATCGGGCTTGAAGAACTCGACGCGATTGCGGCCTTGTTCCTTGGCGCGGTACATCGCCGCATCGGCGGCGCGCACCAGCGAGGTCGAATCCTGGCCGTCTTCGGGGTAGAAGGCGATGCCGACGCTCGCCGAGACGAAGAGCGCCCGACCATTGATCTCGAAGGAGGCGGAGAGGTCATCGACGATGCGCCTTGAAACGCGATCCGCCGTCTCGGCCGAGCAATCGGCGAGGATGGCGGTGAATTCGTCGCCGCCGAGCCGCGCGACGGTATCGACGTCGCGCACCACCTCGCGCAGGCGGCAGGCAGCCTGCTTGAGCAACTCGTCACCGATATCGTGGCCGAGCGTGTCGTTGATGGTCTTGAAGTTGTCCAGATCGATGAACAAGAGCGCCACCCGCGACTTTTGGCGGCGCGCCTGGGCGAGCGCGTGGCGCAGCCGGTCGTGAAAGAGGGTGCGGTTGGGCAGTCCCGTGAGTGGGTCATGGGTGGCGAGATACTCGGCCTTCCGCTGCGAGTCCTTGATCTGGGAGATGTCGGAGAACACCGCGACATAGTGCTCGACCTCGCCGGCTCCATCGAGGATGCGGTTGATGGTGAGCCACTCGGGATAGATCTCGCCGTTCTTGCGTTTGTTCCAGATCTCGCCCTGCCAGAAGCCGGTCTCGCGCAGCGCCTGCCACATCGCCGAGTAGAAATCGGGCGAATGGCGACCAGAACGTAGCAAGTCGCCGACTTTTTTGCCGATCGCCTCGGAGGGTTGATAGCCGGTGATGCGTGTGAAAGCGGCGTTGACGGTCTGGATCGACGATCCTGGGTCGGTGATGACGATCGCCTCGCCGGCCTGGTCGAAGACGCGTGCCGTGATGCGCAGTTGTTCCTCGGCCTGCATGATCTTGGTGACA
>JBKBOI010000084.1:0-7154 GCA_046294935.1 Rhodocyclaceae bacterium
GATAACCCGTTTCTGGCGCTGTTCATCGTCGGCCTGCTCGGCGGCGGCCACTGCGCCGGGATGTGCGGCGGCATCGTCGGCGCGCTCTCCCTGCAAGCGCCGCAACGGGGCGCGGCGGCCGTGCTCGTGCATCTGGCTTACAACGCCGGCCGCATCACCAGCTATGTGATCGCCGGCCTCGTCGCCGGATTGCTTGGCCAGGCGGCCGGCAACCTGCTCGCGCTGCAACACGGGCTGTATCTCATCGCCAGCCTGATGCTGATTGCGATGGGGTTGTATCTGCTCGGCCTCACGCAGTTCCTCGCGCCGCTGGAGCGCGGCGGGCAGACGCTGTGGCGGCGCATCCAGCCGTTCACCTCGCGTTTTCTGCCGGTGCGTGGGGTCGCACAGGCGCTGCCCTTGGGGCTGCTGTGGGGCTGGCTGCCCTGCGGGCTGGTCTATAGCGCGCTGACCACGGCGCTGGCTGCCGGCTCGGCGGCGAAAGGGGCGCTGCTGATGCTCGCCTTCGGACTCGGCACCTTGCCCAATCTGCTGTTCGCCGGCTTGCTGCTCGCGCGCTTCCGCCGCTTCGCGCAAGCCCGCATCGTGCGCATGGTTTCTGGCCTTCTGGTGCTCGGCTACGGGATAATGGGCCTCATCAATCATTTCCGTGGCTGAGATGGAAGCGAAAAACGAAACCTGCGAGACCGTCGAGCTGGCGATCGGTGGCATGACTTGCGCCGCCTGCTCGGCGCGCATCGAGCGGCAATTGAACAAGTTGCCGGGCGTCGAGGCGGTGGTGAATCTGCCCGCCGAGCGCGCACACATCCGCTTCGATCCAAAGCAGGCCGATGTCGACAAGCTCATCGCGACGATCGTCAAGACGGGCTTTTCGGCAACCCTGTCGTCCGCCGACACCCGCGCCGAGGAGAAAGCGCGCAAAGAAGCGGCCTATCGCGCCGAGGTGAAGCGTTTCTGGATCGCGCTGCTATTCACGCTGCCGCTGATCGCGCAGATGCCGTTCATGTTCATTGCGGGTGGCGGGGTGCATGCCGACATCCTGCCGCGCTGGCTGCAATTCTTGCTGGCGACCCCGGTGCAGTTCTGGATCGGCGCCCGCTTCTATGTCGGCGGCTGGAACGCGCTGCGCGGTGGTTCCGGCAACATGGACGTGTTAGTCGCTCTCGGCACCAGCATGGCGTGGCTCTACAGCACCGTCGTCTGGCTCTTCGATTTGCATCAGCACGTCTATTTCGAGGCATCGGCGACGGTGATCACGCTGGTGCTGCTGGGCAAGATCCTCGAAGCGCGCGCGAAAGCCAAGACCGGCGCGGCGATCGAAGCGCTGATGAAGCTCGCGCCCGCGACCGCGCACGTCGAGCGCGCTGGCCAAATCGTCGAGTTGCCGGTGAAGAGCCTGATTCCCGGCGACATCGTGATCGTGCGGCCCGGCGAGGCGGTGCCGGTCGATGGCGAGGTGGTGACGGGTGAGTCGCACATGAACGAGGCCATGCTGACCGGCGAGAGCTTGCCGGTGAAGAAATCCGCCGGCGACAAAGTTTTCGCTGCGACGATCAATGGCGATGGACTCTTGCGCATCCAGGCCACCGGCGTCGGCGCGCACACGCTTCTGGCCGGCATCATCCGCCTGGTCGAGGAAGCGCAAGGCTCGAAAGCACCGGTGCAGCGGCTCGCCGACAAAGTCGCCGCGATCTTCGTACCGGTCGTGGTCTCGATCGCCGTCCTCACCTTCGCCGGCTGGATGATCGCCTATGGCGATTTCACCTACGCGCTGATGAATGCCGTCGCCGTGCTAGTGATCGCTTGTCCCTGCGCGCTGGGGCTGGCCACACCCACTGCGATCATGGTCGGTACCGGGCTGGGGGCAAAGGCGGGCATTCTGATCCGCAACGCGCAGGCGCTGGAACTCGCGGAAAAGATCGAGGTGCTGGCGGTCGACAAGACCGGCACGCTGACCGAGGGCAAGCCGGTCGTCGTGGGTATGGAAGTCGGCGCTGGCGACACGGCACGGGATGAGGTTTTGCGACTTGCCGCCAGCCTGGAACAAGGCTCGACCCATCCACTCGCCGCTGCATTGGTGGCCGAGGCGAAGGTGCGCGGGCTGACGCTCGAAGTCCCCCATGACGTGACCGTCGAGGCCGGCAAGGGCATCCGCGGCGCGGTGGGCGGGAAGGCCGTGCGCGTGGGTTCGCCCGACTGGCTGGGTGCCGTGGTGGGTGAGGCCTCGGGCAGCCGGGTCGCGGTCGAGATCGATGGACGTCTCGCCGGTGTGATCGTCGTCGCCGATCCGTTGCGCGAGAGTTCGAAGGCGGCGGTGGCGCGCCTGCGGCGTCTCGGCGTCGAGGTGGTGATGCTCACCGGCGACAATGCGGCCACCGCGGCCGAGATCGCGCGTGCGGCCGGGGTGGATCGCCATGAAGCGAACGTGCTGCCCAGCGACAAGGCGGCGCATGTCGTCGCGCTCAAAGCCACCGGCAGGATCGTCGGCATGGCTGGCGATGGCATCAACGACGCGCCGGCGCTGGCGGCGGCCGATGTTTCCTTCGCGATGGGCGCAGGCACCGACGTGGCGATGCAGACCGCCGACGTGACGCTGATGAAGAACGACCTCAACGGCGTCGCCGATGCGATTTCGCTCTCGCGGGCGACGCTGGCGAAGATTCGCCAGAACCTGTTCTGGGCCTTCATCTACAATGTGATCGGCATTCCGGCCGCCGCGCTGGGTTATCTGAACCCGGTGGTGGCCGGCGCGGCGATGGCGATGAGTTCCGTTTCGGTGGTGAGCAACTCACTGCTGCTGAAACGCTGGAAACCTCAGAGGTGATCAAACATGGAAACGACGACGATCAAGATCACGGGCATGTCCTGCGGCGGCTGCACCGCCAGCGTGACGAAGGTGTTGACCGAAACCGTCGGCGTGGCGAAGGTCGATGTGCAGCTTTCGCCCGGCCAGGCAGTGGTGGAATACGATCCCGCCAAGGTGACGCGGGAAGCGCTCTGCGCGGCGATCGAGGACGCAGGTTTCGGCGCCGAATGAAAGACGCCATGCTGCGTCGCATCAAACTATAATCGCGCTTTTTCCTGGAGCTGACCGTGGCCTTGAACAACGTCCCCTCCGGCAAGGATCTGCCGAACGATTTCAATGTGATCATCGAGATTTCGATGCATTCGGAACCGATCAAGTACGAGGTCGACAAAGATTCCGGCGCGATCTTCGTCGATCGCTTCATGTCCACGGCGATGCACTATCCGTGCAACTACGGCTACATTCCCCATACCATCGCCGGCGATGGCGATCCGGTCGATGTGCTGGTCGTCACCCAGTTCGCCTTGCCGCCGGGCGTGGTGGTGCGCTGCCGGCCGGTGGGCATGCTGAAGATGGTGGATGAGGCGGGCGAGGATGCGAAGCTGCTCGCCGTGCCGGTCGACAAGCTCACGCCGATGTATCGCGACATCGAGTCGCCGCGCGATTTTCCGCAGCCGATGCTCGATGCGATCGCCCACTTCTTCGCGCATTACAAGGATCTCGAGCCAGGGAAGTTCGTCAAGGTCGAAGGTTGGGTCGGTGCCGAGGAAGCGAAGCGCGAAATCCTCGATGGCGTGCGGCGCTTCAATGAAGCGAAGCAGAAGCCGGCATTCTGATCTCAGGCCACGTGCATGGCCCTGAAAATTGCCGTCGCGCAGATCGACTGCACGGTCGGCGATCTCGCCGGCAATGCCGCGCGCATTCTCGCCGCCGCCGACGAGGCGAGAGCGCTGGGCGCCGATCTCTTGCTCACGCCCGAGCTGGCGCTCGCCGGCTATCCGCCCGAAGACCTGCTGCTGCGACCGGATTTCCACCGTGCCTGCGCACGGGAATTGTCGGCGCTGGCAAAACGGCTCCCGCTGCCGGCCATCGTCGGCCATCCCGAGATGCGCGCTGGCTTGCGCTACAACGCCGCTTCGCTGCTGCGCGATGGGCGGATCGAGGTCACCTATCACAAACAGCGCTTGCCCAACAGCGAAGTGTTCGACGAGGAGCGCTATTTCGCTGCCGGCAGCGCGCCGTGCGTGTTCATGCTCGGCGAGACCGCGATCGGCTTGGCGATCTGCGAAGACATCTGGCTGCCCGGCACGGTCGAGGCGACGAGGCAGGCCGGCGCCGAATTGCTGCTGGCGCTCAATGCCTCGCCGTTCCACATGAACAAGGCGGCCACACGCCAGGCGGTGCTGCGCGAGCGCATCAAGGACAGCGGCATGCCGGCGATCTACTGCAATCTGGTCGGCGGTCAGGACGAGCTGGTGTTCGATGGCGATTCGTTCGCGCTCGACGCCGCCGGCCGGCTGACCCACCAGCTACCCGCCTTCGAAGAGGCGCTGGCGATCGTCGAATATGCCGATGGGCATCTGCTGCCGGGTGAGCAAGCGATGCCATTGTCGACCGAGGCATCGGTGTATGCCGCGCTGTGCCTCGGCGTGCGCGACTATCTCGGCAAGAACGGTTTTCCCGGCGCGATCATCGGCTTGTCGGGTGGCATCGACTCGGCGCTGACGCTGGCCATCGCCGTCGATGCGCTGGGCGCGGACAAGGTGCGCGCGGTGATGATGCCCTCGCCGTGGACGGCGCAGATGAGCCTCGACGATGCGCGCGAGATGGCGCGGCGGCTGGGCGTGCAGTACGACGAAATCCCGATCAGCGAGGCGATGGAGCGATTCGCCACGATGCTCGCGCCGGTGTTCGCGCCGCTGGGCCCGAAGCCGGCCTGGGACACCACCGAGGAAAACATCCAGGCGCGCATCCGCGGCCTGCTCTTGATGGCGCTCTCGAACCGCACCGGCCGCATCCTGCTCACCACCGGCAACAAGAGCGAGATGGCCGTCGGTTATGCGACGCTGTATGGCGACATGGCGGGCGGCTTCGCGGTGCTCAAGGACGTCTTCAAGACCTTCGTCTATCGGCTGGCGCATTACCGCAACTCGGTCTCCGAGGTGATCCCGCACAACATCATCACGCGGGCGCCCTCGGCCGAGCTGAAACCGAACCAGACCGATCAGGATTCGCTGCCGCCGTATGAAGTGCTCGATGCGATCATCGAAGCCTACATGGAGCATGACCAGTCCCCGCGCGAGATCATCGCCCAGGGATTTCCCGAGGCTGACGTGCGGCGCGTGATCACGCTGCTCAAAAAGAACGAATACAAGCGCCGTCAGGCGCCGCCCGGCGTGCGCGTGACGCGTCGTGCCTTCGGCAAGGATTGGCGCTACCCGATCACATCACGCTACCCAGACGAATGGAGCTGAAAATGAAGAAAATCGAAGCGATCATCAAGCCGTTCAAGCTCGACGAGGTGCGCGAAGCGCTTTCCGAAATCGGGGTCACGGGCCTCACCGTGACCGAGGTGAAGGGCTTCGGCCGCCAGAAGGGCCATACCGAGCTGTATCGCGGCGCCGAGTACGTCGTCGACTTCCTGCCGAAGATCAAGGTCGAGCTGGTGGTCGCCGAAGCCACGGTCGAGCCGGCGATCGAGGCGATCATCAAGGCGGCGCGCACCGGCAAGATCGGCGATGGCAAGATCTTCGTCATGCCGGTCGAGCAGGTGGTGCGTATCCGCACTGGCGAGACCGACGCCGCGGCGATCTGAGGACTGGCGAAGATTTCTGCTGCGCGGCCGGCGCTTTCCTCCGGCCCGCGCATGAGGGTTTTCGTTCTCTCGCTCCGAGCTGTAAATCGACATCTTGCAATGAAAGGCCCAACCCAGCATGGATGCCCCAGTCTCTAAGGAAGCGCAGCGCAAGCAGCTGTTTGGCCACTACTGGCAAAACGATCTCGACCCGGTCTTCACCGACGTCGCCAGCTACTACGACCGCGCCAATCAGGTGGCCAGCCTCGGGCTGTGGAACTGGTTTCTGCGCCATCACATGGACCTGGTGGAGACCCGGCCGGGCATGCGCTCGCTCGACATCTGCGCCGGCACCAATGCCGTGGGCATCGCGTTGCTGAAAAAGGAACCCACGCTTGAAGCCTATGCGCTCGACCGCAATGTCGCGATGCAGACGGTTGGCCGCCAGCGCGCCCAGGAACGCGGCATGGTGATCCGCGCGACGATCGGCGACGTTCACAAGCTGCCTTATCCTGACAACCATTTCGACATCGTCACGCTGCAATGGGCGTCGCGCCATCTGCGACTCGACGAGGTATTCGAGGAAGTTCGCCGGGTATTGAAGCCGGGCGGGCATTTCCATCACTGCGACATGTTGCGGCCGCCGCATCCGCGCGTGGCGAAGCTGTATTTCGGCTATCTGCGTTTCTGCCTGAATTTCACTGCAGCAGTTTTCCGTAGCGGCGAGCCGGCGCTCAATTGCCGCCGGTACTTCATCGACGTGCTCGACAATTTCTATTCGCCGGAAGAGTTCTCCGATCTGCTGCGCGCCCACGGCCTGGTCAACGTGGTGCACAAGAGTCTGCTGGCCGGCATGGTCGGCGTGCATCGCGCGCAGAAACCGGCATAGAAATGCACCGGGCGAGGCTGCTCGCCGACCTGGACCGGCAATTGCTGGAGGCCTATAGTCGGCACACGACGTCGGTGTTGCGCAGCCGCCTGCCACTGCCGGCAGCGCTGCCTTGGTTGGATCGCCTGCTGCTCAGCAATGTCGAGAAGGAGGCGCGCAAGGATGCCGCTGTCATCGAGCGTGCCGTGCAGGCACAGAAAGTCGGTCAGCCTCTCGACGAGCGGACGTTGAGTGAGCTGCTGCAGCACGCCCGCGCGATCGACCGCGGTTTCCTCGCCCAGGCAAAGGGGCCGCTGGAAATCCCGATCCGCTACGAGGTGATCGATCCGGTGCGCGCCCAGCGCATCCGCAAGCTGTTCGAGTCGACCCAGCGGCTCTCCGCCGTGTGGCAGCCGCCTCGCAAGCTGCGTGCGGCACTCGCCGATGCCTTTCCTGACCCGGCGCTGGAGCGACTGCTGTTCGATCTGATGACGCTGTATGCGCGTGAGACCCAGGCGCTCGGCGAGTCGGTGCGCATGCCAGCGCTGCTCGCGCCGCTCTCCCGGCGCGTGCTGGCCGGACTTTACGAGACGATGGAAAAAACGGCGGCCACACTTGCGTATGAGGCGGCAAGCCGTCTCATGCAGCGCTCATGCTCATGAGGCAGGTTTCGCTGCTGTTGCGCC
>JBKBOI010000085.1:0-7068 GCA_046294935.1 Rhodocyclaceae bacterium
AGAGCATGTGCGACAGCGTGGTCTTGCCGGTGCCACCCTTGTTGCCGATGATGCAGATGATGTCCGCCATGTCCGTGAGAATCCGTGATGTGCGGGACGGATTATTCTCGAAAGGGGCCAAAGGGGATGGCCGGAAATGCAGCCCAATCGCCGGTCTTATTCCGCCGGGACGGGGTGATACAGAAACAGCCGTGTATTCCGGCGATCGGCCACCTCGACCGTGGCGTCGGCCGGCTGATCGGGCACGGCGAAGCTGTTGCTGACCAGCAGCGCGCCCGGCGACATCTCCCGCACGGCCTTGGCCCACAGCCGCGGCATCGGCGCCGGCGACAGGAAGGCATAGACCACCGTATAGCGGCCTAGCGGCTCCTGCCAGAAGTCGCCGTGGCGGATCGTGACGTTCGGCAGCCCGAGGGTGCGCAGCCGGGCGACGAGCCAGGTGAGCGGCGCATGTTCAATGCCGGTGAACAGACAGTCGGGGCGGGCCAGCGCCAGTCGGCGCAGCAGTCTACCGTCGCCACAACCCAGGTCGAGGACGCGACACGGCGTGGCGGGCAGTAGTTCCAGCAACGCCTCGGCGGTTGCTGGATTGCTCAGGTAGAGCGGCACACGGCTTCGATCTGTGCGCCAGAAGACGAGCAGCAACAGCACGAAGGCGGCGAGAAACCAGCCCGGCGCGATGTCGAGCCCGTGCACGAGAACCACCAGTGGCATGAAAGAGAGGTGGATCGGAAGCCACCAGCGCGGCGAGCGCAACTTCAGCGCGATCATCGCTGCCAGTCCGCCTTGCAGCAGCGCGATCAGCAGCGGTATGCGCAGGAAATCGGCCGGCGATATGCGACTCAGCGCGGCGACGAACAGCAGCGTCGCCGCGCTGCCGCCTGCCTGCGCGAGCAGCGCGCTGCGCAGCGCTGGTGTGTCAGGGTAAGAGCTTCGCACGTGCCTGTTCCTTGAGAACTTGTCTCGAGAGCGTCTGCCTGCATTCAGTCGGGCAGGATCTTGCCGGGATTCATGATGTCGTCCGGATCGAGCGCTTGCTTGAGCGCGCGCATCACGGCAAGCGCTCCTTCACCGTGTTCGAGCGCCATGAACTTGCGCTTGCCGAGCCCAATGCCATGCTCGCCAGTGCAGGTGCCGTCCATCGCGATGGCGCGTTCGGCAAGACGTTGCGCGAACGCCTGCGCCCTGGCCAGTCCCGCCGCGTCGTCCGGCCGGACGAGGATCAGCATGTGGAAGTTGCCGTCGCCGACATGCCCCAACATCGGTGCCATGATGCCGGTGGCTTCGAGATCGGCGCGCGTTTGTGCGATGCAGTCGGAAAGTCGGGAGATCGGTACGCAAACGTCCGTGGTGATCGAACGTGCGCCCGGCTGCAGGGCAAGACAGGCGTAATAGGCATCGTGACGCGCTTGCCAAAGACGCGAGCGCTCTTCGGGCTTGTTGGCCCACTCGAAATCCATGCCGCCATGCTCGGCGGCGATCGCCCGCAAGACCTCGGCCTGCTCGATGACGTCAGCGGAGGAGCCGTGTAGTTCGAAAAACAGCGTCGGCACCTCGCGCAAGGACGTCTTGCTGTAGCGGTTGATGGCGTGGATCGAAAGCGAATCCAGCAGTTCGATGCGCGCGACCGGAATGCCGAGCTGGATGGTCTGTATGACGGTATTCACCGCCGCAACGGTGTCGGGGAAGGCGCACACTGCGCTGGCGATGGCTTCGGGCAGCGGGTGCAGGCGCAGGGTCAGCTCGGTGATGATGCCCAGTGTGCCCTCCGAGCCGACGAACAGACGGGTCAGATCGTAGCCCGCGGCGGATTTCTTCGCCCGTGAGCCGGTCTTGATGATGCGACCATCGGCCAGCACCACCGTGGCGGCGAGCACATTCTCGCGCATCGTGCCGTAGCGCACTGCGTTGGTGCCGGAAGCACGCGTCGCCGCCATGCCGCCGAGACTCGCGTCGGCGCCCGGGTCGATCGGGAAGAACAGTCCGCTATCGTGTAGCGCGGCATTTAGCGCCTTGCGCGTGACGCCGGCTTCGACCGTGGCGTCCAAATCTTCTGGCCGGATCGCTAGAATGCGATTCATCTGCGAAAGATCGATGCACACGCCGCCCCTGACTGCGAGCAGATGGCCTTCGAGCGAAGTGCCCGTGCCGTAGGCGATCACCGGCACCTTGTGCGCATGACACGAAGCGACGGCGGCAGCGACTTCTGCGGTGGAACGTGCAAAAACCACCCCATCGGGTGGCATCGGGGCATGGGAAGATTCGTCCTTGCCGTGATGTTCGCGCACGGCGAGGTTGATCGAAAAGCGCTCGCCGAAACGCTGCAGCAGTGCATCGTGCAAGGCGGCGGGCAAGCCGGAACGTGGATTCATGCGAACGATTCTACGTCCGTGCCCTGGCTGCTACGAAAAAGCGCGGTTGTCATTGACAATTTTTTCTCGGATGAGCATAATGCAGCGTTTCACTGGAGGGGTTCCCGAGCGGTCAAAGGGAGCAGACTGTAAATCTGCCGGCTCAAGCCTTCGAAGGTTCGAATCCTTCCCCCTCCACCAGAATTTTTGTCTGTAGCAGGCAGCAGGTCGGATCAAGGTTGTAGTAACAGGCGGGCGGGTGTAGTTCAATGGTAGAACCTCAGCCTTCCAAGCTGATGACGCGGGTTCGATTCCCGCTACCCGCTCCAGGCAGATCAGTCCGGTTTTCGTGCCCATGTAGCTCAGTGGTAGAGCACTCCCTTGGTAAGGGAGAGGTCGGCAGTTCAATCCTGCCCATGGGCACCATGTCCATTTCCATTTCATTGATTCTAGGGTGATCGATCATGGCAAAAGGCAAGTTTGAGCGTACGAAGCCGCACGTGAATGTGGGGACGATTGGGCACGTGGATCATGGCAAGACCACGTTGACGGCGGCGATCACGACGATTTTGGCGTCGAAGTATGGTGGGGAGGCGAAGAAGTATGATGAGATCGATGCGGCGCCGGAAGAGAAGGCGCGGGGCATCACCATCAACACGGCGCACGTGGAATACGAGACGGCGAACCGTCACTACGCGCATGTCGATTGTCCTGGGCACGCGGACTATGTGAAGAACATGATCACGGGTGCGGCGCAGATGGACGGGGCGATTCTGGTGGTCTCGGCGGCGGATGGTCCGATGCCGCAGACGCGGGAGCACATTCTGCTGGCGCGGCAGGTGGGGGTGCCGTACATCGTCGTATTCATGAACAAGTGCGACATGGTCGATGACCCCGAGCTGCTCGAGCTGGTTGAAATGGAAGTGCGCGAGCTGCTCAGCAAGTATGATTTTCCGGGCGATGAGATTCCGATCATCAAGGGCTCGGCGCTGAAAGCGATGGAAGGCGACAAGGGGGAGTTGGGCGAGCAGGCGATCCTGAAGCTGGCGGACGCGCTGGACAGCTACATTCCGACGCCGGAGCGAGCCATTGACAAGCCGTTTTTGATGCCGATCGAGGACGTGTTCTCGATCTCTGGGCGGGGCACGGTCGTGACGGGTCGAGTCGAGCGGGGAGTGATCAAGGTTGGCGACGAAATTGAAATCGTGGGTCTCCGTCCGACGCAGAAGACCACGTGCACGGGCGTGGAAATGTTCCGCAAGCTGCTGGATCAAGGGCAAGCGGGGGACAACATCGGGGTATTGTTGCGGGGTACCAAGCGGGAAGAAGTCGAGCGGGGTCAGGTGTTGGCCAAGCCTGGGACGATCACGCCGCACACGCACTTTACGGCGGAAGTGTATGTGCTGTCGAAGGAGGAAGGTGGGCGGCACACGCCGTTCTTCAATGGTTATCGACCGCAGTTCTATTTCCGTACCACGGACGTGACGGGTGCGGTGGAGCTGCCGGCGGGGGTCGAGATGGTGATGCCGGGCGACAACGTGCAGATGACGGTGAAGCTGATTGCGCCGATCGCGATGGAAGAAGGCTTGCGCTTTGCGATCCGCGAAGGCGGTCGTACCGTCGGCGCCGGCGTCGTCGCAAAAATCATCGAGTAAGTATTTTTCGATATCCGGGGCGGCGCCTTTTCGGGGGGCGCCCGTCGTGGTCTTTGTTGCAGGGGTATAGCTCAATTGGCAGAGCGGCGGTCTCCAAAACCGCAGGTTGGGGGTTCGATTCCCTCTGCCCCTGCCACTTGCTTGATGGTTACGCTGACGGACGGAAATGGCCGATAAACTGAAGTTTGCCCTGGCGCTGTTGCTGCTCGTGGCGGGGGTGGCGGGTTTTTACCTGCTTGCCGAACAAGCGCTCGTCGTGCGCGTGCTTTCGGTGCTGCTCGGTGTTGCCGCAGGCATGGCAGTAGCATGGTTTACGGAGCCGGGACAACGCTTCGTGGTGTTTGGAAGGGAATCGGTTGCCGAAGCCAGGAAAGTCGTCTGGCCGACCCGCAAGGAGACCGTGCAGACTACGCTGATCGTCTTCGGTTTCGTGGTCTTGATGGCCTTGGTTCTCTTCCTGACCGACAAGACCTTGGAATGGGTCCTCTACGACTTGGTGCTGGGCTGGAAAAAAACATGACGAAACGCTGGTACGTGGTGCATGCCTATTCGGGCTTCGAAAAATCGGTACAGCGCGCGCTCATGGAGCGTATCGCACGCGCTGGCATGCAGGCCAAGTTTGGCCAGATTCTCGTGCCGGTCGAAGAAGTGGTCGAGATGAAGAGTGGCCAGAAGAGCATTTCCGAGCGCAAGTTCTTCCCCGGCTATGTTTTGGTCGAGATGGAGATGGATGACGACACCTGGCACCTGGTGAAAAGCACACCCAAGGTGACAGGCTTCGTCGGGGGGACCGCCACCAAGCCAACGCCGATTACCGAGAAGGAAGTCGAAAAGATACTGCAGCAGATGCAGGAGGGGGTGGAAAAACCCCGTCCCAAGGTCCTGTTCGAGGTCGGCGAGATGGTGCGCATCAAGGAGGGGCCGTTCACCGATTTCAATGGCACGGTCGAAGAGGTGAACTATGAAAAGAATCGGCTGCGCGTCTCGGTGAGTATCTTCGGGCGAGCCACGCCGGTGGAGCTCGAGTTTGCCCAGGTCGAAAAAGCATAGCTTCATGCATTACCGGCGCTACAGCGGTTCTTCTGTGGCATGAGGAGCGTCGTTGCCAAGCGATGCGTTATCACTCACTTACAGGAGTAGGCAAACATGGCGAAGAAAATCGTCGGCTACATAAAGCTGCAAGTGCCGGCCGGCAAGGCGAATCCCTCGCCGCCGATCGGCCCCGCGCTCGGTCAGCGCGGTCTCAACATCATGGAATTCTGCAAGGCCTTCAATGCCCAGACCCAAGGGCTGGAGCCAGGTCTGCCGATTCCTGTCGTGATTACCGCGTATGCGGACAAATCATTCACTTTCATCCTCAAGACGCCGCCGGCGACCGTCCTCATCAAGAAAGCGGCCGGCGTGCAAAAGGGCTCTGCGAAACCCCATACCGACAAGGTTGGCAAGATCACCCGCGCGCAAGCCGAGGAGATCGCGAAAACCAAGATGAAGGATTTGACGGCCGCCGACATGGAAGCGGCGGTGCGCACCATCGCGGGCTCTGCTCGTAGTATGGGTATCACCGTGGAGGGCGTGTGACATGGCGAAGCATTCGAAACGTGTTCGGTCGCTACGCGCCAAGATCGATCGCAATAAAGCATATCCCCTGACCGAAGCCCTGTCCCTGGTCAAGGAAAATGCAACAGCGAAATTCAATGAGTCGATCGATGTAGCCGTGAATCTGGGTGTCGATGCAAAGAAATCGGACCAGGTGGTGCGCGGCTCTGTCGTGCTTCCTGCCGGAACCGGCAAGACGGTGCGCGTCGCGGTATTTTGTCAGGGCGCGAAAGCCGAGGAGGCGAAGGCAGCGGGTGCAGACATCGTCGGTTTCGATGATCTGGCGGCCTCGGTCAAGGCAGGCACCATCGACTTCGATGTCTGCATCGCCACGCCCGATGCGATGAAGATCGTTGGTCAGCTGGGTCAGATCCTCGGCCCGCGCGGCTTGATGCCAAACCCCAAGGTGGGAACCGTCACGATGGACGTTGCCACCGCCGTGAAGAACGCCAAGGCGGGTCAGGTGCAATATCGCACGGACAAAGCCGGTATCGTGATGTGCACCATCGGCCGTGCTTCATTCACGGTCGATCAGCTGCAGCAGAACATGGCTGCGCTGATCGAAGCGCTGAACAAGGCGAAGCCGGCGGCAGCCAAGGGCCAGTATTTGAAGAAGATCTCGGTATCTTCGACGATGGGGCCCGGAGTGCGGGTCGACCAGGCATCGCTGGCTGGATGAGTGTAAAGACTTTGGGCCGTCGCCCGGAAGCACGGGGCGACGGGTTATCAAAGACCGCAGGTGTTCGAAAGAATTTAATCGTTGGGCAGTTTGCCGGCGGCCTGCGCAGATGGCGTCACCCGAAGGCAGGAATCGTGATTCCTGAATGAAGGTCGCCGTATCGCCACTGCCGGTTTCGGTGGTGGAGTTTTCATAGGAGTTGACCGTGGGTCTCAATCTTGACGACAAGAAGGCGGTCGTCGCCGAAGTATCCGCCCAGGTGGCGGGTGCCCAGTCGATCATCGTCGCCGAGTACCGTGGTCTCGAGGTGGGAGATATCACCGCCCTGCGGGCCGAAGCGCGCAAGGCTGGTGTGTATCTGCGTGTGCTGAAAAACACCCTGGTGCGTCGTGCCGTCTCTGGTACGCCATTCGAGGGTCTCGCCGAAAAAATGGTCGGCCCCCTGATCTATGGGATTTCCAAGGATCCGGTGGCAGCGGCCAAGCTGTTGCATGATTTCGGCAAGAGCAACCCGAAGCTCGTCGTCAAGGCGGGCGCCATGCCGAACTATGTCATGGATGCGGAAGGTGTCAAGGCGCTTGCCTCGATGCCTAGCCGTGAAGAGTTGCTGGCCAAGTTGCTTGGCACCATGCAGGCACCGATCGCCCAGTTCGTCCGCACTCTCAACGAAATCCCGACGAAGTTCGTCCGGGGGCTCGCTGCAGTGCGCGATGCCAAAGAGGCTGCGTAATCGTTTCATCTGAACCAATTTTCATTCAGGAGTCCTCATCCTGGCTGTTAGCAACGC
>JBKBOI010000086.1:0-7064 GCA_046294935.1 Rhodocyclaceae bacterium
ATTCTTCGAGAGCCTCGCGCAGATCCGCCAGGACCGTGGATGAAATGGGATGTTCGGCCACCACAGCGAGGTCGATATCGGAAGCCGCTCTGGCATCGCCACGGGCACGCGAGCCGAAAAGCACGAGCCGTGCCCCTTCCCGTTTGAGCAGGGAAGCAAGAATCCGTTCGATGGCGAAACGATCAAGCGGGTTCAGAGGAAGCTTGGCTACACGAGGCATGGGCAAAGTGTAGCAAAGGCGTGCCCGGTTCAATCCTGCCCGAACAGGTCGCGCGTATAGACCTTCTCCGCCACGTCGCGGATCTCGTCGGTGAGGCGGTTGGCGACGATGATGTCGGCTGCACGCTTGAATTCGGCGAGGTCATTGACGACCTTCGAATGGAAAAATTCCGGTTCCTGCAGCACCGGTTCATAGACGATCACCGGGATGCCCTTGGCCTTGATGCGCTTCATGATGCCTTGGATGGATGATGCGCGGAAGTTGTCCGAGCCGGCCTTCATGATCAGGCGATAGACGCCGACGACCTTGGGCTTGCGGCGCAGGATGTCGTCGGCGATGAAGTCCTTGCGCGTGGCGTTGGCCTCGACGATGGCGCGGATCAGGTTCTGCGGCACGTCGCGGTAGTTGGCCAGAAGCTGCTTGGTGTCCTTGGGCAGGCAATAGCCGCCATAGCCGAAGCTGGGGTTGTTGTAGAAATTGCCGATGCGCGGATCGAGGCAGACGCCCTCGATGATCTGGCGCGTGTCGAGCCCGTGGGTGGCGGCGTAGGTGTCGAGCTCGTTGAAGTAGGCCACGCGCATCGCCAGATAGGTATTGGCAAAGAGCTTGATCGCCTCGGCCTCGGTGCTGTCGGTGAAGAGCACTGGAACGTCTTCCCTGAGCGCGCCTTCCTCGAGCAGGCGAGCGAAGGTTTGCGCCTGCTCCGACTTGTCGCCGACGACGATGCGCGAGGGGTAGAGGTTGTCGTAGAGCGCGCGGCCTTCGCGCAGGAATTCGGGCGAGAAAATGAGATTGACCGGCCGGCCGAGCGCGAGCGAAAACGCTTCGCGCACCTTTTTCGTGTAACCGACCGGGACGGTGGATTTGATCACCAGCGTCGCCTGCGGATTGATCGCCAGCGCGTCGCGGATCACCGCCTCGACCGAAGTGGTGTCGAAGTAGTTGGTTTCGGGATCGTAGTCGGTGGGCGTGGCGATGATGATGAACTCGGCGCCTTCATAGGCCTCGCGCTTGTCCAGCGTGGCGCGAAAGTCGAGCGGCTTGTGGGCGAGATAGTCCTCGATCTCGCGATCGATGATCGGGGAGACCTTGCGGTTGAGCATCTCGACCTTTTGGGGAACGATGTCGAGAGCGACGACTTCATTGCGCTGTGCGAGCAGCATGGCGAGCGACAGACCGACGTAACCGGTACCCGCGATGGCGATTTTCATGATGATCAGACCCTGAAGTAGTCCCGATACCAGTCAACGAAGCGAGCCACACCCTCTTTCACCGGTGTGGCGGGTTTGTAGCCGAAATCTCTGACGAGATCCGAAACATCGGCATAAGTATCGGGCACGTCGCCGGGTTGCAAAGGCATGAGCTCCATCTCGGCCTTGCGGCCCAGCGCGGCTTCCAGCGCGGCGATGTAGTCCATCAGTTCGACCGGCTGGTTGTTGCCGATGTTATAGACGCGCCAGGGGGCGCGGCTGCTGCCGGGGTCGGGATGATCTCCCGACCAGGCTGGGTTCGGTTGCGCCGGTTTGTCGAGCACGCGGATGACGCCTTCGACGATGTCGTCGATATAGGTGAAGTCGCGGCGGTGCTTGCCGTAGTTGAACACCGCGATCTTCTCGCCAGCAAGGATCGCCTTGGTGAATTTGAACAATGCCATGTCCGGCCGTCCCCACGGGCCATAGACGGTGAAGAATCTCAGCCCGGTGGTCGGCAGACCATAGAGATGGCTGTAGGTGTGCGCCATCAGTTCGTTGGCCTTCTTCGTCGCGGCATAGAGCGAGAGCGGATGATCGACGTTGTGATGCACCGAGAAAGGCATCGTCGTATTCGCACCATAGACGCTCGAACTGCTGGCATAGACGAGATGGTCGACGCCGTGATGGCGACAGCCTTCGAGGATGTGGCCGAAGCCGACCAGGTTGCTGTCGATGTAGGCGAGCGGGTTTTCCAGCGAGTAACGTACTCCAGCCTGGGCAGCGAGATGGATGACCCGCTGCGGCTCATACCGGGCGAAGGCGTCTTCCATCGCCTTGCGGTCGGCGATGTCGATGCGCAGGTGGGTGTAGTCGGGGTGCTGCGCATGACGCGCCAGACGCGCTTCTTTCAGCGCCGGATCGTAGTAGTCGTTATGGTTGTCGATGCCGACGACGCTATCGCCACGTTCGAGCAGGCGCAGCACGAGCGCCGAACCGATGAATCCGGCTGCGCCGGTGATCATGACTTTCATGGAGCTTTTTCCCTCGCGGTGTTTTGCCGATGCTGGAATTATACGGGTGGCAGGCCATCTCAATGTCATAGGGGTGCCGTTCCACCAGCGCCGATTTTGGTCAACGCCTGCGCCAGGATTTCGACGATGCGCTCCGCCGCGCGTCCATCCCATAGATGCGGCCGGCGGCCCGGCTTGCCTTCCCCACGCAGGATTTTGTGCGCCTCGGCGACGATCCTCGCCGGATCGGTGCCGGCGAGCACATTGGTGCCTTCTTCCACCGTGATCGGTCGCTCGGTGTTTTCGCGGATCGTGATGCAGGGAACTCCCAGGGCAGTGATTTCTTCCTGCAGCCCGCCGCCGTCGGTGAGCACGAGGGCGGCATCTTTCCACAGGTCGAGGAAGGCCATGTAAGGCTGCGGGCCGGTCAGCGTGATGTTTTCGCCGAGATCGATGCCGAATTTTTCGAGATTGCCGCGTGTGCGCGGATGTACCGGAAAAATGAGCGGCAGCGCTGTTGCGATCTGCCGAAGCGCTCCGCCGATACGGGCAAAGGTGTCAGGATCGTCGACATTGCTCGGTCGGTGCAAGGTCACCACACCATAACGCGGGTTTCGCCGCTTGAAGGGGCTGGTCTCGAATCCCGCTTCGCTTCGCGCGAGCTTCGCTGCCTGGTAAAGGAGATTGTCGACCATCACATGGCCGACGTAGTGGATCGCGCCGTCGGGCTTGCCTTCGCGGCGTAGGTGCTCGACGCCGCTCGGTTCGGTGACGAAGAACCAGTCGGCGATGCTGTCGGTGACGATGCGGTTGATCTCTTCCGGCATCTTCATATCGCCGCTGCGCAAGCCGGCTTCGACATGGGCCACCGGGATGTGCAGCTTCTTGGCGACGATCGAACAGGCGAGCGTGGAATTGACGTCGCCGACCACCACTACCGCATCGGGTCGGCTGGCAAGACAGAGCTCTTCGAAGGCGGTCATGATCTTCGCCGTCTGTTGGGCATGGCTGCCGCCACCCGCACCCATGAAGACATCGGGCGCGGGAATGCCCAGTTCCTCGAAGAAGACATCGTTCATCTCGCGGTCGTAATGCTGGCCGGTATGGATGATCCGATACTCGAGTCCGCCGTGCGCGTCGAGCGCGCGCACGATCGGCGCGATCTTCATGAAGTTGGGCCGCGCACCGGCGACGAGATAGAGCAGGGTCATCGAACGTTGTTCCTCAAAAAGGCATCGAACATCAACAGCACCCAGATCGGGGTGCTGTGGTCGCGTCGGCCGGATTCGTGCTGTTCGACGATCTGGCGGATCGTCTCTGGATTGAACCAGCCGGTATCTTGCAATGGGCCATCGAGCAGCGCGGCTCGCACGCGTTCGCGCAGCGGGCCGCGGAACCAGCGCGCCAGCGGCACGGCGAAGCCCTTCTTCGGCCGGTACATGACGTCGTGCGGCAGGTGAGGCTCCATCGTTTTCTTGAGCAGGTATTTGCTCTCGCCGCCGCGCATCTTGAACGAGGAAGGCAGCGTGGCGAGCCATTCGACGAGCGGATGATCCATCAGCGGCTCGCGCACTTCGAGCGAATGCGCCATGCTGGCGCGGTCGACCTTGGTGTTGATGTCGCCGATCAGATACGTGTGCAGGTCGATGTACTGGATCAGCGCGAGCGGATCGTCGGTGTCGGCCCGCGCGGCATGGCGATCGAACACGGCTTGGGCATTGTAGCCGCCGAGCAGCGACCTGAAGGTGTCGCTGTAAAGGGCGCTACGCTGGACGTTGCGGATCGTCGAGACGCTGTGGAAATAGGCTTCCACCGAAGTGCGCGCCAGCGCTTCGAAGGTGGTCTTCGCCCGCAGGAATCGAGGCGCCCAGTCGGCCTTCGGATAGAGCCTGCCGAGCAGCCCGAACAGCGGCCGACGCACGGCGAGTGGCAATGCGGCGCGCAGCCTCTCTTCCATCAAGTGCAGCTTGTAGCGCCGGTAGCCACCAAAGCTTTCATCCCCGCCATCGCCGGAAAGCGCCACGGTGACGTGTCGCCGCGCCAACTGGCAGACACGATAAGTCGGGATCGCCGAGCTGTCGGCGTAGGGTTCGTCGTAGAGCTTCGCCAGCGTGTCGATGAGATCGAAATCGTCGCTTTCGACCTTGTCGACGAAATGACGGGTGTGGTAGCGCTCGGCCACCTGCTGTGCGAAACGCGCCTCGTCATAGGCAGGATCGCTGAACGAGATCGAGCAGGTATTGACCGGCTCGCTCGTCTGCTCCGCCATCATCGCCACGACCGCGCTCGAATCGACGCCGCCGGAGAGGAAGGCGCCGAGCGGCACTTCGGCGATCATGCGCAGGCGGATCGATTCCTTGAGCCGCCGTTCCAGCTCTTCGCGTGCCTCGCGCTCGTCGAGCCTGGCGTCGAGCGTGAAACGCACGTCCCAGTATTCGCGCGGCGCGGGCAGTGCCGTGTCACCACGGCCGATTCTCAGCGTGCAGGCAGGGGGCAGCTTCCTCGCCTGCTTGAAAATGCAGCGCGGTTCGGCGACATAGCCCAGCGCGAAGTATTCCTCGACCGCGAGCGGGTCGATCTCGCGCTTGAGTCCGCCATGCGCGAGCAGGGATTTCAGTTCCGAGCCGAACAGGAAAGTGCCGTCATCGAGCAGTGCGTAGAACAAGGGTTTGACGCCGAGCCGGTCGCGCGCGAGGAACAGCACCTTTTGGTTGCGATCCCAAAGCGCAAAGGCGAACATGCCGCGAAAGCGTTTGACACAATCTTCGCCCCAGGCTTCCCAGGCATGGACGATGACCTCGGTGTCACTCTTGGTATGGAACACATGGCCGAGCGCTATGAGCTCGGGAATCAGTTCCTGGAAGTTGTAGATCTCGCCGTTGAAGACCACGCAGACGCTGCCATCCTCGTTGTAGAGCGGCTGCTGGCCGGTCGACAGATCGATGATCGAGAGACGGCGGTGGCCCAAGCCGACGCCCGGCTCGATGTGCAACCCGCCTTCGTCAGGCCCACGATGGAACTGGGTTTCATTCATCCGGTGCAGGACGTCGCGGTCGATGTCGCGCCTGCCAAGGGTATCGAAGATGCCGGTGATGCCGCACATGGTCTAGACACGAGCCCCTTGTGGCCGTGAGCCGGACAGTAGCCGATCATAAAGGGACTGATAACCGCCGACCATCGCCGCCAGGCTGAAGCGTTGCTCGACCGCCGCCCTTCCCTCGCGGCCATGTGACCGTGCCATCTCCGGTTGCCGCGCATAAGCGATGATCGCCCGCGCCATCGCCTCGACATCGTTCGAGGGTATGAGCCTTCCGGTGCGCCCTTCCGCGATGAGTTCGGGATTGCCGCCCACGGCAGTGGCGATCACGGGCAAGCCACTGGCCATCGCCTCGAGGATGGTGTTGGAAATGCCTTCGGCGAGCGATGGCAGCACGAAACAATCGAGACCACGGAGGATTTCCGGCACGTCGCTGCGTTCTCCGGGTAGCCAGACCAGACGGGAAGCGCCAGCCATGTCCAGCATCGCCTGGGCCTTTGCGCGCAAAGGCCCATCACCGATCATCACCAGCCGCAAGCGCTGGCGCAATTCGGGCGCGAGTTCCAACGCGCGGATGAAGGCGCTCGCCAGCAAGGTCTGGTTCTTGACGGTCTGCATGCGGCCGACGGTGCCGATGAGCCAATGCTCGGTGCGATCGAATGGACAGCCGATAATCGGCGTTGGTGACACGGCACTCTCGCCCGGCCGGAAGCGTTCGGTATCGACGCCGTTGTAGATCTGCGTCACCTCACGCGCGGGGATGCCGACCCGTTCGGTCAAGTAACTGGCCAGATCACGCGACAGCGCGATCCAGTGGCTGACGAACGGGCTATAGGCACGCCTCACCCAGCGATAGACGGCTTTGCCGCCATCGAGATCATGGACGTCATAGCCATGCTCGCCGTGGATGCGCACCGGCACGCCGGCGAGCCAGGCCGGTACGGTGACCTCGAGGGCGGCGAGGTTACGACTATGCACGATCGCGGGTTTCAATTCGCGCATCAGACGCACGAGGCGGGGATAAAGTTTGAATAGATGCCCCGCAGGCTTGTTCAGACTGATGTATTGCACATCATCGCGCCGAATGCGGCGCTTGAAGTCGGTGACTTCGGTGAGAGCGAGGATCGCATGCCGGTAGGCTTGCTCAGGCAGGCGGTTGATCAGATTGACGATGCCGTTTTCCAATCCACCGACGTCGAAGCGGTAGAACACGTGCAGCACCAGCGGTCGCGCATCGGGCTTGCCAGTCATTCGAGGTGGTCGATATACCAGGCCATCGCCTCTTTGAGGCCGGCATCGATCTTGTGGCTGGGCACATAGCCAAGCAAACGGCTGGCCTTGGAGATGTCGGCCAGCGAATGGCGCACGTCGCCGGCGCGGAAATCGCGATAGACCGGTTTGAAGTCGGAGAGGTGGGGAAAGCGCTCGACGAGGTTTCGTACGAGGAAATCGCACAGTTCGTTGAGCGATGTGCGCTCGCCGACGGCAACGTTATAGATGGTTGGTCGCCTCGGGATCGTCGGTCGTCGCCGCCAGCAGATTGGCCTGGATCGCATTGGCGATGTAGCAGAAGTCACGACTGGTCTCGCCGTCGCCATTGATAT
>JBKBOI010000087.1:0-6974 GCA_046294935.1 Rhodocyclaceae bacterium
AGCCGCTCAACCCGCTCTTTGCTCGCCGGAAAGCCGCGATCCCGCAACTCCCGCGTGATGCGCGGGCTGCCGTAGGCACCCTTGAGTTCGGCGTCAATGGCGCGGATCAGCGTCAGCCTCTGCGCATCCGTCAGCCGCTTGCGCGCCGGCGTGCCTCCGTTCTTCCAGGCGCGGTAGCCGCGGATGCTGACCGCCAGCACCCAACACAATTCAGTCAGTTCGAACTCGCTGCGATGCGCGTCGATCCAGGCCTACTTCATAGCGCATCCTTCGCGAAGTACGCCGCCGCTTTTTTTAGGATTTCGTTCTCACGCTTGAGCCGGACGTTCTCCGCCCGCACCCTTGAGAGCTCCATTTGCTCCGGCGTGACCAGCTTCGTCCCCGGCCCGTTGAGCTTGCCCGCATCGTATGCCTTGACCCAGTTGCGCAACGTCTGTTCGATCAGCCCCGGTTCCTTCGCTACCGCCCCTGCCGTCTGGACAGCCTTCACCCGCTTGACGGCCAACTCCCAAAATTCGGGCGTGTATGCCTGCTTCGGTATCTTCTTCAACTTCGTTGCTCCTTCCAATTTACGGGGCCTTATACCCCATCTCTTGGAAGACGAAATTTCGGGGGAAGCTCATGGCGGCCATGCGGCGCGACTTGTTCATCTCTTCGGCAAACGGAGGGAGATAGATGAGCGCACCGCGCGCCGCTCCTGCGGGCGGGTGATGGAGACAAAAGCGGTTTCCGTCGGCGACCGGAAGAAAGAAGGCTTCGGCCGCCATCGCGGTGGGTCAGCCGGTGAGCTTGGATTCCACGAAGCCGACCAGCGAGCCGACCGTGGCGAAGGTGCTGCCGTCGATCTCGTCATCCTCGACGGTGAAGCCGAAGCGCTCTTCGAGCGCGGTGAGCACGCCGACGACGGCCATCGAGTCGAGTTCGGGAATCGCGCCGAGCAGGGCGGTTTCGGAAGTAAAGCCGGCGGCGCGCCCTTTGAGGCTGAGGATTTCGTCGAGCAGGGCGAGGACTTCTTGCTGGATATTCACGGGCGGCGCTCCGGTGACGGGCTGAAACGGCGTGGATTATAGGCCATCGAGATATGCGATACTGATCGATGCCGACTCCGCAATGTCGCTGCCATGCCAGACGCTTTTTTGCTGCCCCATTTGATCGCTTTTTCCGCCGAGCGCGATCCGGATGCGATCGCGCTGACCTACGGCAAGCTCCGGCTTTCCTACGGCGACTTGCAGGCGGCGGTGAGCGCTTTCGCCAATGGCCTGATGCGGCTTGGCCTGGCCCGTGGCGAGCGCGTCGGCATCTATCTCGAAAAGCGCTTCGAGACGGTGATCGCGAGCTTCGGCGCGCCGGCGGCCGGCGGCGTATTCGTGCCGCTCAACCCCTTGCTGAAGCCCGAGCAGGTCGGTTACATCCTCAGGGACTGCAACGTGCGCGTGCTGGTCACCTCGCCCGAGCGCGCCGTGCTGCTACAGCCTGTGCTGACGCAATGCCACGACCTGCGCCATCTCGTTGTGCTCGAAGGCGGCCAGCCGCTGCCGGAAATCGGCGGGCTCGATGTGCTACGCTGGAGCGAGCTGCTCGCCGCGCCTGCGCATCCCGGCCACCGCGTGATCGACACGGACATGGTGGCGATCCTCTACACCTCGGGCAGCACCGGCAAGCCCAAGGGCGTGGTGCTCTCCCACCGCAACATGGTCGCCGGCGCCAAGAGCGTGGCGAGCTACCTGGAAAATCATGCCGGCGACACGCTGCTCGCCGCCTTGCCGCTCTCTTTCGATGCCGGCTTCTCGCAACTGACCACCGCCTTCCATGTCGGCGCGCGCGTCGTGCTGCTCAATTATCTGCTGCCGCGCGACGTGATCAAGGCGCTGGAGCGCGAGAAGGTGACGGGACTAACCGCGGTGCCGCCGCTCTACATCCAGCTCTCCGGGCTCGACTGGCCGAGCTCGATCACCGAGCATCTGCGCTATTTCGCCAACACCGGCGGACGCATGCCGCGTGAGACGCTCGCTGCCTTGCGGGCGCGGCTGCCGAAGACGAAGCCGTATCTGATGTATGGTCTGACCGAGGCGTTTCGCTCGACCTATCTGCCGCCCGAGGAGGTCGACCGCCGGCCCGATTCGATCGGCAAGGCGATCCCGAATGCCGAAATCCTCGTGCTGCGCGAGGACGGCACGCCCTGCGCGCCCAACGAGCCGGGCGAGCTCGTGCATCGCGGCGCGCTGGTCGGCATGGGCTATTGGAACGACCCCGAGAAAACCGCCGAGCGTTACAAGCCCTTGCCTGGACGCGAGGCGGGGCTGGTGATTCCGGAACTGGCGGTGTTTTCCGGCGATACAGTCAGGATGGACGAGGAGGGCTTCCTCTATTTCGTCGGCCGGCGCGACGAGATGATCAAGACCTCCGGCTATCGCGTCAGCCCGACCGAGGTCGAGGAAATCCTCTATGCCACCCGGCTCGTCGGCGAATGCGTCGCCTTCGGCGTCGAGCATCCGACGCTCGGCCAGGCGATCCAGGTGATCGCCACGCCGCCCAATGGCGGCACGCTCGATGTCGAGGCATTGTTCGCTGAGTGCCGTGCCCGCATGCCGGCCTACATGGTGCCGGCCGGCATCGAGGTGCGGCCGGGGCCCTTGCCGCGCAACCCGAACGGCAAGATCGACCGCAAGACCCTGAGCAGTGAATGGACCGACCGTCATGACTAAACCCGTCCCCGTTCATGCGCCGATGAGCCAGTTCCTCATCGAGGACGGCGAGCTGGTGATCGGCGGCCAGCCGGTCTCGCGGCTCGCTGCCCGTGTCGGCACGCCGTTCTACGCCTACGACCGCGGCCTGCTCGCGCGGCGCGTCGCAGAACTGCGCGCTGCGCTGCCTGCCAGCGTGAAGCTGCATTACGCGATGAAGGCCAATCCCTTTCCGGCGCTGGTCGCGCACATGGTCGGGCTGGTCGATGGCATCGACGTGGCCTCGGCCGGCGAGCTGAAGGTCGCGCTCGATGGCGGGGCCGATCCGCGCGAGATCAGCTTCGCCGGGCCGGGCAAGCGTGAGGCGGAGCTGCGCGCGGCGGTCGCGGCCGGCATCCTCGTCAATGTCGAATCCTTCCGCGAGATCGGCCTCTTGGCCGGCATTTCGAGGGAGCTTGGGTTGCCGGCGCGTGTGGCGGTGCGGGTCAATCCGGATTTCGAGTTGAAGGCTTCGGGCATGAAGATGGGCGGCGGGCCGAAGCAGTTCGGCATCGATGCCGAAGCCGTGCCCCAGGCGCTGGCGGAGATCGGCAAGGCCGGCTTGGCCTTCGAAGGCTTCCATCTGTTCGCCGGCTCGCAGAACCTGAAAGCCGAAGCGATCGTCGAGGCGCAACGAAAGTCCTATGACCTTGCGCTGCGGCTGGCCGCGAATGCGCCCGCGCCCGTGAAGATGCTCAATCTCGGCGGCGGCTTCGGCATCCCTTATTTCCCGGGCGAGCAGCGGCTCGATCTGCCGCCGATCGGCGCCAATCTGGTCGCGCTCGTCGAGCGGGCGAAAGGCGACTTGCCCCAGGCCGAACTGGTGATCGAACTGGGGCGCTATCTGGTCGGAGAGGCGGGCATCTACGTGACGCGCGTGCTCGATCGCAAGGTTTCGCGCGGTCAGGTGTTCCTCGTTTGTGATGGCGGGCTGAATCACCATCTCTCGGCTTCGGGCAATTTCGGCCAGGTGATCCGCAAGAACTATCCGGTGGCGATTGGCAACAGGATGGCTGCGACGGAAAAAGAGCTCGTCTCGGTGGTCGGCCCGCTATGCACGCCGCTCGACCTGTTGGCCGACCGCATGGAACTGGCCCGTGCCGAGCCGGGGGATCTCGTCGTGATCTTCCAGTCCGGTGCCTATGGCGCGAGCGCCAGCCCGCAGGCGTTCCTCGGTCATCCGCCGGTCGTAGAAATCCTCGTCTAGTGCCGTCTTGCCAGGGCCGACTTTCAGTTATCGGGCTGCAGCGTCTGCCTGGCGCCGGAAAGGAGACAATGCACCGATTGCTTCTGTCATGCAAATGGAGTCGCTACCCACCACTTTCTTGCTCAAAAAATTCGTCTCGGCGCTGATCCTGCCGCCGGGCGGATTGCTGCTGTGCATGTTGCTCGGGCTGCTCCTGCTGCGCCGGCGGCCACGGCTGGGACGCTCGCTGGCCTGGGGCGGTCTGCTGTGTGCCTGGCTGTCGAGCACGCCCGCGTTCGTGAATCTGCTCGTCGCGCCACTCGAAGACGTGCCAGTGTTGCAGGAACGGGATCTCGCCCGCGCCGAGGCGATCGTGATCCTCGGCGCCGGTGCTCATCGTCACGTGCCCGAATACGGGGGTGGCTCGGCACCGAACCGGCTGGCGCTCGAACGCCTGCGCTATGGTGCGCGATTGGCGCGCGTGAGTGGACTGCCCATACTGCTCAGTGGCGAGAGCGGCCCGATGGCGGACGTGCTGCGCAACGATTTCGGCATCTCTCCGCACTGGCTGGAAGGCGGCTCCCTCGATACCCAGGACAATGCCGCTCACACCGTGCCGATTCTCGAACGGGCCGGCATCCGGCGCATCGTGCTGGTGACGCATGCGGCCCACATGCGCCGCGCTCTGGCCGAATTCGCGCGGATGAACAGCGGCATCGAAATCATACCCGCGCCGCTGGGCTTCCTTTCACGGCAAGGCAACGATATACCGAAACCGGCATTTCTCGATTATCTGCCGGGGCCCACGGCGGCTTATGCCGCGTGGTATGCGGCTCATGAATGGCTCGGCCTGCTTGCCTTGCGACTGCGCCATCTCGCCACCTGACGCGCTCCTGCCGTGCTGTCTCGCCAGCGCCGATGGTCGTTACCACCGTGCAAGACATGGCAGCGCCGGCGCTGCCCCCTGAGCCGGCGCGGCTTGCCTTCCGGCGCAATCCGCAGCATGGGTGTTTGACGACGCCCTCATATTCGAGCGCCGCGCATGCGGCGCGAGCACGAAAGAACCCCCCGCGAGAGGCGAAGGGGGCCGGGCCTCAAAGAGGGTGGCCTTTCATACGGCGGTGTGCAGCCCCCGCTGCACGAAAATCAGGCGCGTCTCTGGCCATAATGGATAGAAAAAAGGCATGAACGTCCGTATAATTTGTTTATAACTTTTGATTTATTTTCTGCTATGTTATCCGCATGGGGATGACGGGGGCCTGTATGGACAAGACGACGACCGAACCGCGGGATGGTGCGCTGATCGCCGGCGTGCTGGTGGTCGTGATAGTGGCCGGCTCGTTGCTGTTGCTATGGAAGCTCGTTCATGCGCCGCTGATGTGGGTCTTGGTGCTGGCGTGGCTCCTGTTACCCCTGGTGCCGTTTGCCCTGCGCTTGATCACGCTGCGCCTATCCCACTCCAATCGAGAAGAACCCGACGGCTTGTGCTAGATTGCGCGCATGAGCGCATTCGTCCCCGTCATATTGTCTGGCGGCGCTGGCACCCGCTTGTGGCCGGTTTCCCGCGCGAAGTCTCTCGCTGCTCGACGACGCTTGCGGCGGCGCTGGCACCCGCTTGTGGCCGGTTTCCCGCGAGGCATTGCCGAAACCTTTCATCAAGCTGCCCGATGGCGAAAGTTTGCTGCAGAAAACGCTCGGGCGCGCCGTCGCGCTGTCCGATGTGACGGCGGTGCTGACCGTCACGAACCGCGATCATTACTTTTTGACCCGTGACGAATACGGCACCGCCGAGGCGCTGCCGCCCCTCGACTATCTGCTCGAACCCTTCGGCCGCAATACCGCGCCGGCCATCGCCGCCGCCACCTTGCATCTGGCCGGACGTTTCGGTGACGATGCCTGCCTGTTGGTGCTGCCGGCCGATCATCTGATCCGTGATCATGTGGCATCCGCAGCCGCGGTCGATGAGGCGCGGCGACTGGCCGCGGAAGGCTGGCTGGTGACATTCGGCATACGGCCCACCTCACCGGAAACCGGCTTCGGCTACATCGAAGCTGGAGAGCCGCTGGAAAGTGGTTTCAAGGTGGCTCGCTTCGTCGAGAAACCCAGCCTGGAGAAGGCGCAAGCCTATCTGGCGGCCGGCAATTTCACTTGGAATGCCGGGATGTTCTGTTTTTCAGCCGGTGCGATGCTCGATGCATTGCGCGGCCATGCACCTGCGTTGCTCGAAGCGGTGGAACAGACGCTCGCCGCGACGGATTTCGGCAAACAGCCACCCGTGCTGGCAGCGGATGCCTTCAGGCAGGCTCCTGACATCTCGATCGACTACGCGGTGATGGAAAAATCCGACCGCGTTGCCGTCGTGCCGGCGCAGTTCGACTGGAGCGACATCGGCTCGTGGAATGCCCTGGCCGAGCTGACGCCCCCTGACGGGAAGGGCAATCGCGTTGCCGGCGAGGCCGTGCTCATCGACGCTCAAAACTGCTATGTGCAGGGCGAGGACCGCGTCGTCGCCGCGGTCGGCGTCGACGACCTGCTGATCGTCGATACCGCGGATGCATTACTGGTCGCACACCGCGATCGCGCCCAGGATGTCAAGACGGTGGTTCGGCAGCTCAAATTGACATCGCACGATAGCGTGCATCACCACCGCACCGTGCATCGCCCGTGGGGCAGCTATACTGTGCTCGAGGAAGGGCCACGCTTCAAGATCAAGCGCATCGTCGTCAAGCCGGGAGCTAGCCTCAGCCTGCAGATGCAGCATCACCGCAGCGAGCACTGGGTGGTGATTTCCGGCATGGCGCGGGTGGTCAATGGCGAGCGCGAGACTTTCGTCCGCACCGATGAGTCGACCTACATTCCCTCCGGCACACCGCACCGGCTATCCAATCCGGGCAAGATCGATTGCGTGATCATCGAGGTGCAGTCCGGTGATTACGTCGGCGAGGACGACATCGTGCGTCTGGAAGACAACTACGATCGTTGCTGATCCCAGAGTGGGACTGGCGGAGAGGGCGTCCGTAGAACTCACGTTTCACCCAATCCACCGCCCCCCAACACATCCTTTC
>JBKBOI010000088.1:0-6928 GCA_046294935.1 Rhodocyclaceae bacterium
CTTTGGCGTGCGCCGCGTATTGGATCTCGAGCACACCTTCCTGTATCTGTGCATGCACGATGGCGGCCTGCTCGATATGGTGGATCTCTGCGCCAATCTGGAGGTCAAGCGGCCGACGGCGCAGAACTTCATCGAATTATTGGAAGCCACCCATCTCATCTACCGCCTGCCGCCCTTCGGTTACGGCAAGGATGTGCTGCGCGCCCGCTTCAAGATTTATCTGGCCGATGCCGCCATCGCCCCCGCTGTCTTGCTCAAGGGCAAGGCCATCCTCGAAGACCCGGCGGCGCTGGGCGTGGCGACGGAAACGGCGGTCTTCAAGCATTTATTCGCCCGCTACTACGCGCAGAGCGTGCGCTTCACCTACTGGCGCGGTAAGAAGGACCGGGAGGTCGATCTCGTCGCCGAGGTTGGCGGGCAAATCATCCCCTTCGAGGTGAAATACCGCGCCCAGCACACTGGCCTGCGCGACCTCAAAGGCTTGCTCGAACTCTGCCGGCAGAAATCCATCGATCGCGGCTACGTGGTCACGAAATCGCTGGACGATTTCGGCGCGATTGCCGATGTGCCCGCTACCGATGCCAGGATCATGCGCATCCCGGCGGCGCTGCTGTGCTACTGGATGGGCGAATCGGAACTGTCGCCGGGACAAGACTGACCCAACAACGTTTGCTCGGCGTCGCCTCAGCCCAGGAACAACCGGTAGGCCGGGTTACCTGTTTCCTCCCAGTAGCGGTAGCCGAGGTTTTTCAGGAAGGCGCGGAATTCGCGCATTTCCTGCTGCGGCACCTGCATGCCGACCAGCACGCGGCCGGTGTCGGCGCCGTGGTTGCGGTAGTGGAACAGGCTGATGTTCCATCCGGCGCTCATCTTGTCGAGGAAGTTCATCAACGCGCCGGGGCGTTCCGGGAATTCGAAACGGTAGAGGATCTCGTCGCGCGCTTGTGGCGCATGGCCACCGACCATATGGCGGACGTGCGACTTGGCCATCTCGTCATCGGTCAGATCGAGGGTGGCATAGCCATGGCGGCGCAACAGTTCGGCGAGCTTCGTCGCCTCGCTGCGATGATGCACCTGGATGCCGACGAAGACCTGGGCCTCTTGCGCATCGTGATAACGGTAGTTGAACTCCGTGATGTTGCGGTTGCCGATCAGCGAGACGAACTTCTTGTAGCTGCCGGGCCGTTCTGGCAGGGTAACGGCGAAGATCGCCTCGCGCTGTTCGCCGACCTCGGCGCGCTCGGCGACGAAGCGCAGCCGATCGAAATTCATGTTGGCGCCCGAAGCGACGGCCACCAGCGTCCTGTCATGCGCCTTGTGTCGCGCGGCCCACGCCTTGGCGCCGGCGATGGCGAGCGCGCCGGCGGGTTCCAGGATCGAGCGCGTGTCCTCGAAGACGTCCTTGATCGCGGCACAGATGGCGTCGGTGTCGACCAGAACCATCTCATCGACATATTCGCGGCACAGCCGGAAGGTCTCTTCGCCGACCATCTTCACTGCCGCGCCATCGGCGAACAAGCCGACCTGCTCGAGCCGCACCCGCTTTCCGGCGGCGAGCGACTTGGCCATCGCATCGGCATCGGTGGCTTCGACACCGATGATCTTCGTCTGTGGCCGCAGGCGCTTGACGTAGGCGGCTACGCCGGAGATCAGGCCACCGCCACCGACGCAGCAGAACACCGCATCGATCGGGTCGGGATGCTGACGCAGGATCTCCATGCCGATGGTGCCCTGGCCGGCGATCACGTCGGGGTCGTCGAAGGGATGGATGAAGGTGAGTCTTTCTTGTTTTTCCAGCTCGCGCGCATGGGCGTAGGCTGCGTCATAGCTGTCACCGTGCAACACCACCTCGGCGCCGCGTTTGTCGACGGCATCGATCTTGATCTGCGGCGTGGTGATCGGCATCACGATCACGGCACGGATGCCCAGCTTCTGGGCCGCCAGTGCGACTCCCTGGGCATGATTGCCGGCGGATGCGCAGATCACGCCGCGCTTTCTTTGTTGCGGTGTCAGATGGGCGATCTTGTTGTAGGCGCCGCGCAGCTTGAAGGAGAACACCGGCTGCACGTCCTCGCGCTTGAGCAAGATGCGGTTGCCGCTGCGCGCGGAGAGATTGGGTGCGAATTCGAGGGGCGTCTCGATGGCGACGTCGTAGACGCGGGCGTTGAGGATTCTTTCGAGATAGTCCATGGTCTGAGATGGGCCTTGCCAAGGTGCGAAGCCTAACATGCCACCAGCGAGCCGGGCGCGATCGGTTAGAATTTGCTGCTTTGCAGCGAAGCCAAAGCTCATGACCGTCCGCCTTCGGGAAATCCCCTACAACACCACTTCGTTCTCCGACCGCGAGATCGTCATTCGCCTGCTCGGGCCACAGATGTGGGCGATTCTCGACGAGCTGCGCAGCCAGCGCGTGACCGGCCGTTCGGCGCGCATGCTGTTCGAGGTGCTCGGCGACATTTGGGCGGTACGTCGCAATCCCTATCTGGAAGACGATTTGCTTGCCTGTCGTGAGCGGCGCGCTGCTTTGATCGGAGCGCTCCGGCACCGATTGAACGAGATCGAGAAGCGCCGCCAGGGGAATGCCAAGGTCGCACGATTGCTCGCGGCCGCTGCCCAGGCGGTGGACGACTTCGCGCGCTGGTTCATTGAAACCGCCTCGCTGCGCAAACGGGTCATGGATCGGCTTTCCCGTCATACGCACCGCGACAACATCTGCTTCGACGGTTTGAGCCGCGTTGCGCACGTCACCGATGCGACCGATTGGCGCGTCGAGTATCCCTTCGTCGTGCTGATACCCGATACCGAGGCGGAGATCGCGCCGCTGGTGCGTGGCTGCATCGAGTTGGGGTTGACCATCATCCCGCGCGGCGGCGGGACCGGCTATACCGGGGGCGCGATACCGCTCGATCCGCGCTCGGCGGTGATCAACACCGAGAAGCTGGTCGACATCGGCCCGGTCGAGGAGCGTGTGCTGCCGGGGCTGGATCGTCCTTATGCGACGATCCGCACCGGCGCAGGCGTAATCACGCGCCGGGTCATGGAGCGCGCCGAGGAAGCCGGCCTGGTGTTCGCCTGTGATCCGACCTCGGCCGATGCCTCCTCGATCGGCGGCAACATCGCGATGAATGCCGGCGGCAAGAAGGCAGTGCTTTGGGGCACCGCGCTCGACAACCTGGCCTCTTGGCGCATGGTCGATACCGAGGGTCGCTGGCTCGAGGTGGAGCGTCTCAACCACAACCTGGGCAAGATCCACGAGCAGGAGACGGCGACCTTCCGCATTCGCCGTTTCGCCGACGACGGCAGCGTGGCGCACGAGGAGACTTTGGCGGTGCCCGGTGCCAGCTTCCGCAAGGCCGGACTCGGCAAGGACGTCACCGACAAATTCCTCGCCGGCCTGCCCGGGGTGCAGAAGGAAGGCTGCGATGGCCTGATCACCTCGGCGGTGTGGATCTTGCACAAGATGCCGCCGATCGTGCGCACCTTCTGCCTCGAATTCTTTGGCCAAGTGCGTGAAGCGGTGCCGGCGATCGTCGAGATCACCGAGTATTTCAAGCCAGGCGGCGCCGGTTTGGCGGCCGGGGCGAAGCTCGCAGGCCTCGAGCACCTCGACGAGCGCTATGTCAAAGCGGTCGGCTATGCGACGAAGGCCAAGCGCCATGGTCGGCCGAAGATGGTGCTGCTCGGCGACATCGTCGGCGATGACGAAGCAGCGGTGATGCGCGCGACCTCGGAGGTCGTGAAGATGGCCAACCGTCGTGGTGGCGAGGGCTTCATTGCCGTCACCGCAGAAGCGCGCCAGCAGTTCTGGCTCGATCGCGCGCGCACCGCGGCGATCTCGCGCCATACCAATGCCTTCAAGATCAACGAGGACGTCGTCATTCCGCTGCCACGCATGGGCGATTATTGCGATGGTATCGACCGCATCAACATCGAGCTGTCGATCGACAACAAGCTCGCCCTGTGTGATGCTCTGAGCGAATTTCTCGGCGGCGATCTGCCGCTGCATGTCGGTGATGCCGGGCTGTCCGGCCGGGCGCTGATCGGTGAGCGGCGCGAGTTGGCGCTTGCCGCCGTGGCGGAAGTACGCGCGCGCTGGCAGGCGCTGCGCGACGATCTCGACCGCCATTTTCCGGCATTGCAGGATCACAGCCTGCGCGTTTCGTGGAAGAACGAGCTCAAGCCGCTGCTCGAAGAAATCTTTGCCGGCGATGCCTATGGTCCGACACGCGCGCGCATCGAGGCAATCCACCAGGAAGTGCTGCGCGGCCGCCTGTTCATCGCGCTGCACATGCATGCCGGCGACGGCAACGTGCATACCAACATTCCGGTCAACTCCGACAACTACGCTGGCTTGCAGACCGCCTATCGCACCGTCGATCGCATCATGGCGCTGGCCAAAAGCCTGGGCGGCGTGATTTCTGGCGAGCATGGCATCGGCATCACCAAGCTCGACTATCTTTCCGATGCGCAGCTGCAGCCGTTCCGTGAATACAAGCGCCGTATCGATCCCCACGGCCATTTCAACCGCGGCAAGCTGATGCCGGGCGCGAATCTCGCCAACGCCTATACGCCGTCGTTCGCGCTGCTTGGCGTCGAATCGCTGATCATGGAGCAGTCCGAGATCGGCCGCATCGCCGACATGGTCAAGGACTGCTTGCGCTGCGGCAAGTGCAAGCCGGTTTGCTCGACGCACGTGCCACGCGCCAACCTGCTCTACAGCCCGCGCAACAAGATCCTCGGCGTCGGCCTGCTGGTCGAGGCCTTCCTCTACGAGGAGCAGACGCGGCGCGGCATCTCGCTCAAGCATTTCGAGGAATTCGGCGACGTCGCCGACCACTGCACTGTCTGCCATCGCTGCCTGAAACCCTGCCCGGTCGACATCGACTTCGGTGACGTCTCGATCGCGATGCGTAATTTCCTGCGCCGGACCGGGAAGCGGAAGTCATCCGTCGGCACGAAGCTGGCGATGGCTTTTCTTTCCGCCACCGATCCGGCCCGCATCAAGGCACTCAAGACCGGCATGATCGATCTCGGCTACCGCGCGCAGCGTCTGGGCCATGCCTTGGCCAAGACCCTCGGCCTGACGCAGCAGACGGTGCGTCACCCACCCGCCTCGCTCGGTCGCCCGGCGGTGAAGAGCCAGGTCATCCACTTCCTCAACAAGCCGCTGCCGGCCAATGTGCCGCGCCGCACGGCGCGCGCGCTCCTCGACATCGAGGATGCGACGGTCGTTCCGGTGATCCGCGATCCGCAGCGGGCATCGGAAGACAGCGAAGCCGTGTTCTATTTCCCGGGCTGCGGCTCGGAGCGGCTCTTCTCGCAAGTGGGGCTGGCCACGCAGGCAATGCTCTGGCATGTCGGCGCAACGATCGTGCTGCCGCCGGGCTACCTGTGCTGCGGCTATCCGCAGACGTCGGCCGGCGACGAAGACAAAGGCACGATGATCACGACGCAAAACCGCGTGCTGTTCCATCGCGTCGCCAATACGCTCAACTACCTCGACATCAAGACCGTGATCGTTTCCTGCGGCACCTGTCTGGATCAGCTCGAGGCCTATCAGTTCGACAAGATCTTCCCCGGCTGCCGGCTCATCGACATCCACGAGTATCTGATGGAAAAAGGCGTGCAGCTCGATGGGGTGCCCGGCGCCCGTTACATGTATCACGAGCCCTGCCATACGCCGATGAAGCTCTACGACGGCACACAAGTCGCCAGCCAGCTCATGGGTCGACGCGTCGATCTCAACGACCGCTGCTGCGGCGAGTCCGGCACGCTGGCGGTGACGCGCCCCGACGTGGCCACCCAGGTGCGCTTCCGAAAACAGGAGGAGATCATCGCCGGCATCGCGAAACTCGGCGCTGGTGAGACGGCACCGGCGACGACGAAGATTCTCACCAGCTGCCCGAGTTGTTTGCAGGGACTGACGCGCTACCGCGAGGATGCGCCGATCGAGGCCGATTACATCGTCGTCGAGCTGGCCCGCCACATCCTCGGCACCGACTGGCTCGACCGCTATGTCGCAGCCGCCAGCGCCGGGGGGATCGAACGGGTGCTGTTGTAGCGGTTATCGCAGGATGTCCTCGACCGCGTCGCTGAAGTGATGTTGAGCGCACCGCCGACCGCGCGGCTACCGTAGCGGACGAAATGCCAGTCGTTGGCGAGCTCGTCGCGCACCGAGTATTGGCACATCGGCGGAATGCCGATGCGATGGGGCAAGGTGATGTTGCGCAGCTTGAGCGGTTCGAAAAGATGGGGCATGGTGTGACCTCGTGATAGCGATGCGCCCATTTTGCCCGATAATGCCAGCCATGATCTTCGATCTGGACTCTGCCCAGTTCCTCGGCTTCCTGTTCGCTGCATTTCTCGTCACGCTGGCGCCGGGGCCGGACAATCTCGCCGTGCTGAGCCTGGGAATTTCGCGCGGGCGTCGAGCCGGCATCGGGTTCGGTCTCGGTTGCGCGCTCGGCTGCTTCACCCACACGCTCTGGGCGAGTCTCGGCATTTCGGCCGTGCTCGCCGCATCGGATGCCGCTTTCACCACGCTCAAGCTCATCGGCGCCGCCTATCTCGTCTGGCTCGGCTGGCAGGCGCTGAAGAATCCCGGCGCGAAGTTTTCTGCCGGCGCGCAGATTGCCGATGCGACCCCCTTTGCCGTCTATCTGCGCCGCGGTTTCGTCGCCAACGCGATCAATCCAAAGGTGGCGCTGTTCTTCCTCGCCTTCCTGCCGCAATTCATCCCGGTGGGAAGCCGTCAGGCCGCTGTCGATTCGGCACTGTTGGGGCTCGTGTTTGCTGCGCAGACCGTCATCGTGTTCGTCCTCATCGGTTGGTTCGCCGGCACGATCGGGGGTTGGCTGCTGCGTTACAGCCGGCGGCTCGACCAGGCCACCGGCGTGCTGTTCGTCGGCCTGGGGCTGCGGCTGGCGAT
>JBKBOI010000089.1:0-6906 GCA_046294935.1 Rhodocyclaceae bacterium
ACATCTTGCGATCTCCCACGATGAAGCCATCGAGGTTGAGCCGGGTCAGTAGCAGTTTGCCAGAGTCGTCCTTGGACATGTCGACCAAGACTTTTTGCATCTTGTCGAAAATGTCTCGCGGCACCGCACGGTGTGCCGCAAATGGTGGAAAGCCGAACTCGGGCGAGCGTTCGATGATGCGTGTGCCGCGAGTGATTTCTGGACGCACCTTGTCGAGTGTCTCCCAGACGAAGCTGTCGACTGCGCCGCCATCGGCAAAGCCCTTGGCCACGGCTTCGACCAACTTGCGATGCGACCAGGTGAAATAGGTGCGGCGAAAGAACTTGTTGGGATCGCGGCCCAACTCGCGAATACGGTAGCGGGGCGCGAGATAGCCGGTGTTCGAGTAAGGATCGGCGAAAGCAAACACACCCCCTTCCAGATCGGCCATGCTGTGACGCTGCCGATCGTCCGCTCCGACGAGCAGTAAGGAACGATAGTAAGGTCGGCCCTGGTTGAGTGGCACGGCCAAAAGTCGCACCAAATCCTTGAGAAAAACGAATGGGTAATCGCATAACCAGGCGAAATCGAGTTTGCCCAGGTAGAGCAAGTCCATCGTTTCACGATAGCGGTCGCGCTGAACGAACTCGACGGGCATGCCCAGCTTGGCCTGCAAATAGGCTCGCCAATCGGCCAGCAGCGAATGCTGGTCATTGAGAAAGGCCGGGGTGAGGCCAACGCGGATCGTGCGATGTGAAGCCGTGGCCCGGACACGCCTGCCCATTCCTGCCGTCATCACCCCTGCAGCGAGCATTTTCAACCAGCGGCGACGTGCAGCGTCTTCTATTGGTAACACGTCGAAAGTCATGGCTCGGTGCCTGTCGAAAAATGGTAACGGGAATTTTAGGGGAACTCGGCCGATATGCCCAAAGAAAGACCGCCACGACGCCGGAGAGGAACTGCTCGAAGAGAAACGAATTCATGGATTCGCTAGAGAAACGAAGCCATGTGCTGCTTTCAAAAAAGCCCAAGTCATGTCGTCGGGTATGGAGATTGCAAGCGTTCGAGCGCTGAAGGTTGTTTTGCCGCCGAGATGGGCATCGCAAAGCATGCCGAAGTTTCCGATCCACAAGGAGAAGACAAGATGAGTGAATCTCTGCTGAACACGACCTTGACGCGTCGTCGGTTTCTGCAAGCCACTGGTGTAGCCGGTGCCGTTGGCAGCATGGGGGTAGGTAGCCAACTGCTGACCGTGCAAAAAGTAAAAGCCGAAACACCCACGGCAACGAGCCAGACGGTCATCACCAAGAGCTTTTGCCATCAGTGCCCGGCGCGCTGCGGCATCGATGTCTATACGACGAATGGCCGCATCCATGCGATCTACGGCACGCTCGACAACCCGCTGTCGAATGGCAAGCTCTGCCCCAAAGGTCATTATGGTGTTTATCTGACCTACGACGCCGATCGCATCAAGGGGCCGATGAAGCGCACCAACCCCAAGAAGGGGCGCAACGAAGACCCGAAGTTCGTGCCGATCTCCTGGGACGAGGCATTACAGATCGTCGCCGATCGCCTGAACGCATTACGCGACAAAGGCGAATCACACCGTTTCGCGGTATTGACTGGTCGTGGGTGGGGTTATACCGATGTCGGTCTGCTGTCCGAATTCGGCAAGCTCTACGGCACGCCCAACTACAACCTCGGTCACTCCTCGATGTGCTCCGACGCATCCGAAGCGACCAAGTATTTCATGGATGGCCACTACGCCTACAGCGCCTACGATTATTCGAACTGCAATTATCTGCTGGTATTCGGCGCCGGCTTCCTCGAAGCTTTCCGGCCCTTCAACGCCAACATGCAGAATTGGGGCAAGATGCGCACCAAGTCGCCGAAGACCAAGGTCACGGTAGTCGATGTTCATCTCGGCACGACGGGTTCGGCCGCCGACCGTCTGCTGCTGGTCAAGCCCGGCCGCGACGGCGCATTGGCGCTGGCGATGGCGCACGTGATCCTCACCGAAGGCTTGTGGGACAAGAATTTCGTCGGTGATTTCGTCGATGGTATCAACCGCTTCAAAACTGGTGCGACGATCCCTCTGACGGTGAGTCAAGAAGACGTCGATGCCTGGAAACAGGCCAAGGCAGAAACGGCCGCCAAGAAGGAAGCGGCAGCGCAGAAGGCCGCAGAAGCCAGGGCCAAGACGCTTGCCGAGATCGACAAGCTGAAGAAGGCTCTCAAGGAAGCCAAGGGCGACGATAAAGCCGCGCTGGAGAAGAAACTGGCCGAAGCCCAGAAGAAACAGGACGAGGCAGATGCGAAGGCGAAACTGGTCGCTGCCCAACGCGCGGAACTGGAAAAGGACGAAAAGCCCGAAACGGCCCCCGTGGTTGGCCAACCGCTATTCAACGAGAAATGGACGGTCGGTTTGATCGAATGGTGGAACATCGAGCTCAAGGACCGCACACCCGAATGGGCCGAGGAGGTTTCTGGAGTTTCCGCCAAGGACATCATCACGGTGGCGCGCGAATTCGCGACGACCAAGCCGGCTGTGGCTCTATTCGAGCGTGGCGCCTCGGCGCACACGAACGGCGTCTATAACGGCATGGCGATCCATGCGCTCAATGCCTTGACCGGCAACATGTTTGCAAAAGGCGGTCTGCGCGGCTATCAGATGAAGACGGCCTGGGCGAAACTGCCGATCAATTACGAGGACTACCAGGACGATTACGCCAAGCACGGGCCATGGAAGAAGCAACCGCGCATCGACATGGCCAAGACCAAGAAATGGCCGGTCGCGAAGAACATGATGCAGGAAATCGCCGTCAACCACCTGAAGGGCGAACCCTACAAGCTCGACACGGCCATCATTTACATGACCGGTGCCGTGTTCTCCGGCCCCGATTGCACCAAGTGGGAAGATGCCTGGCGCGAAGTGTTCGTCATCGATACATCGCCTTATCCCGGCGAAACCAACAGGTTTGCCGATCTGATTCTGCCCGACCACACCTATCTCGAGCGTTTGCAGATCGCCGATACCTATCCGTTCGAGGGCTATCCGATCTCGATGATCCGCACCCCGGCGATCAAGCCGCTCTTTGATACCAAGGTCTTCGGCGACGTCATCATCGAGATCGGCAAGCGCATCAAAGGGCCGATGGCCGACTATTACAAGAAGATCGACAACACCGAAAACATCATCAAGTGGATGTGCGAGGGCTTCAAGGACAAGCCCGGCGACAACGGCGTGGTCGACTTCGAGACCTTCAAGCAAAAGGGCGTCTGGTATCGCAAGCCCTATGCTTACTTGCAAAAGGACGGCGTGTTCTACGAATGGGATGGCACCGGCTACAACAAGGTCATGACTCCGGCCGAGGTCAAGGAACACTTGCTCCTGACCCCGTCGGGCAAATTCGAGTTCAAGCCGAAAAAACTCGCGGATCAGGCCGAATACGTCAATGCAAAACTCGGCATTCCGGTCGAACGCGTCCCCTTCCCGCAATGGGTCGAACCGAAACATGGCGGCGATGGCGACCTGCATTTCGTCTCGCCGAAGCTGGCCGGTCAGGCAGAAGGACGAAGCTCCAATCTGCCACATGCATCCGCGATGATCCAGCCGGTACAGGGAGGCAAGCGCGAGGTCTTCCTGGAAATACATCCGGAAGCAGCGGCCAAGCGCGGTATCCAGGATGGCGACATCGTCAAGGTCAAGAACAAGATCGGCGAAATCAAGGTGCGCGCCCGCGTCACACACACCACCCGGCCCGATACCGTCGTGCTGCCGATGATCCACGGCCACTGGGCGCAAGGGCGTTGGGCGCAGGCGCCCGATCGCCTGCCTTCTGGCAGCACCAACGAAGTCACTGAAAACCTGTCCGAACCGCTTTCGGGGCTCGCCTGCTATCACAGCGGCCTGGTCAGCGTGGTCAAAGCTTAAGGAGTCAGATCATGGCAAAGTGGGGAATGGTCATCGACCTCGAAAAATGTGTGGGCTGCCAGGCTTGCACCATCGCTTGCGGAATGGAGAACAGCCGTCTGCCGGGTGAGCATTGGCAGGATGTCATCTTCTTTCAAGAGGGTGAATATCCGAATGCCGAAATCAAGTGGTTCCCGCGTCCGTGCATGCACTGTGAGAATCCTTCCTGTGTCGCCGTTTGTCCGGTGCGCGCCACCTACAAGGCGGAAGACGGACAGGTATTGATCGATTGGGAGCGCTGCATCGGCTGCAAATACTGCATGATCGCCTGTCCATACGGCGTGCGCTTCTACACCGAAGAAAAGGCGACCTACGGTGGGCCGAACATGAAGGAAGTCTTCAAGAGCGAAGACGATCACTCATGGAATCCGCCCTGGAGAATGCCAGAGGAAGACTGGAAGCACGGCGTGGGCATCCAACCGCATGACGTCGTTTCAAAATGCACTTTCTGCTATCACCGCGTCAGCAAGGCACCGAAGGGTACGGCAAATCTCGATCCGCAAGACCCGGCGACACGGGAATTCACGCCTGCCTGCGTCGTGACGTGTCCGACCGGCGCACGTTTCTTCGGCGACCTGTCGAATCCGAACAGCGAGGTCAACAAGCAGATCGCCTACAAGAATGGCGTCCGTCTGCTCGATCACCTCGGCAACAAGCCGCAGGTCTACTACCTCACCGGCGAAGGCGGCTCGGTGCCTGCCACGCGATCGCTCAAGAAGATTTAAGGAGGCTCTCTCATGATCACGCTCAATCGCCCCTATGACATCAGCACCCACGTGCGCACCGTCGCCAACCGCTGGCTGGTGTCCTCCATCGCCGTCGGCGGCATCGCTGGCGCTTACATGCTCTATCAACTGATGACCATCGGCCACGCAGCATTCAATACGTCGAGCGATGGCGTCAATTGGGGCCTGCCGATCGCGACCTATGTGTTCTTCGCGCTGACCTCGTCGGGTCTGTCGATGATTGCCTCGTTGGCGATGGTATTCGGCTTCGAGCAGTTTTATCCGATCGTCAAGCGCTGCATCTGGCTGGCGATCATCTCGCTGGTGGCAGGTTTCTCCGTGCTGGCCTTCGAGCTCGGACATCCTTTCCGCATGCTCTGGGCGATGCCGACCGGCTTGCAAGTGATGAGCCCGATGTTCTGGATGGGCGTGTTCTATCTGATCGACCTGGTGCTGCTGGTCATCAAGTTCTATCTGATCATGAAAGGTGATTGGCATAGCAACTTGTCGAAAGCGATCGGCGCCGCCAGCTTCGTCGCCGTCATCCTGGCTTCCGGCATGCTGGGCTTGCTGTTCGGTTCCGTTGCGATGCGACCGATGTGGTTTGGCTCCTTCACCTCGATCTATTACATGCTGACCGCTGCCTTGAGTGGCGCTGCGGCCATCGTGGTGACGACCTACATGGCCTTCGACTTCGACACGCGCAATATGCCTGCCGAGTTGCGCGCGTTGGCCGAAAGCGATCAATTGCCGAAGGTTTTCGCCACGCTGATCGGCATCACCCTGGTAATGATCGTCACCCGCATGTGGACGGGCCTGTGGAGCAATCTGGACGGTCTGGAAGGTTTCCATGTCTTGGTCAGATCACCTCTGTTCTGGGTCGAGCTGCTGCTCGGACTGGTCGTGCCGTTCTGGATGATGTTGCAACCCGGCATGCAGTTGCGTATGCGGCCGCAGATGATCGCCGCCTTCCTGGTGCTTGGCGCGATAGCCATCAACCGCTACGAGTTCATCGTCAGCGGCCAGGTGGTTCCGATGTTCAAGGGTACCTGGGTGAATAGCCTCGAACCGTACTTCCCCTCATTGACCGAATGGGCGATGGCCGTGTTCGGGCTGGCCATCGCCTTGGGCGGCTACGCGATCGGCGAAATGCTGTTCTACCTGTCCGATAGCCCGAAGCACGAGCCAGCAGACAAGCTGGCTACCTCCGCTGCCTGATTGCTTACAATCTTCGACCGGTGCGCTCCCACCTCTGGCGCATCGGTCTTTTTTGCCATGACCGACAACGAAATCCGACAAACCTTCTGGCTCACGCTGGCCAATGCCTTCATGCCGCCGCAGCGACCCGAAGTTGCCAATGCTTTCCGCACCATGCTCGCCGATGATCTCGATGAGCTGGGCGCCGCCATTGGCATCGAGGCGTGGCAGGAATTGGCCGATTTTCGCCACAATGTGGGGCGAATCCGGGATGATCAGGAACTGTTGGTCGATTACAGCCATCTGTTCTTGCAACCCCCTATTCCGGCAAAGCTCAATCTCGGCATCTATGTCGATGGGGCTTTGAATGGCCCGTGTCTCGACGTGCTCGAAAACGCCTACCGGCTGATCGGCATCGCCAAGCGCGATACGCTCAAGGATCTTCCCGACCATCTGGTCGTGCAGATGGAGACGCTGGCCGTGTTGTTCGGCGAAGCGGAAGCGGCAATGTCCCCCGGGCAGTTTGCCAATCTTTGCCTCGTCGGCGCATTGCCGCGTTTGGCCGTTGCGATCGGCAACGAATCTCCGGAATCGCCCTATGCACCACTCGCCGCCATCGCAGCAAAAGCCATTGCGGAGCTGGCCGAAGCGCCGGACAAGAAAACGCTGCATCGTCGCCGTCATGCAAAACGTCGCGCCGACACCAGTCTTGGGATATGGCGACATTGCAAAACCTGCGGCAAACCTTTTGCGCGGGAAAAAGAGATCGGCATCATGGCCAAAGCGTTGTCCGAAGCTGGCCTGCCCACCGAGCATCTCGATCGATGTCCCGATTGCCGCGATGTCGTGCAAGGCTATTTCAACCTAGAAACCGCAGTCGACCGCGCCTCATGAGTTGCAAGTTGCTGATTCGTTGGCGACATGCTGACATTGGCGATTTCACCCGTTGGGTGAGGCGCTACGGCGTGGATTGCACGTCTCGCTACGCATGGCGGTGTTGTCACCTTCGGCAGGGGGTTACCCTGCCGAATC
>JBKBOI010000090.1:0-6897 GCA_046294935.1 Rhodocyclaceae bacterium
ACCCGATGCTCGAAAAGCCGCACGTCGTCGTCTGTGCCGGCGATCATGGCGCGGCGAAGGCTGGCATCTCCGCCTATCCGCAGGAGGTGACCTGGCAGATGGTCGAGAACTTCATCCAAGGCGGTGCGGCGATCAACGTCTTCGCGCGCGCCAATGGCTTGGCACTGACCATCGTCGATTGCGGCGTCGCACACGACTTCGGCGTCCGGCCCGGCCTCATAGACATGAAAATCGGCGCTGGCGGGACGGTATCGTATTTGACTGGCGCGGCGATGACGGCGGCGCAGTGCGAAACGGCGATGAATAATGGGGTGCGGATCGTCGCAGGTCTGGCCGATCAGGGTTGTAACGTCGTCGGCTTCGGCGAAATGGGTATCGGCAATACCGCCTCGGCCTCCCTGATCACTCACTGCCTCACTGGCGCGCCACTTTCCGACTGCGTCGGCCGCGGCACGGGCCTGGACGACGCCGGGCTGGCCCGGAAACAGGCGCTCTTGCAGCAGGCACTCGATGTCTGGCCGGAGCGCAACGACGATCCGCCCAATCCGTTGCTCGTGCTGGCGCGCTTCGGCGGCTTCGAGATCGCGACGATGACCGGCGGCATGCTGGCCGCTGCCGAGCGCCGCATGCTCGTGCTCGTCGATGGCTTCATCTCCGGCGCCGCGGCGTTGGTCGCCGCCAAGCTCGCGCCGGCCTTCCTCGACTATGCGGTGTTTTCACATCTGTCCAAGGAGCCGGGGCACCGCTTGCAACTCGCCGCGCTGGGCGTGGAGCCTTTGCTCGATCTCGACCTGCGCCTGGGTGAAGGCACGGGGGTGGCGCTCGCCTGGCCGCTCGTCAAGTCGGCCTGTGCGATGCTAGGGGAGATGGCGAGTTTCGCCTCGGCCGGGGTGAGCGAAAAGCTGTGATCCGCCGCGAAGCCGAGCACTTCTTCGCCGCGCTGCGCTTCTTCACGCGCATCCCGGTGCCCGCCTGGGTCGGACATTCCGAGATGCAGTTGAATCACGCGGCGCGCTGGTTTCCGGGCGTGGGCTGGCTGGTCGGGGCGGTCGGCGCAGCGGTGACGCTGGCGGCGTCCTGGCCATGGCCGCCGGCGATCGCGGTATTGCTCGGCATGACGGCGACCGTGCTTCTCACCGGCGCGTTTCACGAGGATGGGCTGACCGACGCGCTCGACGGCCTGGGCGGTGGCGGATCGCGCGAGCAGGCGCTCACGATCATGAAGGATTCGCGCATCGGCAGCTACGGCGCGATCGGCCTCGTGCTCGTGCTGCTGACCAAGTTCGCGGCGCTTTACGAACTGCTGGCGGGGGGTGGTGCCGTGTCACCAGCGCCGACTTTCATCGCCGCACTGATCGCCGGGCATGCGGTCTCGCGGCTGGCGTCGACGACGCTGATCTTCGCGCTCGACTACGTGCGCGCGGAAGGCAAAGCGAAACCGTTGGCGACCCGGCTGTCGAGAGGCGAACTCGCCTTCGCGGCGCTCATCGGGCTTGCGCCTTGTCTGTGGCTGCCTTGGCAGCAGGCTGCCATCGCGCTGATGCTGGTATTGCTGGTCACGTTCCTGGCGGCGCGCACCTTCGTGCGCCGTCTCGGCGGCTATACAGGCGACTGTCTGGGCGCAACCCAGCAGTTGACCGAGCTAGCCTTCTATCTCGGTCTGGCATGCGCCTGTTTTTGATTCGTCATCCGCAACCGGCCGTGCCGCCGGGGATCTGCTATGGCGCGACCGATCTGCCGCTCGCCGCGGATCCGGCGCCTCATGCCGAGGCGCTGGGCCCCCTATTGCCCGCCGGCGCGCCAGTCTACTCCAGCCCCTTGCAGCGCTGCCTGGGACTCGCGGAGTTGCTGCACCCGGCGCCGATCGTCGATCACCGCCTGCGCGAGATCGATTTCGGCGACTGGGAAATGCGGCCGTGGGACGATCTCGATCGCAGCCAGCTCGATGCCTGGGCCAGTGATCCATGGGGATTCACGCCGCCGGGCGGCGAAGCCGTGGCAGCCTTGCGCAAGCGCGTCGCGGCGTTCCTGGCTGGCGCGCCGGAGCAGGCGGTGCTCGTCACCCATGGCGGCGTCATCAAGGTCTGTGCCGCGCTGCTGGCGGGGGAAGATGACTGGTTCGGCCTCACTTTCGCCTACGGCAGTCTCACGCTGATCGAGAACGGCGTGCGGCGAGCCGTCTGGCCGCCTCGCGACGCTCGAAGTAGCGCAGCGCGTGATAAGTGCCGAAACCCAGCAGCGCCATCGCCACGGTGAATGCGCCGTAGGAAATCGGCCAGGGGATGCCCTCGGTGATCATCGTGAATTCGGACATGCCGAAAATGCCAGCGATGACGTTCATCGGCACGAACACGATGGTGATCGCGGTCAGTTTCGAAATGCGCTTGTTCTGGTTGATGTTGATGAAGCCGACCGCCGCATCCATCAGGAAGTTGATCTTGTTGAACAGGAACGAGGTATGGCCGTCGAGCGATTCGATGTCGCGCAGTATCTGGCGGGCATCTTCATGCTGTTCTGGTGTCAGCATCCGCCCGCGCAACAGAAAGGAAAGCGCGCGGCGCGTATCCAGCACGTTCTTGCGGATGAGACCGTTCAAGTCCTCGATCTTGGCGATCTCGGCGAGGATTTCGGCCGCCTCGTCGTCACTGACTTGTGGCGAGAGCACCTGGCGGCCGACTTCTTCCAGTTCGTCGTAGGTTTCTTCCAGCGTATCAGCCGAGTATTCGACATCGGCGCCATAGAGGTCCAAGAGCACGTCCTTGCCGTCCGAGACGTAGCCGGGCTGGGTGCGCGCCCGCAGGCGCTGCAGGCGGAATACCGGCAGCTCCTCGTTGCGTACCGAGAACAGGATGTTGTTGTGCAGGATGAAGGCGACCGGGACGTTGCGCGTCACCCCCTGCCGCGTGAGGAGGAAGTTCGAGGAGAGGTGCACCGCGCCATTTTCGTCGATGTAGAAACGCGCCGATTCCTCGATGTCGGTGACATCCTCGGGGTCGGGCAGGTAGAGGCCGAAGGATTCACCGACCCAGGCGCGCACGGCGGCATCCGGCGCGACGAGGTCGATCCAGATCGGCGTGATGCTGGCGAGGTCTTCACGCCGGCTGATGCGCGCCTGCGACAGGCGGCCGCTTTTCAGCTCGAAGGCGGACACCACGCTGCTGGGTGCGCCATGCAGCGGGCGCGCGGCGAGCAGCTCGGCGCGTAGCTCGTCGGGCAGGAACTCGAGCACCAGCTCGCCGCGGCTTTCCTCGACCTCCTGCCAGGTGGTGAGGCGATCCTCCTCGGGCAGGACTTCGATCAGGCGTGCGATCTCCGCCGCCGAAAGGCGCCGCAGCAGATTGTGCAGTTCGACCAGATGCTGGCGGTGCACCATCTCCTCGACGACCCCATGACGCGGCATGTCCTGTTTCCCGACCAGCGCCTCGACGCGCCGCTGACGCGCGAGCAGGAGTTGCACGTCGGTGAGGTGCTGTTCGAACAGGCTTTGCGCGCGCGGGCGCGCCTCGCGGGGATCGGGCTGGGCAGGCATGACGGGATTCTACGCTGGGCGCTTTGTCCTAAGGCGTTGAAGAGAGGTGCATCCTGCCGACAATTTGCTGCGTGCGCCGGTTCAGGTAGGGCGAATACGGGTTTTTTTCGTATCGGCGCGGCGCGGGCAGCATTACGGCGAGCCTGGCCGCCTGCTCCGGCGCCAGCCGACCTGCCGAAATGCCGAAGTAGCGTCGCGCCGCGGCCTCGGCGCCGAAAATGCCCTCGCCCCACTCGACGACGTTCAGATACACCTCGAGGATGCGCCGCTTGTCCCAGAAGGTTTCCAGCCAGATGGTGATCAAGGCTTCCTGCGCCTTGCGCCATGGAGTGCGCTTGCCCGAGAGGAACAGGTTCTTGGCGAGCTGCTGACTGATCGTCGAGCCGCCGGCGACGATCCGGCCCTTCTTCTCGTTTTTTTCGATGGCCTTCTGGATGGCTTCCCAGTCGAAGCCTTCATGGTCTATGAATTTGTCGTCCTCGGCGGCGATGACCGCGCGCTTCAGATGGATCGAGATTTTCTCGTAAGGCACCCAGACATGGTGCAACTCGGCCTTGGGGTTCTGCTCGCGCAGTTCGGCAAGACGCTGGGCCATGAAATGCGTCTGGTCGGGATCGTGGTCGCGCCACCACAGCACCCAGCCGAGATACCAGCCCTGCCAGAGGACGAGGCCGAGGAGCAGCAGGCCGAGGAGGCGAAAGAGCCAGCGGGTGGGTTTGGTTGAGGACACCCAGCGGATTCTAGTCAGGGCCTGCGCATGGAAGCGACGCATTCGGGCACAATCCTGCCATGAGCGAAAGGGGTGGTGGCAGATGAATGGCGTCGACTCGCTCGGCGGACTGGCCGGCGGCGTCGGCCTGTTCCTGCTCGGCATGTGGCTGATGACCGACGGCCTGAAGCTCGCCGCCGGCCGGGCGCTCGAGCGCATCTTGACCGGCTCGACCAAGACGCGCCTGCGCGGGCTCGCCACCGGCGTCGTCGTCACGGCGCTGGTGCAATCGTCGAGCGCCGTGACGGTGGCGACGATCGGCTTCGTGAATGCCGGCCTGCTCACGCTCGGTGGCGCGCTGTGGGTGTTGTTCGGCGCCAACGTCGGCACGACGGTGACCGGCTGGCTGGTCGCGCTGGTCGGCCTGCGACTCGATGTCGAAGCCCTCGCGCTGCCGCTGATCGGCATCGGCATGCTGCTCAAGCTCGGCGACGAGGTCGGGCGCCGTGGCGCGCTCGGCACGGCGCTGGCGGGTTTCGGCGTGCTGTTCTTGGGTATCGAGCTGTTGCGCAGCAGCTTCGCTGGCATCGCCGGCGATTTCACTTTGCCTCACTGGGAGGGGTACGTCGGTGTCGCCGCAATGGTTCTGGTCGGCATCCTGATGACCGTGCTGATGCAGGCATCTGCCGCCGCACTGGTGATCGCCTTCTCGGCCGCGCAAAGCGGTGTCGTGACACTCGAGGCCGCCGCCGCGGTGGTGATCGGCGCCAATGTCGGCACGACGGTGACGGCGGTGCTCGCGGCGATCGGCGCGACACCGAATGCGAAGCGCGCGGCGATGGCGCATGTGCTGTTCAACCTGCTCGCGGGTGCCGTCGCCTTGCTGCTGCTGCCCTGGCTGCTGGCGCTGCTGGGTGGGCTGCGAGAACTGTTCGGCCTCGATGCCGCGCCAGCCGCCCAGCTCGCGCTCTTCCATACGGCATTCAACGTGCTGGGCGTCGCGCTCGTCTGGCCATTGGCCGACTTGCTCGTCGTCTTTCTCGAAGGGCGTTTCCGCAGCGCCGAGGAGGACGAGGCGCGGCCGCGCCATCTCGACAAGAACGTGCTGGCGGTGCCGACGTTGGCGCTCGATGCGCTCGATCGCGAGCTGCGCCATCTCGGCGGCATCACGCTGCGCATCGTGCGCGCGGCGCTGGTGGGCGAGACGAATCTCACCGGCCATGAACGCAGCGCGGCCAGCCTGTCTCGTGCGATCGCGCTGTTCATCGCCGAACTCTCCCGCACCCGCATACCGGCCGAGAGTGCGCGCCGGCTGCCGTCGCTGCTGCGCATCGCGCGCTATTACGAAATGGCCGCCGAATTGGCCACGGAGGCGACGGAAGCGGCCTCTGAAGCGCCGATGCCGGCATTGCAAAATCTCGGGGACTTCCGCGACCTGGGGGCAGCCGTGATCACGGCCGCCGATCCTGCTGCCGTGGTTTCCAGGGCGCTCGAAGAAAGTCTGGTGGCATTCGAGTCCGGTTATCAGCGGCTCAAGGCAGAGTTGCTCGAATTGGGGGCCCGCGGCATGCTCGAGGTGACGGCGATGGATGCGCACTTACGCGCAGCCAGCGCGCTGCGCCGCGCGGTGGAGCAGGTGGCCAAGGCGGCGCGGCTGCTCGCGGCTTCTGCCGTCAATCACGAAGCGGCTGGCGTCTGATCCTTCCGGCGGCGCGGCGCGCGCGGTTTGCGGGCGGGCTTTGCTGGCGCCTCGGCTTCGGCGGCCTGCGGCGCTTCGGCGGTGGATGTCACGATGGGTTCCGTGGTGGGCGGCGTTTCGGCTGCGGCGGCAGGTGGTGTTTCCCTCGGTGTGGCGGCGGACTTGCGGCCGCGGCCACGGCGGCGCGGCGCAGGCGCGGGTGTGGCAGCCTCTGCTGGAGAGGGTTCCAAAGTCGGCGCTGAAGGAGCCCGCAGCGGAGGGCGAACCGCCGTAGGCGGGAGCGAAGCGCCCGCGGGCGACGCCGAGACGTCCTCGGCGGCGGGTGGCGGGCTCGTCATCGTGGCCGGTGCGGGGCTTTCGCTGGTCACGACGGCTTCCTCGGTGGTGGCCGTGCCCGGTGTGCGCCGTTTCACATAAGTGCTGTTGGCTTCGCGGCCGACCTCCATCAGTCCGCGCCTTGCCGCTTCCTCGAGCAAGGCGCCGAAGGTCTTGAAGCCATGATAGGCCTCGTTGAAGCCCGGGTGACGACGCTTGATCGCCTCCTTGAGCACCGAGGCCCAAACCTTTTCGTCGTCCGAGCGGTCTTCGAGCAAGGCTTCGAGCGTGCTGGCAGCCATCTCGATGCCTTTCGTGCGACGCGCTTCCATTTCCTGCGGGTCGACGGGCTTCTTGGCCTGCTTGTCCTCGCGGACCTTCTTCCGCATCAGGTCGTCGATGTAGATGAATTCGTCGCAGTTGGCGATCAACAGATCCGAGGTCGACTGCTTGACGCCGACGCCGATCACGCGCTTGGCGTTTTCCCTGAGCTTCGAGACCAGCGGCGAGAAGTCCGAATCGCCCGAGATGATGACGAAGGTATTGACGTGGCTCTTCGTGTAGCACAGATCGAGCGCGTCGACGACCATGCGGATGTCGGCGGAATTCTTGCCCGACTGGCGCACGTGCGGGATCTCGATCAGC
>JBKBOI010000091.1:0-6869 GCA_046294935.1 Rhodocyclaceae bacterium
GTCCTGACCGGCTCCTTGGACGCTCACCGCACCATCGGCGCCGATACGCACGTCCTGGCCGCCCGCCGAGATGCTGATCTGTGCTTGGCAGACAGATGCCAGGCCCAGTGCCGCGCAACCAATCCAAAAGGCATTTCTCATATGGGCTCTCCTGTTGCGGTTATTTGCAGATAGTAACGCCGCTGGTATTGCCTTGGATGACGGTGTGCCCCTGGGTATTGCCCTCGATGCCGCCAACGATGTTTTCGGTATGGCAGCGGGAAGGAATGTTGGCCGGCGGCGGAGCGATCCAGGCGCGTGCTTTCTCGCGGGCCTGATGGGCATCGGTAGGCGGCGGGCCGCTCTTGATGATCAAGGTCGGCGCTGGCGGGACGGCGCCTTCGTCGAGATAGCCACGCGCTTCGCGGGCGCTACGTCCTGCCGCTGCCTCTTCATCCAGCTCGATGAAGGTTGGCGGCGCCTCGCGGTCACTGCGCGCGCGCGCCTCGTCGAGCGCCCGGGCGCGCAGCTCGTCATGCCGCTGCGTCGGCTGGGCGGGCTGCTGGAGTGCCTGCGCTTTCTCGCGCGCCGGGTCAACGATGATGATCTCGCCGGCCCACCCAAGCGGCACAGCGCACAGCCATAAACCGGTGGCACCCAGCCGGCGCATCGCCTGTTCCCTTCATCGCACCGTGATCTCGAGCTTCGCCTCGGCGACATTCGGGTTCGACTTGCGGAAGGCCTGCGCGATTTCCTCGAGCGAGGCCACCTTGAGCGGAGTCAGATCGGCGGCCTTGAGGTTCGCAGGCAATGGCAAGTCACGCTCGCTGGCGTAGCAGACGATCTGCTCCTGCCCCGGCTGATCGAAGCGGATTTTGAACGGTGAGCCTTCTGGAGGCAGGCTCATCGCTCGACCGGCGCGTACGAATGAATCCGGGCTGAAACGGTTCGGGAAAATGCGCGCGATCACCCCGGAATTGTCACGGTAGTAGCAATAGAGGATGCCATCGCCGGAAAGCTGCACGCGCGCCTGCAGGAACTCTTTCGGCTTGTAGGTCGGGCGCGGGCCGCGATCGGTATCGAGCTTGACGGTGAGCGGCCCACTCGCCCCGCTCGGTCGCGGCGCCGCGCTCACCACCGGTGCGGTCGGGCCGGCATTGGGGTCGGCAGCCAACGGTTGATCGGCGTCGAGCAGCGCGTAATAGAGCTCGAAATTGATGCGCCCGTCGGCGATGAGTCCATTCTCGGCCTGGAACTTGCCGATCGCCGTGGTGAGCTCTTTCGAGACGATGCCATTGATCGGCCCCGAATAGTAGTTCATGCCGGCAAGCTTCCTCTGCACGAGCTTGACGCGCTCCTCCGATTTCATGCCGTCATACCACTCGCGCGCCTGCTCCATCATCACCGGGTTGGTCTTGTCGATCTCCAAGCACTTCCAGTAGGGCGTCCCTGTGAGCTTGCCGACGAGTTCGATCATGCCGAGCTCGATCAACGCGCGCACACCGGAACCCAGCCCCTCGGACTTGTTCAGCGACATGTTGAAGGAAAAACCGACCTTGCCGAGCTTGCCGCCCAGCTCGCCACCCTTGCCGGTGCGCGTGATGACGAGCGAGTTGCTGGCATTGACGCCGGGCATGATCATGCGCGAGGTGGTCTCGCCGACGTTCATGTCGATCGATACGACGGAGGATACCTGATCGCGCGAGACGCCCAGGTCGAGGAAGGGCAATGCGATGCCCGCGCCCTGTTGGGCGTCTATGGCGTTTTCGTCGAGCTGCGTGATCGCGCCGCGGATGTAATAGTTGGGCAGCTTGTGTTGAAAGGCGCCTGCCGCTTGCATGTCCTGGAACAACGCAAGCAGGTCGGAGCGCTCGGTGTCGTAATCGATGAAGGTGAGCGCCTTGCTCTTGATCGACATCTTCGAGGCCGCCGTAATGAGCATTTCCTTCGTGCCGGCCATCACCTTACCGGTCGAATCGGGAATGCCCGCCGTGGTGATGACGATGTCGCGCTTGCCGTAGGCAAGCAAAAGATCGTCCATACAGCGTAGCGCGGGCGTGAAATTGGTCACCGTTTTGGCGGCGGGTGTTTTGACGGAAGTCGCGACAGTCGCCGTCTCCGGCTTCGGTGGGTCGAGCTGGCAACCCGCCAGCGCCACGCCCAAGGCGAGCGTCACGGGCCATGGCGAATGAAAGAGAGATTCCGCGGCAAAGGATTTTTTCGTTTTCATGACGATCCTCGCAAATGAACAAGCGTAAATGTCCAACAAGGGCCCACGCAGGGGTACTACATTAGAGGCAGAATCGCAAACGGTATTGACATAGGTCAACAACGGGTTCAAGGTATCCTACTTGAATGAAAGGAGCCGAGCGGAGGATTGTCAACCGGAGCGGAAAAAGAGCGTTAAAGCTGAATGGGTAGGGAGGGAGCATGAAAATGTGGATCAAAGGAACTTTCATTGCAACCGTTTCGGCCATTTGTCTGTTCGGTGTTGCGCATGCCCAGATGCAGGGTGGGGTGGTGCGCGGCAAAACGGAGATCAATGCGGTGGTGGGCGCCCAGACGACCGTGGCAGCAGGCGCCAACAACAAGGCGCAAAGCAACGTCGGTGTGGTCAAGGGTAAGGCGGGCAGTACCGAGATCAACGCCGTCGTCGGCGCGCAGACGACAATGGCCGTGGGCGCCGGCAACAAAGCGCAAGGCAATGTCGGTGTGGCGCAAAACACGGGGGGCAAGACACAGATCAATGCCGCGGTCGGTAGTATGACTACCGTCGCCGCGGGCGCGGGCAACACGGCGAAAACCAATGTCGGTGTCGTCAAAGGCGGGAAGGGCAATGTGACGGTCGGCGTCGGCAATATCACCAACGTCGTGGGTGGCGCCGGTCAGAAGGGTTGCATCAACATCGGCACGAAAGGCGTCGATGGCTGTGAATGAGGAGAAAGCGATGAAGCTTGGCAAATTCACCATCACCATCGTGATTGGCGTTGCATCCTCCATGACGTCACCGGTATGGGCGCTGAATGAAGGCACGCATCTCAACCCGCGCGGCCAGTCGAAGGTCAATAAGGCCTTGGCGAAAGGCTATCAACAAAGCGGCGCCGCGGGTATGCAAAAACAGCAGACTCAGGTCAATATCGGCAGCAAGCGCGCTGGCACGTGCACGATGAATGTCGGCGCGACGCCTGGAAGCAAGGATTCCAAGGAAACGATCGTCACCGCGAAGGAGATCATCAATGTTTGCAAATAGTCAGTCGCGCTGGCCATGGATGGCGGGTCTGGCGGCCAGCCTCCTGCTGTGCGCCGGCGGAGCCGGTGCAGACGTGACCGTCTATGAGAAGGCCCCGACCGTCGAGGAGCTGCAGCAAAAGCTCTTGGGTGGCAGCAAAGCCGAGCAAAAAAAATTCAAGACGCGTGCGATCGTCTTCGGCGATTCGGCGCCGGCCGAGGCTGCTCCGGCACAGCCGGCCGCGGCCCAACCGCAGGAGACTCCAGTGCCGGCACACACAGCACCTGCCGCTGCTGCCGCCGTTTATGCCACTACCGCGCCACAGCCTGCGCCAGTTGCCCAGTCGATGCAGGTGTCGGACAATGCGATCGCTTTCCCAATCCAGTTCAAAGTCGGCAGCAGCCAGATCCTGCCCGAGTCGATCCCCTTCCTGCAATCGATTGCCGGCCTGATGCAGAAGGATCCGAGTATCCGCCTCCTCATCGAAGGCCATACCGACATCAGCGGCAATTACCAGCGCAACCTGGCGCTTTCGCGCGAGCGGGCCTTCGCCGTGATGAATTATCTGATCGACCGGTTTGGCATCGAACCGACGCGCCTCGTGCCCGTCGGGAAGGGCCCGACCGATCTGCTGCCGGGCCTAGACCCGACAGATCCCAAAAACCGTCGCGTGCAGTTCCGCGTGATCGGTTGATTTTTCCATCCACCTAGCAAAAGGAGCCTTACCATGCGCAAACTCGTCATCGCTTCCATTCTTTTCGCCGCCTCCGCCCTGGCCTTCGGTCAGGCAGCCGGACAAGCGGCTCCGGGCAGCGTCCAAGCCACTTCGGGCGGCGTCAACATCCAGGGCAACACCAACATCAATGCTGTGGCCGGTCAGCAGACCGCCGTCGCCGTGGGTCAAGGCAACACGGCGAAGAACACGGTCGGCGCCATCAAGGGCGGCACCAACATCAAGGGCAACACCAACATCAACGCGGTCGCTGGCAAGCAGACCGCCGTCGCGGTCGGCAAGGGCAACAAGGCCGAGAACGCCGTTGGCCAGATTGGCGGCCACTGATCCGCTCGTATTGATCCACTCGTATGAGTGGTCGCGGCGGCCCGTCGATACGGCGGGTCGCCGTTTTGGCCTTGGATCACGGAAAAATGAAATGGAAAGTTCTCCTCGGCCTCACCCTCATGGCTGGCGCAAATGTTTGGGCGCAGGAAGAGCCTGTGCAGCGGTCGAGCCATCCGCGCGGCTTTGTCAGCGGCTCACCGCTGCCGCCCATGACCCCGGTGGGCGGTAAGACGCATTCCGGCGGCGCCGCATCTGCGGGCGTCTCGGCGACGACAGGAAATCAGCCCGGACAACAAGGCACGACGGGGGGCGTCAATCTGATTGGCAACACGCGCATCGATGCGCGCTCCCAAGGGGCGACTTCAGCCGCCGTCGGCCAGCAAAACGCCGCCGGCAATCGGGTGGGCGCCATTGGCGGTAAGTAGTCATTTCTTTTCAACGAGTTTGGCAATCCGTTCTGCCAAGCTGGATGGATGGGCGGAGAACTCACGCGCCAACTGCTCGGAACGCTCGCTGGGCGGTTTGTTGCGCACGTTCTCCTGCGCCGCCTCCGACCCTTGCTCCGCCGCGAGGTGCTGCAATGCAAGGCCGAGTTCGGGATCGGCAGTCATGCCGGTGCCGGTGCTCACCAGAGCGCCCAGGTTGTTGAGCGCTTCCGGGTGCCCCTGGACGGCGGCCTTGGCCCACCAGTAGATCGCTTGTTCGACGTCCTGTCGCCGACCCCGGCCGGTGTAATAGATGCCGCCGAGCTTGTACTGGCCGCCGGCGTGACCGGCACGCGCGGCCCGTTCGAACCAGCGCGCCGCCATGCGCCAGTCGCGCGGCACCCCCGCTTCATCGTAGTAGTAGAGCCGGCCGAGCAGATAGGCGGCTTCCGCGTTTCCCTCCCTGGCAAGGGGAAGCAGTTTGGCGATCGCCTGCTGCCCCTGGCCCCTCGCATGAAGTGCTTGCGCGGCCTCGATCCGCGCTGCATCGTTCCCGGCTGCACTCGCAGCCGGGAGGCATACCAAGCCGCAGGCGGCGAACACGCCTACCAGATGTTTCACGACCGTTTTTTCTCCTCGCTGGGCCATACCTCGACAACCTCGATTTTGTCATGCTTGCCCTTGACGCTCAAAACATGACGCTGACCGAAAAGGAAGGCCTCGGGTCGCGTGACCATCGCCACCGTTACTGCGCTGGCGAGGATCGGGCAGCCGACACTCTTGGTCGCTCCTTCGAGGCGTGAAGCAGTATTGACCGTATCGCCGACGGCCGTATATTCCATGCGTTGATGCGAGCCGATGTTGCCGATGACGGCCGGGCCGGTGTGGATGCCGATACCGATCGCGAAGGCGGGTAAATCGCGATCAGGGAAGCGCCGCCCCACCCAGCGGGAAAACTCCCTCGCCGTCGCGTGAAGCTCGAGCGCGGCGCGCAGGGCGCGTTCGGCATGATCGGGTTGATCGACAGGGGCGCCGAATTCGGCCATCACTGCGTCACCGATGAATTTGTCGATGGTCGCCTCCTCGGCGAGCAAGACGGCGCAGGCGCGCTCGAAATATTCGTTGAGGAGTTCCACGACTTCCTCCGGCTGCAGGCGTTCGGAGAGCGTCGTGAAATCGCGGATATCGGAAAACAGTATCGTCACCTCGCGCCGCCGCCCGCCCAGACCCACCATGTCAGGATTGGCGAGCAGGGCCTGCATCACGCTCGGCGAGACATAGCGGCCGAAGAGGGAAGTGAGAAAACGCTTTTCCCGCTCCGTACGGGAAAATTTTCCTATCCCGGCCAATAGTGCGGCGGGGAGGAGCGCCAACTGCATCTGCATGACCGGTACATCGATGTCGACGAGAAAAGCCCTGAAGCCGACGACGGCCGCAACGGTCGCCAGCAACAGGGCAACCGCCACACCCCGGGCGATGTCGAAGCGCAGCGAGACGAAGGCGCAGAGCCAGGTGACGCCGAGTACCCAAACGGCTGCCCACGACAAAGGCACGGGCCGCACCGTGCGGGCCGAGAGCAGGGTCTCGACGATGTTGGCTTGAATCTCTGGCCCGGACATCATGCGATCGGCGGCGCCGAAAGTGTTCGAATAAGGTGTCGGATGGACGTCATTCATGCCCGCATAACCCGCGCCGATGATGACCACCTTGTCGCGCATGGCAAGGACTTCTGGACGCTGTGCAGCGTCCGGCTCGAGCAGGGCGGCGAAGGAAAGGGTCGGAAAGCTGCCTGGTGGGCCGGCAAAGACGATGCGCTGCCACAGCTCTTCGGGTAACGACGCCAAGCCGGCCTGGCGCGCGGCGAGCGCCGCCAAGGCCTGCTCGGGCAGGCCAGCCTCGCGCATCGCGGGTGTGATGGGAAAACGCGCCCTGAAATGGCGGACGACGCTGTCGGCATCGAGCGTCAGATTCGCTAGACCGACATGGCCGGCCAGATCCTGCTCGGGTAGCGAGAGCAGATAATCCGGACTGGGGAGTATGAAATCACCTTCCGCACCGCCCTTACCGATCAGGTAGCCGGCGAGCACGACCCTGCCGCCATTGAGCATCTGGCGGAAAGCGCGGTCGTATTGGCGCGCAACGGCCGTATCCCCTGCGCCGAGTCTGGCAAGCCATC
>JBKBOI010000092.1:0-6862 GCA_046294935.1 Rhodocyclaceae bacterium
GATGCGTGACGATGCAGCATTATCTCAAAGAATCAATATGTTGTGCTTGATCTACGACAAAAGAACACGGATTCAGGATGAAAGCTAACGCAACAGTCCTTGCATCTCGGCGATCAGATACAGCGCGTAGCCGACCAGCAGCAAACCGGCGAGGCGCGTGAATAGCCAGTTGAAACGCTCGGCCCAGCGTGCGCGGGCGAGCCACTGCGCAAAGCCGATCGAACTGCCGGCGATCAGTAGCAGGACGCTATGGCCGAGCGAATATAGGAACATCAGTCCGGTGCCGTACAGCACGTCCTGCTGATTGCCGATCAGCGACAGGATGCCGACCATCACCGGTGTGGCGCAGGGGGCGAAGACGAAGCCCGAAAGCGCACCGGTAGCGAAGGCGCCGAACATGCCGCGCCTGCTGTGCCGTGGCACCGCACTGCGCCTTGCCCAGTCCGGGCAGCCCTTTGCCGCTCAGCAGGCTGATGCCTGCGGCAAGTGCCATCGCGATCAGCACCCAGCGCCAGAAGCCTCCGGCCGGTAGGAACAATGCGCCGGCCAGCGCGACGGCGAGGCCGATGGCGGTAAAGGCGAATGCCATGCCGAGTGCGAAGGCGGCGGAATAGGCGATGGCGCGGCGGCGGCTACCGTCGGCATAACCGCCGACATAGCCGACCACCAGCGGCACGGCCGCAACGGTGCAGGGCGAGACCGACGAGGCAAAGTCGGCCAGCAGCGCGGTCGTGGCAGCCGCGAGCGGATAGGTCGCGATCAGGGCTTCACTTTCGTTCACTTGCTCACGAACCGAGTCCCAGCCCCGCCATCACCTCCGCTTCCGATAATTTGCCCAAGTGGCGGCCGATTTCGCGTCCTTGGGCATCGAAGAACACCTGTGTCGGCATCAGGCGGATCTGGAAGACTTTCGCTGCTTCATAGTCCTTGCTGATATCGATGACGAGCACATTCGCTTTACCAGCTGTTTTGTTGGCCACGCTCGTGAGGATGCCTTCCATCTCGCGGCAGGAGATGCAGCTTTTCGCGCCGAACTCGGCGATGGTCAGCAAGCCCGATGCCGTCGCTTTGGCAACCAGCGCGACACCGGGCGACGGCGGCAGCGGCGCATCCCGGCCGCAACCGGCCAAACCGCAGATCAGGCCGACCGCGAGCAAGGCGTTTCTCATCGCTTACAACACCACGTTGAAGACGTAACCTACCAGCAGGATGCCCGCTGCGACAACGCCGGCGAAGGTGGCGATGAGCCGAGGCTTGAGCACCTTGCGCAGGATGATCATCTCCGGGGCGGACAAGGCGATCACGCTCATCATGAAGGCCAGCACCGTGCCGAGCGCCGCGCCCTTGCCCATCAGCGCCTCGACGATGGGGATGATGCCGGCGGCATTGGTGTACATCGGCACGCCGATGGCCACGGCGGCAGGTACCGACCACCAGGGTGCGTCCTTGCCCATGATCGAGGCCATGAAGTCCTCGGGCACGTAGCCATGGATGCCGGCGCCCAGCGCGATGCCGGCGAGGATGTAGGGCCAGACCTTGCCAACGATCTCGCGCACGTGATGGAAGCCGTTTTCGATGCGCTCGCCCCAAGGCATCGTGCTGCCTTCGAAGGTCGCGACTTCCTGGGTGTTCTGCATCGCCCGTACCCAGTCCTCGAGATGACGCTCCATGCCCAGCTTGCCGATCACCAATCCGGCGACGATGGCGACCAAGAGCCCCATGCCCAGATACAGAACGGCGATTTTCCAACCGAACATGCCGAACAACAGCGCGAGCGCCACTTCATTGACCATTGGCGCGGAAATGAGGAAAGAGAAGGTCACTCCGAGCGGCACGCCCGCTTGCAGGAAGCCGATGAACAGCGGCACCGCCGAGCAGGAGCAAAACGGCGTGACGATGCCTAGAGTGGCCGCCAGCGCGTTGCCGATACCGAGACGTTTTCCGGAGAGGATCGCGCGCGTGCGCTCGGGCGAGACGAAGGTATGTACGATGCCCATCACGAAGACGATGCCCGTGAGCAGCAGCAACACCTTCGGCGTGTCGTAGAAGAAAAATTGCAGCGCACCACCGAGATGGCTGTCGCGCTCCACCGGCAGCAGGCCGACCACGGCTTCCGAGAATGGAATCAGCGTCTGGTAAAGCAGCCACCACAGCACGGCGGCAACTGCCAGAAAAAAATAAGGTTGGCGGCCGGACCAGCGTTTGATTTGCAGAACAAGCGTGCTCATTGCTTAAGCCAACTTTCGATCTTCTCGCGGCTTGGGATGCCGCCCGCATGCACCACCTTGCCGTCGATGACGACGCCCGGCGTGCTCATCACGCCATAGCCCATGATGTCCTTGAGCTCTTCGACCTTTTCGAGCTGCACCGCCACGCCCTTGGCGGCAGCGACTTCTTCGATCAGCTTCAGGGTCGTCTTGCAATTGGCACAGCCCGTGCCGAGGACTTTGATGTTTTTCATGGTTTGACTCCGTGGTTGATGACTGGCGGTGTAGACGAATCCGGCTGAGGAAGGATGCAACTCAATTCTGCCGTATCAGCGGCATCCAGGGAACGGTTTCCGGCTGAAAAGTGGCGTGACCGATGCCGTGTTCCTCGGCTTCGTGTTGCAAGCCATGCAGGACGGCCGGCCAATCGGCCAGGTCTTTCACCCGCACATGGGCCGTCAGCGCAACGCGCGCACCGGAGAGCGCCCAGACATGGAGGTCATGTACTTCGACCACGCCGGGCACGGCCGCCAGTTCCTTGCCCAGTCGTTCGAGATCGATGGCGTAGGGCACGCCATCCATCAGCCCATGCAGCGCGTCACGCAGCAGCCGCAGGCTAGCCGCCAGGACGAGGCCGCCGATCAGGATGGACAGCAGCGGATCGATCGGCGTCCAGCCGGTTGCCCAGATCGCGACGCCAGCGACGATCGCCGCCACCGAGCCGAGCGCGTCGCCCAGCACATGTAGGAAAGCGCCACGCACGTTGAGATTGTCCTGGCCGTGCGACAGCATCCAGGCGACGAGCAGATTCACCATCAGCCCCACCGCCGCGACCGTGCTGACCAAGGGACCATCGACGGGTCGTGGTGTATGGAAACGATCCCAGGCTTCGATGCCGATGCCGGCCACGACGGCGAGCATCGCCAGTGCATTGATCAAGGCGGCGAACAGTTCGGCGCGGCCGAAGCCATAGGTATGACGCGTCGAGGCGGGACGAGCCGCCAGCCAGGCGGCCAACAGCGCCAGACCGAGCGCGGCGCCGTCGGTGACCATGTGGCCGGCATCGGCCAAGAGCGCAAGCGATCCGCCCTGCCAGCCGGCCAGCACTTCGACCAGCGCATAACTCCAGGTGAGCGCAAAGGCAATCACCAGCCGCCGCCGCTGGCCGGGGGTCTCCGTGCCGCCGTGGCGATGGGAATGATCGTGGCCATGTATCGTCATGAGAGCGCCGTTTGCAACAGTCGGCGAGAAGACGCATCGCACCAGAAAAAGATGCAGCCGAAAAAAATCGGCGCTGGCGGAATGGCACTCAACGCATCAGCTCGCGCACCAGAGCCCGCAGTCTCGTCACCGGCCAGTCGCCATCCGGAATCCTGGGTAGAGTGGAGAGATTGCCGCTCACGATCAGCGGCAGCTTGTAGTCTTCTGGATGGTCGGTGCCATGCAGCTTGTCGTGGCCGGCATGATCGCTGGTCACGACGATCGCATACTCGCCGCGCCGGCTCACCTCGTCGAATAGTGGCGCCAGCGTGGCGTCGATGTCGCTCAATTCATCGAGATACTCGCGCGAAAGCCAGCCGGAATCGCTGCCTACCCATTCGAGTCCGCTAACGTGCAGGAAGGCAAACCGTTTCCCGCCCTGCCGGAAGAAGGCGCGCACACGCTCGATACCGCCCTCCGGATCGAGCGCATGTTCGTCTACCGCGGCATCGATCAGGTAACCCAGCTTGGGTTTGGCATAGACATAGGCAGTGCGATAGCCCGCCTGCCTGGCGTCGTCGAAGAGCGTCGGTTTTTCGACTCGCGGCTCGCCCGGTCGCCAGTCGTTGTCGCGCTTGCCGTTTTGCTCTGGCGGCAGACCGGTCATCATGGCCGTATGCGCGACCAGGGTTTTCGGTGGGGCGACGCTGCGGCCCTGCAAGGTGAACCGTCCCGCCTGCATCATGGCATGCAGCATCGGCGTGACGGTCGCGCTCAGTGCGGCGGGATGCAGCGCGTCGATGGAAACGACGAGGATGCTGTCCGCGGCCGTGGCGAGCCGGCACAGAGCCAGCAGCAGACAACCGATGAAGAATCGTGTCACCCTGCCAACCCTCATCGGCCGGATGGTGGCCGCGGAACGAATCCCTCCACCTTGCCCGCCGCATCGAAGCTGACCTGACAGGCTTCGCTCATGCGCGCCTTGAGCCGCGCGCGCGCTGCACCCGCGATTTGGCGGCGGGCAGCGAAAGCCCCAGGCGCTTGGCGTATTCCTGCTGGGTCATGCCCTCGATGTCGCACAAAGTGATCGCCTCACGATCCTGAGCGGAAAGCTCGGAAAGCACGCGCGGCAGGCATTGCGTCAGGCTATCGACCAATGGGACCTCTTCGACTTCTTCTGCCAGATCGTCCGGCAGCTCCACCAATTCCTTGGTCATCCGCAGCCGATCGATCAGCAGGTTGCGCGCCGTCTGGAACAGCCAGGCGCGCGGGTTGTCGATGCCGCACAGGCCGTTTTTCTGACGCAACGCGCGCAGGAAGACTTCCTGCAGCAGATCCTCGGCCGTGGCATCGTCGCTTGCGCGATGACGCAGGAAACGGCGCAATTCCGTTTCATGCTTATCCCAAGCATCGACGATGCATTTCATGCTGCGCGCCTTTGATACCAGGGCTGCGTGGCATTGACGACCTTGACGACCAAGAGCATCACCGGCACCTCGATCAGCACACCGACGACGGTAGCCAAGGCCGCGCCGGACTCGAAGCCGAACAACGAGATCGCGGTGGCCACCGCCAGTTCGAAAAAGTTGGAGGCACCGATCAGCGCCGATGGGCAGGCGACGCTGTGCTTCTCGCCGACCGTGCGGTTCAGCCAGTAGGCAAGACTGGAGTTGAAGAACACCTGGATCAGGATCGGGATCGCCAGCAGCAGGATGATCAGCGGCTGCTCGATGATGGCCTTGCCCTGGAAGGCGAACAGCAGCACCAGCGTGGCGAGCAAGGCCGTGATCGACCAGGGGCCGATCTTCGCCATCATCGCATCGAAATGCGCCTGCCCTTTCTCGAGTAGCGACTTGCGCCAAAGCTGCGCCAGGATCAGCGGGATGACGATGTAGAGCACCACGGAAGTGAGCAGCGTGTCCCATGGCACGGTGATCGCCGAGATGCCGAGCAGGAAACCCACTAGCGGCGCGAAGGCGAACACCATGATCGTGTCGTTGAGCGCGACCTGGGAGAGCGTAAACAAGGGATCGCCATTGGTCAGTCGGCTCCAGACGAACACCATCGCCGTGCACGGTGCTGCGGCGAGCAGGATCAGCCCCGCGACGTAGCTGTCGATCTGGTCGGCGGGCAAGAGCGGCGCGAACAGATGGCGGATGAACAGCCAGCCGAGAAAGGCCATCGAGAACGGCTTGACCAGCCAGTTGACGAACAAGGTGACGCCGATGCCTTTCACATGGCTTTTGACTTCGTGCAAGGCGCCGAAATCGACCTTCACCAGCATCGGAATGATCATCACCCAGATCAAGAAGCCGACCGGAATGTTGACCCGGGCGATCTCCATGCGGCCGAGGGCCTGGAATGGCCCCGGGACGAACTGGCCGAGCGCGATGCCAGCCACGATGCAGAGAAAGACCCAAACCGACAGATAACGCTCGAAAGTCGACAGCGGCGCGCCAGCCGCATGCTTGGCAGTGATTTCGCACTGGGTGGACATGTTCAGTTTTCCTCGTGAATGCGTCGGGCGGCAGCGGCGATGTCTGCGCGCGTCATCGTTTCGAGCGGCAGCGCCAGGAAAGCGGAAATGCGTTTGTGCAGCGACTGGTATGTTGCCTCGAAAGCCGCACGACGCGCATCCAGCGGCTCGACATGCGCCGGATCGGGTATCCCCCAGTGCGCGGTGGTCGGGTGCCCCGGCCAGACCGGACAGACTTCATTGGCTGCATTGTCGCAGACGGTGAAGACGAAATCGATCTTTGGCGCTTCCGGGCAGGCAAACTCGTCCCAGGACTTGCTACGCGCGCCCTCGAAGGGCACGCCGTGCTCGCGCAGGGTTTCGAGCGCGACGGGATTGACCACGCCCGCAGGCTTGCTGCCCGCAGAATAAGCTCTGATCCGGCCTTGACCGAGATGATTGAACAGCATCTCGCCGAGGATCGAACGCGCCGAGTTGCCGGTGCATAGAACGAGCACGTTGAATGGCATGAGAATCAGCTCCTGTGGAAATTCGTCTTGACACCACGTCTGGTGGAAGCGGTGATCGTCTTGGGCAGACAATGTCCGCCCCCCTGACAACAATTGTCGGTGAGATAGGCGATCAGGTCGTCCATGGTCGCAAAATTGGCGGAATAAAAGATGAAGCGGCCTTCCTGGCGCGCCGACACCAAATGGGCGCGGGCGAGCTGGGCAAGGTGGAAAGAAAGCGTCGGGCGCGCCAGCCCCAGCGCCCCGGAGATCGTGCCTGCATTCATGCCAGCCTCCCCTGCTTCGACGAGCAGACGAAAGATCGCCAAGCGGGTTTCCTGCGCCAGGGCAGACAAGGCTTCGACGGCAGACGCGACGTTCATTTCATCATTTCCAGAAACATCGAAGAATGTTAACCTGAATCCGTGTTCTTTTGTCGTAGATCAAGCACAACATATTGATTCTTTGAGATAATGCTGCATCGTCACGCA
>JBKBOI010000093.1:0-6781 GCA_046294935.1 Rhodocyclaceae bacterium
CCTGTAGCACGCGCTTGGCCGCAGCGGCTCGTTTGAGCTTTTCGATCAGCCGGTGTGGCTCTCCTTCCTGCATCTTCAGGTTCAGCTCGGGCGTGGAAATCGCGTTCGGCAGGTGTTTGAGCGGCCAGTTTGCATCGGGCCAGCGCGAGACGATCTCGAGCAGACGCGCGCCGGCGTAGAGGCCGTCGTCGAAGCCATACCAGCGCTCGTTGAAGAACATGTGGCCGCTCATCTCGCCGGCCAGCGGCGCGCCGGTTTCCTTGAGCTTGGCCTTGATCAGCGCATGGCCGGTGTTCCACATCAGTGGCACGCCGCCTTGATGACGGATCGATTCGGCCACCCAGCGCGAGCATTTCACGTCGAAGATGATCGATGCGCCGGGATTGCGCGTCAGGATGTCGGCGGCGAACAGCATCAATTGCCGGTCGGGATAGATGATCTCGCCATCTTTGGTGACGACGCCGAGCCGGTCGCCGTCGCCGTCGAAGGCGAGCCCCAGTTCTGCATCGCTCGCGCGCAAGGCGTGCTGGACGTCACGCAGGTTTTCCGGTTTCGAGGGATCGGGGTGGTGGTGTGGAAAGCGGCCGTCGATCTCGCAATGAAGCTCGATGACCTTGCAACCCATGCGGCGAAACAGCTCGGGCGCGAGTTCGCCGGCGACGCCGTTGCCGCAATCGACGACGATCTTCATCGGCCGGGAGAGCTTCACGTCCTGGACGATGCGCTCGAGATAGGCGGGACGCACGTCGGCATGTCGCAGGGTGCCTTGGCCTTGCGTAAAGTCGGCGCTGGCGATACGGCACCGCAGCGCCTGGATGCGCTCGCCAAAGAGCGTCTCACCGCCGATGACGATCTTGAAGCCGTTGTAGTCGGGCGGGTTGTGGCTGCCGGTGACCGAGACGCAGCTTTGCGTACCGAGATGATGGGCGGCGAAGTAGGTGACCGGCGTGGGCACACAGCCGATGTCGATCACGTCGGTGCCGGCGCCGATGATGCCTTCGGCAAGTGCTGCTGCGAGCGCGGGACCGGAGAGACGGCCGTCGCGGCCGATGACGATCACCTCGAGGCCGAGCGCGCGCGCTTCGCTCCCAAGCGCCTGGCCGATCAGGCGGGCCGTCTTTGGCGTGAGCGTCTTGCCGACGATGCCACGGATGTCATAGGCCTTGAAGATCTCGGGTGCGATGTCCATGAGGTCTCCTGAGAGGGATCAATGCAGCACCTGTGGCATGTCGCCGATGCTGGAAGGCGGTACGGCCGAGGCATGATGGACGACCATGCGCCAACCCAAAGCGCCACGGATATAGACATTCGTGGCTGCCACCGGCGCGGGCAGATGTTTTTGGCCAGCGATGGCGATCTGCTCGATCACGCTATGCACCGCGGTAAAGGGGCTGTGCAACGTGGTGAGCGCCAACAATTGCACTTTGAGGCGGCTGCCGCCTTCGAAGATGCGCCGCCAGCCTTCACGCACCAGCGCGTAGCCGGTGAGCCTCGGGCCGCCCGGATGCACGCAGACGATCTCCTCGTCTTCGGACCAGACGCTCATCATCGCGTCCAGATCGCCATGTTCGAGGGCTTGGTAGAAGGCGGTCTCGACTTCCTGTGGAGAAGTGAAGAACGGTTTTTGGGGCATTTCAGAGTTCCAATGCGGCGAGCACGCGCTCGGGGGTGATGTCTTCGAGGCAGCGCAGCGTGGCGGGCGCAGGCAGCGGGCAGGCGCGCTCGAAGCACGGGCTGCACGACAGACCGAGTGAGAAGATTTTCGCATGACGGGAGAGCGGCGGCGTATAAGCCGGGCTCGACGAGCCGTAGAGCGCGACGAGCGGGCGGCCCAGCGCGGCGGCGACATGCATCAGGCCGGAATCGTTGGTCACCACCGCGCGTGCGGACGCGATCAGATCGATCGCCTGTTCGAGCGTGGTGCGGCCGCACAGGTCGAGCGCGGCACCTGCCGACAGACGTGCGATCTCTTCGCCGATCGGCGCATCCTTGGCGGAGCCGATCAGCCAGACTGCCGTCTTGGCGCCGCTCACGGCCGCTCCGCCCCCGCCTGCGGCGGCTCCCCTTGCGCTGTGCGCGGCTACGGCGTCGATTTTCCGTGCCAGCGTGGCGAAATGATGTGCCGGCCAACGCTTGGCCGGGCCGTATTCCGCGCCGGGGCAGAGGATCACCGGCGCGATATCCTGCGGCAGGCCAAGTGCTTCACGCGCCGCGCGCTGCAGTGCTGGTGTCGAGGTCAGGCGCGGCGCGGGCGTGGGGCCGGAAAGCTCGCCGGCCAAGGCCGCATAGCGGTCGACGAGGCGCGGCAGCGTGCTGTCCGGCAAACGCCGGTTGAGCAGGAAGTAACGCGCCTCGCCGGTGTAGCCGATGCGCTCGGGAATCTTGGCGAAGAACGGCACGAGCGCCGATTTCCACGAGTTCGGCAGCACATAGGCTCGTTGAAAGTCGGCGCTGGCGAGACGGCACCCCAAGGCCTTCCTGCCGGCCCAGTCGAAGGTGCCATGCGGGAAGGGGTTTTCGATGACGGCATCGACTTCCGGCATGCGCGCGAGCAGCGGCGCGCTCCAGGCAGGCGCGAGGACGTGGATTTCGGCTGCAGGATCACGCTGTCTGAGCCGCATCAACAGCGGCTGCATCATGATCGTGTCGCCGATCCAGGACGGCGCGACGATCAAGATTTTCAGTGATGGCCTTTCGGTTTCTCGCCGCTGAAGCGGTATTTCGTGCCGCAGTAGGGACAGGTGGCTTCACCGGTCTTCAGCACGTCGAGGAAGACGCGTGGATGGCGTGCCCACAACGGCGCGCCTGGGCGGGGGCAGGCGAGCGGCAGGTCATGCGCGGTGACGGTGACTTCGCGGACGGTTTCGTCGATTGTGCTCATGACGTTTTCCTTGAGCTCAAACGGCAGTCAGCCAGTCGGCATGCGCCGGCACTTTGCCATTGACGACGTCGAAGAACAGGCTCTGGATCTGCGTCGTCACGGGGCCGCGGCGGCCAGCGCCGATCGTGCGGCCATCGAGCTCGCGGATCGGCGTGACCTCGGCCGCCGTGCCGGTGAAGAAGGCTTCGTCGGCGATGTAGATGTCGTCGCGGGTCAGCCGCTTCGAGATTACGCTGTAGCCGAGTTCCCTGGCCAGCGTGTGGATCGTCGCGCGGGTGATGCCGATCAAGGCGGAAGCGATCTCGGGCTCGAAGATCTGCCCGTCCTTGACGACGAACAGGTTCTCGCCCGGGCCTTCGGCGACGAAGCCATCGACGTCGAGCAGCAGCGCTTCGTCATAGCCGTGTTCGGTGGCTTCGAGGTTGGCGAGGATCGAGTTGGCATAAGTGCCGGAATACTTGGCGCGGCACATCGAGACATTGACGTGATGGCGCGCGTAGGAAGAAGTCTTGACGCGGATGCCCTTTTCCAGTCCTTCTTCGCCGAGATAGGCGCCCCACGGCCAGGCGGCGATGGCGACATGCACCTTGGCGCCGATCGGCGAAACACCCATCTTTTCCGAGCCATAGAAGGCGATCGGGCGGATGTAAGCCGATTCCAGCCGATTGGCGCGCACGACCTCCTTCTGCGCTTCCATCAGCGTTTGCTTGTCATACGGCATCGGCATGCGATAGATGTGCGCCGAATCGAACAGGCGGTCGGTGTGCTCCTTGAGCTTGAAGATCGCCGTGCCATTGACGGTCTTATAGGCGCGCACGCCCTCGAAGACGGCGAGGCCGTAATGCAGGGAGTGGGTCAGCACGTGGGTGGTGGCTTCGCGCCAGGGCACGAGGCGGCCGTCGTACCAGATGAAGCCGTCGCGGTCTGCCATGGACATGATCGTTCTCCGGTGCAATTTCGAAGACCCAATTCTATCGTGCTTGTAGAATGCGGGGCATGGATCGCATCTGGAAACCCAATGTCACGGTCGCCGCGTTGATGGAGCGCGACGGCAGATTTCTGCTCGTCGAGGAGGAAACCTCGGAAGGCGTGCGCTTCAACCAGCCGGCTGGCCATCTCGACGAGGGCGAGTCGCTGATCGAAGCCTGTATCCGCGAAGCGTTGGAGGAAACCGCCCACCAGTTTTCGCCGACCGCGCTGGTCGGCATCTATCAGTGGCAACGCCCGCAGGGCGACATCACTTACCTGCGTTTCGCCTTCGCGGGGAAAGTCGGCGCTTACGATCCGGCACGGTCGCTCGATGCCGGCATCCTGCGCGCGGTGTGGATGACGCCTGCCGAAATCGAAGCCTGCCAGGAGCGTCATCGCAGCCCGCTGGTGCTGCAGTGCATCCGTGATTACCTGGCCGGTCGCCGCTTTCCTCTCGATGTGATCCGGCACTATGGCTAAGGTCATCGTCGGCATGTCCGGCGGCGTCGACTCGTCGGTCGCCGCGCTGCTCCTCAAGCGTCAGGGCCATGAGGTGATCGGCCTGTTCATGAAGAACTGGGAGGACGACGATACCGAGGATTACTGCTCGTCGCGCCTGGATCTGATCGATGCCACCGCCGCCGCGGACGTGATCGGCATCGAGCTCATGGCGGTGAATTTCGCCGCCGAATACCGCGAACGGGTGTTCGCTCATTTCCTTGCCGAATATCAGGCTGGACGCACGCCGAATCCCGACGTGCTGTGCAACTCGGAAATCAAGTTCAAGGCCTTCCTCGATCATGCATTGAAGCTGGGTGCCGACTACATCGCCACCGGCCACTATGCCCAGGTGCGCGAATTCCTCGGCGAATACCAGTTGCTGAAAGCCGAGGACGGCACCAAGGACCAGAGCTACTTTCTCTATCGCCTGAACCAACGGCAACTGGCGAAGACCATGTTTCCGCTGGGTGGCCTCTACAAACGCGAGGTGCGCGAGATCGCCCGTCAGGCCGGGCTGCCGAATCACGCCAAGAAAGATTCCACCGGCATCTGCTTCATCGGCGAGCGGCGCTTCCGCGAGTTCCTCGCCCGCTATCTCCCCAAGCAGCCGGGAGAGATCCGTCGTCTCGACGACGACCGGGTGGTCGGCCAGCACGAGGGGGTCGCGTATTACACGCTCGGCCAGCGCGAGGGGCTGGGCATCGGCGGCGTCAAGGATGCGCGCGAGGCGCCCTGGTTCGTCGCGGCAAAGGATGTGGCGCGCAATATCCTTTATGTCGTGCAGGGGCACGATCACCCCGCGTTACTGCGCGACCGCCTCGTCGCCGGTGATTTGTCCTGGATTGCCGGGCGCGCCCCTCATACCCATTGGGTCTATACCGCGAAGACGCGTTACCGGATGCCCGATGCGGCCTGTGAGGTCGAACGGGTCAACGCCGACCGCTGCGAAGTGGTGTTTGCCGCGCCGCAATGGGCGGTGACGCCGGGACAGTCGGTGGTGATCTACGAATCCCGCGTCTGCCTCGGTGGCGGCGTCATCCTGTAGGCGCGGTGTCGACGAACGACGGCCGCTCACTGAGCTTGTCGTAGTGCTTCGCCAGGTTCGGATATTGGCCGCGCCAGTCGAGCTCGGGAAAGCGCAGCAGCAGGTAGCCGAGCATGCAGCCCAAGGCGATGTCGGCGAGGGTGATGTTCGTGCCATGGCACCACGGCAGATCGCCCAGATCGCGCGCGCAGGCGGCAAGCGCGAAATCGATCACCTTGCGTTGCCGCTCGATCCAGCTCGGGCTGCGCTCGCCCATGGCGCGGCGGCTTTCCATCACGGCGGCGACGGCGGCATCGCAGGTGCCATCGCACAGCGCTTCCCAGCGCCGGATCTGCGTGCGCTCACGGCCGGGCGGCGGCAGCAGCCGGTTGTTCGGCGCGAGATTGTCGAGGTATTCGACGATGACGCGCGAATCGAACAGGCTGCTGCCATCGTCGAGCACCAGCACCGGCACCCGGCAGAGCGGATTGTGGGCGGCCAGCCCGCTGCCATCTGGCCCGCCGTTGTCGATGACGAATTCGCAGTCGATCTTTTTTTCCGCCAGGACGATGCGCGTCTTGCGGACATAGGGGCTGGTGAGCGATCCGAGCAGTTTCATGGTGCGGGGTGTCGTGGGGACTCGATGAATCCTATCATCTCATGCCCGCATCACGCACTGCATAGCATCGCGATATGCGCTGATAAAATGCCGGAATCCATCCCCAACCGTAATGCTCCATGACTACTTCCACGATCGGCGCCCTGACGGCGCTTTCTCCGCTCGATGGCCGCTATGCCGCCAAGGTCGAGCCGCTACGCGCCCATTTCTCCGAATTTGGTCTCATCAAGAACCGCATCCGGGTCGAGATCGAATGGCTCAAGGCCCTTGCTTCCAATGCGGACATCCAGGAAGTGCCAGCGTTTTCGCCTGCCACCCTTGCCGAACTCGATCTGGTGGTTTCCGGTTTTGCCGTCAGCGATGCCGAGGCGGTGAAGAAGATCGAGGCCGTCACCAACCATGACGTCAAGGCGGTCGAGTATTGGCTTAAGGAGCGCTTCCGTGACAACCCCGAGGTGATGAAGGTCGCCGAATTCATCCACTTCGGCTGCACCTCGGAGGACATCAACAACACCTCGCATGCGCTGATGCTCGAAGAAGCGCGGCGTGCCATCCTGTTGCCCGGCCTCGACCGCGTGATCGAGAAGTTTCGCGCGCTGGCCCATGATCTGGCCGATCTGCCGATGCTCTCGCGCACCCATGGTCAGCCGGCTTCGCCCACCACGCTCGGCAAGGAGATGGCCAACATCGCCGCGCGGCTGATGCGCGCACGCGAGCGCATCGCCAGCATCCGGATGATGGCCAAGTTCAACGGTGCCGTGGGCAACTACAACGCCCATCTCGCCGC
>JBKBOI010000094.1:0-6677 GCA_046294935.1 Rhodocyclaceae bacterium
AAGCTCGCACGGGCGCTCGCCGGCGAGGTGCCGATCATCGCCGCCGGCGGCGTCGTCGATGGAGCGAAGGCCAAGGCGAAACTGGACGCCGGGGCGCAGCTGGTGCAGATCTACTCCGGCCTCGTCTATCGCGGCCCCGAACTCGTCGCCGAATGCGTCGCCGCGACGCGTGGCCAGCCGCATCGACCGGGCTAGCTCGCCGTGCCGCTCCGCCAGCGCCGAGTTAGCATGGCGGCTGCACTGACTGCCACTTTTGCTCACCGATGACGACTTTCGAACTCCTCCTTGCCGCATTTTCGGCCATCGTCGTATTGCTGCTCCTTTGGCTCGTGCAGCGCACATCGTCTCTCCCCGAACTGGCACGGCGCCAGGAAGAACGAGACGAGGCCCTCGCCCGACTCGAAGGTCAGCTGCAGATGATCGGTACGGCACAGGAAGCGCGGCTATCCAGCGTGACCCAAACCACCAGCCAGGCACTGGAAGCGGTGCGCGCCGCGGTGGAACGGCAACTGGCGCAGGCACTCGACGACGCGCGCGAGGGACGTGCCGAGCTCGGCAAGGGCTTTGCCACCTTCCGCACCGACATCGATCAGCGTCTGGCGACGATGACCACGGCGCTGCGCGAGCAACTGGAAGGCAATGGCGCCCAGCTCAAGAACCAGCTCACCCTGATTCAGCAGGCCATCGCGCACCAGCTCGCCGCACTGGCCCAGTCTTCGCAGCAGCAGGCGGAACAGGTGCGCGCCACGCTCAACGAGCGTCTCGCCGCGATCCAGGCCGACAACGCGGCCAAGCTCGAAGAGATGCGCAAGACCGTCGATGAAAAATTGCATGCGACGCTGGAGGCGCGGCTCGGCCAGTCGTTCCAGCTCGTCTCGGAACGGCTCGAACAGGTGCATCGGGGCCTGGGCGAGATGCAGACGCTGGCCGCCGGCGTGGGCGATCTCAAGCGCGTGCTGACCAATGTCAAGGCGCGCGGCACCTGGGGCGAAGTGCAGCTGTTGGCGCTGATCGAGCAGATGCTGACCCCCGAACAGTATGGCCGCAACGTCGCCACCCGGCCTGGCTCGAACGAGCGGGTCGAAGTGGCGATCCGCCTGCCTGGCCCAAACGCTGACAAGCCCGTGTGGTTGCCGATCGACGCGAAATTCCCGGTCGAGGATTACCAGCGCCTGCTCGACGCCCATGATCGCGCCGATGCCGATGGCGTCGAGGCTGCCGCGAAGGCGCTGGAAGGCCGCCTCAAGGTCGAGGCGCGCTCGATCCGCGAAAAATACGTCGAGCCGCCCTTCACCACCGACTTCGCCGTCCTCTATCTGCCCACCGAAGGTCTCTATGCCGAAGCGCTGCGCCGTCCCGGGCTGGCCGAAGCGCTGCAACGCGAACAGCGCGTCGTGCTCGCCGGCCCGACCAATCTCGCCGCCCTGCTCAACAGCCTCCAAATGGGCTTCCGCACCTTGGCGATCGAAAAACGCGCCAGTGAAGTCTGGCAGGTGCTCGGCCAGGTGAAGACCGAATTCGCCAAGTTCGGCGAAGTGATCGAAGCGACGAAGAAAAAACTCGACGAAGCACGCAACCGCTTCGACGTCGTCGGCACGCGCACCCGCGCGATCGAACGCAAGCTGCGCGACGTCGAGGCGCTGCCACTGCCGGACGATGCCCTGCTCGTCGATGATCTCTCGAACCAGCCGTAAGCAACCCGCGCACTTCCAGCCTTGATCACGACGCAGCCTGAATCGACGCCCAGCGCATCGAGGATGCTTTTCAAGAAGGCCGCGAGCGGGATGGTTTACGGTGCCAGAAGCGCAAACCACGCCCGCGCAGATGGTTTATCGAGGTGCCCAGGAAGCCACCGTAAACCATCACGGCCCATCGGTATAATCCTCGCCCTTTCCACCGCTGCGGCACACTTTCCCACTTCTCTTGTCGGCCCTTGCCATGCTCTGCCCCGAAGAGCTCGCACGCCACACGCCGATGATGCAGCAATACCTGCGGCTCAAGGCCGCGCATCCCGACGTGCTGCTGTTCTATCGCATGGGAGACTTCTATGAGCTGTTCTACGACGATGCGGAAAAAGCCGCACGGCTGTTGGGCATCACGCTGACCAAGCGCGGCCAATCGGCCGGTGTGCCGATCCCGATGGCCGGTGTGCCGTATCACGCGGTCGAGCAATATCTCGCGCGGCTGGTCAGACTCGGCGAATCGGTGGCGATCTGCGAGCAGATCGGCGATCCGGAAAGCAGCAAAGGCCCGGTCGAACGCCAGGTGGTGCGTATCGTCACGCCGGGCACCGTCACCGATGCCGCCTTGCTCGACGACACGCGTGACAGCCTGTTGCTCGCTTTGGTGCAAGAACGCCAGCGCATTGGCCTGGCCTGGCTCAACCTCGCCAGTGGGGAATTGCGCCTGCTAGAGACCAGTGCGAGCGCGATCGATAGCCAGCTCATCCGCCTGCGGCCGGCGGAAATCCTCGTCGCCGAGAACGCCCGGTTCGATGTTCCCGAGCCCAGATGCGCGCTGACCCGGCGTCCCGACTGGCATTTCGATCCTACCAGCGCAACGCAACTGCTCACTGCCCACTTCGGCACACACGATCTGACCGGCTTCGTGCCAGCAGGCGAGACCGCAAAGCTTGCGATCGGCGCTGCCGGCGCCCTGCTGCGCTATGCGCAGTCCACCCAGATGCAGTCGTTGGCCCATGTCACCACGATGACATTGGAACACGAAGGGCAATGGCTACGTCTCGATGCTGCGACGCGCCGCAATCTGGAACTGACCGAAACCCTGCGCGGCGAAGTGGCGCCGACGCTGCTCTCATTGCTCGACACCTGCGTCAGCGCAGCGGGAACGCGCTGGCTGCGCCACTGCCTGCACCATCCGTTCGCCGATCGCCATTTGGCGGAGGCGCGGCACGAGGCGATCGCGCAGCTGCTCGGCGATGAAGCAGGCAGCGACTGCCTGCTCGAGCGGCTGCGCCAAGCGCTGAAGGGTGTGGCCGACGTCGAACGCATCGGCAGCCGCATCGCGCTGAAATCCGTCCGGCCGCGCGAGCTGGCTGCGCTGCGCGACACGCTCGGACGATTACCGGAAATCGGCGGCCTGCTCGCCGGCTGCCGAGGTCTGCTCGCCACGTTGGCGACCGACCTTGCCGTGCCCGAGGATTGCTTCGAGCGACTCGAGCGCACCCTGGCGACGGATCCACCGGCCCTGCTCGCCAACGGCGGCGTGATCGCCGCGGGTTTCGATGCGGAACTGGACGAACTGCGCGCGCTGCAAAACAACTGCGGGCAGTTCCTGCTCGAACTCGAATCACGCGAGCGCGAACGCACGCAGATCCCCAGCCTGAAGGTCGAATACAACAAGGTGCATGGCTTCTACATCGAGATCACGCATGCGCATGCCGACAAAGTGCCGGAGGACTACCGACGGCGGCAGACGCTGAAGAACGCCGAACGCTACATCACGCCGGAACTGAAGGCCTTCGAGGACAAGACGCTCTCGGCGAACGAACGCGCGCAGGCTTTGGAAAAACGCCTCTATGACGAGCTGCTGGCAGCGCTGCTGCCCCATATCGGCGCATTGCAAAGAATCGCCCGCGCGCTTTCCGAGCTCGACGGGCTCATGGCATTTGCCGAAGCCGCGCGCCGCTACGACTATTGCCGGCCGGAATTCGTCGATTATCCGTGCATCGAAATCCGTGCTGGCCGCCATCCGGTGGTCGAGCGCCAAGTCGACAGCTTCATCGCCAACGATCTCGACCTCCATCCGAACCGGCGCATGCTGATCGTCACCGGACCGAACATGGGCGGCAAATCGACCTACATGCGGCAAACCGCATTGATCGTGCTCCTTGCCCACTGCGGCAGTTTCGTGCCAGCGGGCTCTTGCCGGCTGGGGCCGATCGACGCGATCCATACCCGCATCGGCGCCGCCGACGACCTGGCCGCTGGCCGTTCGACCTTCATGGTCGAGATGACCGAGGCGGCGGCGATCCTCAACAACGCGACCGACAAGTCGCTGGTGCTGATGGACGAGATCGGCCGCGGCACCTCGACTTTCGACGGCCTCGCCCTCGCTTTCGCCATCGCGCGTCATCTGGTCGAAAAGATCCGCTGCTGGACACTGTTCGCCACCCATTATTTCGAGCTCACGAGGCTGGCCGAAGCGCATGCCGGCTGTGCCAACGTACATCTGGACGCGGTCGAGCATGGCAAGTCGGTGGTTTTCTTGCACGCGGTCGAACCAGGCCCGGCCTCGCAGTCGTACGGCATCCAGGTCGCCGCGCTGGCCGGCATTCCGGCTGCCGTGCTGCGCGAGGCACGAAGGCAACTGATCGAGCTGGAAAATCGCGCCGCGGCCGCTTCTCCCCAGCCCGATCTGTTCGCGGGAAATAGTGCCGTATCACCAGCGCCGACTTTTGCGGCACCAGCGCCGCACCCCGTCTTGGAGGCGCTCGCGGCACTCGATCCCGATGCATTGAGCCCGCGCGAGGCGCTGGAGCGGCTCTACGTGCTCAAAAGCATGCTATGACCGTCAGCGAATGAATCGACCATGCAACGCCTATTGATCGTCCTGGGACTCGTGCTACTACTCGCCGGCCTGCTCTGGCCCTGGCTGACGAAATTCCCGTTCGGCCGGCTGCCCGGTGACATCAACATCGAACGCGAGAATTTCCATTTTTATTTCCCGCTGACGACCTCGATCCTGCTCTCGCTGCTGTTGACCGTGATTTTCTGGTGGTGGCGCAAGTGAGTCAGGGACGGTGGGCGCTGGCGAGATAATCTTGCGAGCGCATCTCGACGAGGCGTGAGACGGTGCGGGTGAATTCATGCGCCTGCGGGCCGGCAACATAGAGCTGCTCGGCCGGCACTTCCGCTGCAAGCACCAGCTTGACGCGATGATCGTAGAGCACATCGACGAGCCAGGTGAATCGGCGCGCTTCATCGGCCAGTTCAGGCCCCATCCTGGGCACGCCGGAGAGAAAAATCGTATGAAAGCGATGGGCGAGGTCGAGATAGTCGTTTTGCGAGCGTGCTCCGCCGCAGAGCACGGCGAAATCGAACCAGGCGATGCCCGGCGCGCGATGCACGACCGGAATCTCGCGGCCGAGCACGGAGAGCGGCCGCGTATGTCCTTCGCCGTGGGCCAGCCGCGTGAAGATTGCCATCAGCCGAGCCGTCGCTTCGCCATCCGCAGGCAGCAGATAGATGGGCGCGGCCTCAAACGCGCGCAGCCGATAGTCGATGCCGGCATCGACCTGGATCACGTCGAGCCGGGCATCGAGCAAGGCGATGGCTGGCAGGAAGCGCTCGCGCTGCAGTCCATTCGGATACAGGCCAGCGGGCGGATAGTTCGAAGTGATGCAAAAGACCACACCCGCATCGAACAGCTTTTCCATCAGCCGGCCGAGGATCATCGCATCGGCGATGTCGGAGACGTGAAACTCGTCCAAGCACATCAGCCGCGTCTCGCGCGCCACCTGCGCGGCGATCTTGGGCAAAGGATCGACTACTTCATGCTTCAGGGCTTGGAGCCGCTCGTGGATCTCGCGCATGAAGGCATGGAAATGCAGCCGGCGCTTGCGCCGATAAGGTACTGCGGCAAAGAAGCAGTCCATCAGGAAACTCTTGCCGCGCCCGACCCCACCCCAGAACCAGACGCCTTTCGGCAGGGCGGGATGGATCAAAAGTTTCCTCAGCGGCGTGCGCCGAGCCGCCTTGAAAGCGACCAGCTCGTCGTAGAAGCGCTGCAAGCGCTGCGCGGCCGCCGCTTGCGCCTCGTCGGCGACGATGCCGCGCGCGGCGAGCGCGGCATCGAAGGCGCGGATCATGCCGTCTTCCGGCACGTCGAGGATACGGTGGGCAGTCATGAACGAATAGGGCGAACGGCTCAGCGGCCGTTCGCCCGACGGCGGATGGGCGGGATTCTAGAAATGCAGCGGACGCTTGTCGACCGCCAGCGCCGCTTCGTGCATCACTTCGGATAGCGTCGGATGGGCATGGCAGATGCGTGCAATGTCCTCGGCGACGGCGCCGAATTCCATCGCCACCACCGCCTCGCTGATCAGCTCCGAGGCATTCGTGCCGATCACATGCACACCGAGCACGCGGTCGGTTTTGGCATCCGCGAGCATCTTGACGAAGCCAGCGGTGTCGCCTTGGCCGAGAGCCCGTCCGTTGGCGAGGAAGGGCACCTGGCCGACGCGAAACTCGACGCCCTCGTTCCTGAGCTGCGTCTCGGTCTTGCCGACCCAGGCGATTTCCGGATGTGTGTAGATGACCCACGGGATCGCCTCGTAATTGACATGCCCGGCCTGACCGGCGATGCACTCGGCGACCATCACGCCTTCTTCCATGCCCTTGTGGGCGAGCATCGGCCCGCGCACCACGTCGCCCACCGCCCAGACGTTTTCGAGGTTGGTGCGGCACTGTTGGTCGACTTCGATGCGACCGTGCGCGTCGAGCGCCAGGCCCACGGTTTCGGCGCTCAAGCCCGCGGTGTTCGGCACGCGGCCGACCGAGACGATGAGCTTGTCGCATTCGAGCTGCCGCGGCCCTTCGCCGTTCTCATAGTCGATCGTGAGCCCCTGCGCGCCGTGCGTCACCTGGCCGAGCTTCACCCCCAGCTTGATGTTGAGGCCCTGCTTCTGGGTGAAGATCTTCCAGGCCTCCTTGGCC
>JBKBOI010000095.1:0-6636 GCA_046294935.1 Rhodocyclaceae bacterium
CTATACGCGCGATCCGCGCGCCTTCAACGCCCAGATGGTGGGGCTGGCGGAACGGGAGATCGAGCACATGCGCGCTGCTTTTTTGAAAGGATTTCCCGATGCGCCCTTGGCTCAACGCTAGCCTTGCCCTGCTCATCCTGTTTGTCCATCCCTTCCTTGCGCAGGCGCAGGAAGATCGCGGTGCCTTGATCACCGCGCTCGAAGGCAAGGCCACCCTCATCAAAGGCATGGAAAAACGGCCGCTTGCCGCCTTCGAACGGCTCGAAGCGAACGACCTGGTCGTGCTCGAGCAAGGCAAGATCACTCTGGTCTTCTTCCTCACCGGCCGGCAGGAGACCTGGCAGGGCACGGGCAGGATCGAGCTGGGGCCGGGCGAAGGCAAGGGAGACGGACTTCCGGCGCCAGAAGCCAAGACCCTCGCACCGTTTCTCGTCAGACAGATCGCCAAGACGCCCACACTGCTCGCCCAGGGGCGCGCCGGCGCGACACGTCTGCGGGCGATCGCCACGCCGGAAGCGATCGCCAAGGTTGAGGACACTTACAAGCGTCTGCGCAAGGAAGCGGCCGCCGACGATCTGGCGCCCGAGATGTACCGCCTCTCGGCGCTTTTCGAGATGAAGGCCTACGATATGCTCGATGTCGCGGTCAGGGAACTCGAAGTGTCGCGCCCAAGCCACAGCGAGGCGAAGCTACTGGCGAATCTTTATCGTAAGGCCTTGAAAAACGCACTGGAAGCCAAGTAGGCTACGGGGCGCGGTCAGTTCTTTTGGGAGGAATCCAATGAAACGTTATCTGAAGGCAGTAGTGGCGGGCGTGGGAGTGTTGGCGAGCACCGCGGCTTGGGCATCGCCCTGCGATTCGGTGCTCTCCTCTTATGCGAGCGGCTATTGGCCAGAGGCTCCCCAGTACCACCCCGAGTGTTTCGGGGCCAGTCCGTCGAACTCGGCCACTTCGATCAATCAGACCGCTTTCACCCAGATTTCCGCGATCTCGAGCGCGCTTTCCAATCGTCTGCTCGTTTCTCCGCCAACGAAAGTGGCCGGCTTGGGCGCAGGGCTGGCCGCCGCAACACCAGGCAAGGCCTGGAATGTCTGGGGCAATCTCACCGATGGACGGATCAAGCAAGAGTATTTCCTGCCACTTGCGGGGAGCAACATCCGCCAGACGACCGATGCCTTGACTGCTGTCATCGGTGGCGACTACGCCCTGTCGTCGACGATGGTGGCGGGTGTATCGGCTTCGTTCGACAGGGCCTCCGGCGAGAGCTACGCCAATGGCGCCAAACAGAGCGACCTGCTCAACAAAGGCTACATGATTGCCCCCTATCTGGGTTACAGCCTGAGCAAGGAGCTCGCGCTCGATGCCTCGCTCGGCTTCGGCCAGGGTGAGCTGTCGCAGACCGGCAACGTCAGGGCCGATGCCGACCGCTGGTTCCTGGGTGTCAACCTCAACTACGCGACCTGGATGGGCAACACCCAGCTTTCGGGCCGCCTGGGCTGGATGCATGGCGAGGAGGATTACGCCGATGCCAAGGCCAACGGAGCGACGATGAATAAAACCGGTGCCACCAACCGCATCGACCAGATTCGACTTGGCGGTCAGGCGGCCTGGTGGATGAACGGGGTGATGCCCTATGTCGGCCTCGCTTATGTCCATGAAGATCGCCGCACGACCCTGGCCGGGGCAAAGGATCCGATCGGCAAGGATGGCTGGCTATGGACGGTCGGCGCGAATTTCCTCTCGGTGGGTGCCGGAGTGACGGGCGGCATTGCCTATAGCGAGGAAGAAGGGCGCAGCAACCAGCGCAACCGCGTGCTGACCGCCAACATCGGCTTGCGTTTCTGATCGGTTTCATGCCGTCGAAAAAGGCTGCGGGCATGCTCGCAGCCTTTTCGCTTTTGCTCGCCGGCTGCGCCTGCGGGCTGCCGGCGGGCGAACGCGGCCGTCTCGATGTCGCCTTGGCGCCGGCAGGCTTTGTGCACCGCCGTCTTGCCAGCACCGACATTCCCGTCCATGTCTGGCTGCGCTCGGCCGGGGAGAGCACGCTCACCATCGTCATCGAAGGCGATGGCGCAGCCTGGTTCAACCCGCGCTGGCCTCCCGCCGATCCAACGCCTGAATCCAGCCAGATCGCCGCCTTGGCACGTGAGCTTTCGGGCGCCGTGGCCTATCTCGCTCGTCCCTGCCAGTTCGAACGCGCGCCTGTCTGCCGGATCGAGCATTGGACGAGCCGGCGCTTCGCGCCCGAACTCGTGGCTGCGCTCGATGCCGCGCTGGAAGACCTCAAGCGCGCCAGTGGCGCGACGCGCTTGAAGCTCGTTGGCCATTCCGGCGGCGGGGTGTTGGCAGTGTTGCTCGCCCAGCGGCGACGCGATGTCGCCATGGTGGCGACCTTCATGGCGCCGCTCGCCGTCGCCGAGTGGACGCGGGCACAGGGGCTCTCGCCGCTCGATGGAGCCGATCCGATGCAACTGCCAGCGCTCACCATGCCGGCCGTCCATGTCGCCGGCGGACGCGATGCGATCGTGCCGTCCGCCCTCATACGCGCCTATGCGGCGGCGAAAGGTGGTAAATATGTGCTCTGGCCAGAGGCCGACCATGCCTGCTGGTCGCTCGAACAAGCACGCGAACTCATCGGGAACCTGCCATGAGAAGAGTGTTGATCGGTCTCGCCCTGTTTTGGGCGCACACCGCCTGGGCGCAATTTCCGCCGATGTTCATGGGGGGGCCGCCCGGTTTCGCCCAGTTCCAGGCCATGACGCTGCAGCGTCACCAGGCGCGTACCTTGCTCTATCGCGAGGCGCTCGAAGAACTACGCAAGAATCCGCAGGCGGCCGATGTGCCGGTCTGCGCGGTGGGTGTCCAGCCCAAAGCCGGCGAATGCCTATTGCCGCCCGCGCCGCAAGTCGACGCAGCCGCCAAGACCACGGCCGCGCAGCCGCCCATCGCCCCGGCTGCCGTGCCGCCCGCGCCGACTTTGGCCGGGCGCCGACTCGCGCTCCTGATCGGCAACAATGGCTATTCGCCTCCAATTCCGGCGCTCGAAACCCCCGTGGCGGATGTAACGCGCATCGGTCGGGTACTCGAAGCGCGCTTTGACTATTCGGTCGAGCTCCTCAAGGATGCCGGCAAGCAGACCATCGTCGCGGCGCTCAACCGCCTCGCGGCAGAGGCCCGGCCGGAAGATTCGGTGCTGATCTTCTACGCTGGCCATGGTTACGAAATGGACGATACGAAAATGGGCTACTGGATCCCCGTCGATGCCTCGGTCAAGACCGCGAAAGGCTGGATTTCCAACGACGACATTGCGCGGCTATTGGCGGCGATCCCGGCACGACAGATCATTCTCGTCTCCGACTCTTGCTTTTCCGGCACGCTGGCGCGTGAGAAGAAATTCTCGCGCCCCAACGAGCTGCGCCCCGAGGCGGTGTTGAACCGCCGCTCGGTGCTCGTGATGACCTCGGGCGACGAGGAGCCGGTCTCCGACGAAGGCAAGGAGGGCCATTCGATCTTCGCCTGGAATCTGGTGCGGGCCTTGGAGGCGGCAGGAGGGCTCACTCCCGGCTATGAAGTCTGGCGCGAGGTGCATCGCGGCGTGACGAAGGAATACCCGCAGACGCCGCAGTACGGCGCCGTGATGTCGGCCGGCCACACCGATGGCGGGGAGTATCTTTTCCGTTCCGAAAAGCGCTAGGATTCACGTTTGTCATCCGAGAGGAGATACTCATGTTCCGCTTGTTGTTTGCACTGTGCCTGTCGCTCGCAGCAGCGACAGGCTGGGCGAAGAACTATGCTTTGCTGATCGGCAACGCCGCCTATTCGATGGGACCCTTGGACAATCCCGTCAATGACGCAACCGATTTCGCCAAGACCCTGAAGGAGATCGGCTTCGAGACGCGCGTGATCACCGACCAAAACCAGGAGGCGATGATGCAGGCGATCCGCGATTTCGGCGAAAAGCTCAAGAACAACGATGGCATCGGCCTCTTTTTCTTCGCTGGTCATGGCGTGCAGGTCGATGGCGAAAACTATCTGTTGCCGGTCGGCGTGCCGATCCGAAACGAAGACGAGGTAAAGAAAAACGCCGTTCCCGCGAATCTGGTGTTGCGCTACATGGAAGATTCGAAGAACCGCGTCAACGTCGTCGTGCTCGACGCCTGCCGCAACAACCCCTTCATCAAGACGCGCTCGCTCAAGTCACGGGGTCTGGCGCCGATGGACGCGCCCTCCGGTTCCTTGATCGCTTTCTCGACCGCGCCGGGTACCGAAGCACTGGATGGCATCGGCCGCAATGGCCTTTACACCAAGCATCTGATGGCCAATGTCAAGGTACCAGGGCTCACCGTCGAACAAGTGTTCAAGCGTACGCGCGAGGCGGTCGAGATCGAATCCGAGAAGATTGCCGGCAAGCGCCAGTCACCGCGCGAGGAGTCGTCACTGAAGGGCGCCGACATGTACTTCGTGCCGCCGCCAGCGGCTAAAAGCGGCACCGATGAGGCAGCGATCGAGCTCGCCTACTGGAACAGCATCGCCAACTCGGAGAGTTCGGCGGACTTCGAGTCCTACCTCGCCCAGTATCCAAACGGCAAATTTGCCGAGCTGGCCAAAAACCGCCTGCAGATGCTCAAGAGCCGGCAGACGACGCTGGCGCGCTCCGACACGCGCGCCGCCGATGGCGGCGGCAGCGACGCGGCACCCGTCGGAGCCGCTCCGGCGCCGGCCTTTGGCCAACCCAGCTATCCGCCGACCAAGGTGGCGGCGGCGCGGCCGGGCGGCGTCTTTGGTTCGGCGCGCAGCTTCAGTTTTTCCGACGACGAGGGCCAGGCGACCGTGAAAGCCGCCGAGTTTCTCTCCATCGCCTGCCGCGACATGATCCGCAACAAGAAGGTGGCGCTGCAGCTCGACGACAGAAGCGGCGGCGGCGAGGTGGTGCGTCAGTCCCTCGAAGCGAAGCTCAAGAGCGTCGGCGTCAAGCTCGCCGCCAACAAGGCGGGCGCCGACTTCGTCGTGCGAGGCAAGATCAGCGGCACGCAGGGCGTCAATCGCCTGGTCGGGCTCAACGAGGTCGACCTGACGGCCGATTTCACGCTACTAATGAAGAACGGCAATGCCGTGGCCTCGACCTCAGCTTATGGTTCGAGCTTCGCCGGCTCGAACCGTCAGCAGGCGATCCGCGCGCTCTGGGACGAAAAAAGCGAGGAGGTCGTCGGCCGTCTGTTTGGTGATTACTGTTCCGACTGAGCAAGGAGCAACAAGATGCGCCCGATCCTGCTTTTAGCCTCATCCACCCTGTTCGCCAGTCTCGCGCTGGCTCAGCCGGTATTCGACAGCCCCTCGCCGACCGCCGGCTCCTCGACCTCGCAAAAGGCCAACGAAATGGCCGACAAGGGGATGTACAAGGACGTTCAGTACGCCAATGCCGCCAAGCGCGGTCCATCGCTCATAGTCATCCCGGGCGAGATCAAGAGCAACAACGCCACCTTCACCCAAAAGTTCGGCCCGAACAACATCGCCGACTTCGCCGAGCTCGAGCTGGGTCGCGCCAATTTCGCCGTGCTCGAGCGCGCCGACTTGGGCCCCTTGATGCGTGAGTTCCAGCTCGCCTACACGATGGGCGATCCGGACGCCGCGCGCCGGATGCTGCAGAAAGGCAAGATGAAGACCACCAAATGGGTGGTGCGTTTCGATGTCCTGAAGGCCGAGCAAGTCGCCAAGGCCCAGGAAGGCTTCGATGGCGGCGCGATTGGCAGCGTGATCGGCATCCTCGGTGGCGGGCGAGGTTCGGCGGCTCTCGGCACCGCGGTCGGCTCGGTACAGACGGGCGAGGCGACGGGTGTGTGGATCATCGGCATGCGCTACAAGATTCTCGATGCCAATACCACCGAGCAGGTGGCGACGGGTTATACCGAAGAAAAAATGGAGGTGGGAGCGAAATCGACCTCCGTGCTCGGCGTCTCGCAGGGTGCGCAAGGTGGCTTGACGCTGGATGGCATGGTGCAGCGCCTGGTGCAGAAACTCGTCTGGGAAATCGATTCACGTTACAAGTGATGTCTTTTTGAACAAGGGAGAAAACTATGAAGCTCGTCGTGAAACGTCCGGCACTCGCCGTTCTCCTCTCGGGACTCCTGCTCGCCGGCTGCATGCAGTCGAACCCGCCACGGCCGGAGGATGCCAACAATCCTTCGCCGACCGCCGGGGGTGACACCTCGCAAAAGGCCAACGAAATGGCCGACAAGGCGATGTACAAGCCGATCGAATATGAAAACGCCGCGATCAAGGGCCCGAATCTGGTCGTCATTCCCGGCGAGATCAAGAGCAACAACGCCACCTTCACGCAGAAATTCGGCCCCAACAACATCGCCGACTTCGTCGAGCTCGAGCTGGGCCGGGCCAATTTCGGCGTCCTGGAGCGTTCCGACATGGGGCCGCTCTTGCAGGAGTTCCAGCTCGCCTACACGATGGGCGATCCGAATGCCGCCCGCAAAGTGTTGCAAAAGGGCAAGTGGAAGACGACCAAATGGGTCGTCAAATTCGACATCCTGAAGGCCGAACAGGTGGCCAAGGCAACCCAAGGGTTCGATGGCCGGGCGCTTGGCCAATTGATCGGCGCCTTGGGTGGCCACGATCAGGGTGCCC
>JBKBOI010000096.1:0-6597 GCA_046294935.1 Rhodocyclaceae bacterium
GGACGAGGACGTGCGGGAGAGGATGAGACCGTGCGTGCTTCATGGGTTCAAGCCGACCCGAAAAAACTCCTGCGCGTGCTCGAGGTGCTCGAAACCGCCGAACAGCACCCAGGCTCTTGGTGGACCGACTGGCAGGCCTGGGTCACGTCGCTCTCCGACGAGCGGTTGCCGGCGCGCGATCCGGCCAAGGGCAAGCTCGGCGTGATCGAGGATGCGCCGGGTTCCTACGTCAAATTCCGCCTCGACCAGCAAACCGCATGAGCGCAGCCGTTCGCGTCGTCTTCGACACGAACGTGCTGGTCTCCCTGTTCGTCTTTGCCGACAGTCGCTTCGCCCCTTTGTGGGGCGAAGTCGTGTCCGGCCGCTGGATCGCGCTGACCAACGCCCCCTGCCTCGCCGAATTCAGGCGGGTACTGGGCTATCCACTATTCGCTCTCGCCCCCGCTGCGCAGGAGGCCGCCTATGCGGCCTATCTCGCGCGCGTCGAAACCATCGACGCCATACCGCAAAACGCCAGGGCCCTGCCGCGCTGCAAGGACCGCGACGACCAGAAGTTCCTCGAACTCGCCCGCGATGGCGAGGCGCGCTGGCTCGTCACCGCCGACAAGCTGCTGCTGAAACTGCGGCGCGGCCGGCGGCTCGGCGGCCTGTTTCGCATCCTCACCCCCGACGAGGCGCTGCAGAAAATCGGCGCTGGTGAGACGGCACTCGTGGCCCCGTAGCGGCAATTGCTGCCATCAAACCTGCCGCTGCCGCCGGTTTCGGGGCCGCGTCACACCGCTTTGCCGCTGGCAAGGAAGTTGCAGCAGAGGGTGCCATGCATACTTTCGCCCTCGCTTTTGCCGAAACCTTCGGCACCGCCTACGCCAACACGGTCGCGCGTCCCGTCCCCATCGCGGCAGCCTCGCCCGCGCCTTTCGACCGGCTCGCTGCCATCGCCACCGCCTATGTCGAAGTGATCGAGCATTGGTCCTGCACCGTCGCGGACGTGATCCGTTTCTCGACGCTGGCGGCGGAGCTCGTCGGCCTCGTCGAACGCGCGCCGGCCGTCTGCCTCGGCATGGCGCCGCACCTGCCTATCGACAGCCCTTCACTGCGTCATGCCTTCAGCGCCGCGGTACTCGGCATCCACTTGGGCCGGGCGATCCGGCTCGATGCGAGACGGCAGCACACGGTCGCGAAGGCCGCCCTGTTCATGAACCTACCCAGCCTCGAACTGCAGGACGAACTCGTCGCACCTCACGCCGTCCCGACTGATGCTCAACGCATCACGCTCGCGCGCCATCCCAAGCTCGCCGCCGATCTACTACGCGAATCTCCGGGCGCCGATCTCATCTGGATCGAAGCCGTCGAACAGCATCACGAATCGCTCGACGGCAGCGGCTATCCCGCTGCACTCGCCGGCGACGAGATCTGTCTCGAAGCGCGCATTCTCAAGGTGGCCGACGTCTGGTACGCGCTCGTCGCGCCGCAACGCATGCTGCGTAGCGCCAAGACACCCCGTGCCGCGCTGCACTGGCTGCTCTCGCGCAGTCGGCAGCAGTTCGACGCGCGCCTGCTCGAAGCCCTGCGCCATGTCACGGGCATCTGTCCGCCTGGCACCGTCGTGCGCCTGGCCAACCGCGAAACCGCGCTGGTCGTGGATATGCCTTACGGCATGACGCTGCCGCGCCGGGTCATCACGATCCTCGGCGTGCATGGCCGCCTGCTGCGCGAGCCAGTGCAGCGCGACACGCACCGGGCGCAGTATGCGATCCGCGACATCACCACGCTGAAGGGCATCGCGATTCCACCCGCCTTCTGGCGCCAGCTGTGGGCGCTGGCGGAATCCACCGCCCATGAGAAACGATAGCCAATAGAATGCGGCGATGCACAATCGCCACGACACTCTCGAAGTCCTCTCCTTCCAACCGCAACAACCCCGCCCGGACGCACCCCCGCTGCTGTTCCTGCACGGCGCTTACACCGCCGCCTGGTGCTGGGAACATTACCAGCCCTTCTTCGCCGCCGCCGGCTTCGAGAACCATGCGCTGAGCTTCTCTGGCCACGGGGGAAGTCGTCGCCGCGACCACCTCGACAGCATCTCGATCGACGATTACGTCGCCGATGTCGTCGAGGTCGTCGCCTCTTTACGCGCGCCGCCGGTGCTGATCGGTCATTCGATGGGCGGCTTCGTCGTGCAGAAATACCTCGAACGTCACCCGGCCCCGGCAGCCGTGCTGCTCTGCTCGGTGCCGCCACAGGGGCTGACTGCTTCGGCCTTTGGCATGCTCCTCAATCAGCCCAACCTGCTGGTCGATCTCAACCGCCTGATGACGGGCCAACACGTCGCGCTCGACACTTTACGCAGCGCGCTGTTCGCACAACCCGTGTCGGCCGACGACCTGGCGCGCTATTACCGCCTGGCGCAGCCCGAATCGCATCGCGCGATCTGGGACATGATGCTGTTCAATCTGCCACATCCCCGCCAGGTGCTGGATCATCTGAGCGGCGGCCGCGATAGCCTGCGCATCATCGGCGCCGAGCATGACGTGATCATCCCGCCCTCGCTGGTCACGCTGACCGCGAAGAGCTACGGCACCGAAGCGGTGCTCTACCCCGGCATGGGACACGGCTTGATGCTCGAAGCCGATTGGCGCAGGCCGGCGCAGGATCTGGCCGATTGGTTGAAGGCGCGGTTCAGCCCAGAAACTTGAGGTGGCCGCCACAACCGGCGCGGCAGTCGGAAGCGCCAAAGCCTGGTATCGGCACCGCGCCCGGCGTCGCCTGGTTGATCACGCATTCCGACTCGGCAAAGCGCCGCACCTCGAGGATACGCACGCCCGGCGCGGCGAGCAGATAGTCGATGTGCCAGCGCAAGGTTTTTTCTCGACGCAGGTGACGATCGATGCGCGCCTCGAAATTACGCCGCGCCGAGCCGGTGTAAACGTAGCGGCCGGAAGGGAGGGCGAACGTTCCCAACCGGCCGATTCGAACCCGCACCAGATGGGCGATCCCGATCAATAGCTGGTAAGTGCGTGCCTGACTCACTCTTCGAGCAGGCTCCTCAACATCCACGCATTCTTCTCGTGGATTTCCAGTCGTTGCGTGAGGATGTCCAGCGTCGGCTGGTCATTGGCCTTCTCGACGAGCGGGATCAGACTCCGCGCCGTGCGCGCCGTCGCTTCCTGCGCATCGACCAGCAAGCGGATCATCTCGGTCGCTTTCGGCACGCCTTCGACTTCCTTGATCGAGGCGAGCTTGATGAACTCGCGATAGGTGCCAGGAGCGGGATGACCCAGCGCCCGGATGCGTTCGGCGATGACGTCCAGCGCATTCCATTGCTCGGTGTATTGCTGCATGAACATCAAGTGGAGCGTTTGAAACATCGGACCGGTGACGTTCCAGTGGAAGTTGTGCGTCATCAGATACAGCGTGTAACTGTCGGCGAGCAGGCGCGACAACCCTTGCGCGATCTTCGCCCGGTCGGCGTCCGCAATGCCGATGTCGATCTGGGGTATGGATTTCCTTTTCATGGCGCTCTCCTTTCCTTTTCGGTAAGGACATTATGGATCCGGCCTTGGGCGAATGCCAAAAAATTGCTTCGATCAGCGGCATAGCCAGCGGCTATTACGCCGGCCGAGTGCCCGGCAGCTTGCAATCGAGCAGCGCGCGGCGCAGGACATCGATCGCCTGATGGCGGGGGAAGCTCGCACGCCAGACCATGCCAACACGGCGCGTCGGACTCGGCTCGACGAAAGGCCGCACGCGCAACAGCGTGTCGTTCTTCGGCAGCGTGTCGACTGCCGAAGCCGGCATCACGGTGACGCCGATGCCGGATGCCACCATGTAGCGGATCGTCTCGAGCGACGAGCCTTCCAGTACCTGCGGCCCGCCCGCCCCGGCACGCGCGCACAGATCGAGCACCTGGTCGCGGAAACAGTTGCCGCGGCCGAGCAGCAACAAGGGTTCGCCGAGCAGCTGCCGAGGCGCGATGGCCTTTCCCTTCGCCCACGGGTGTTGAGCCGGCACCAGCACGCGGAAGGCTTCGTCATAAACGGCCTGCGCGACCAACCCAGGCTCTTCGATCGGCAATGCGACGATCGCGACGTCGAGCTCGTTGCTCTTGAGCGCCTCGATCAACTTGGTGGTGAAATTCTCCTGCAGCATCAGCGGCATCTGCGGCGCGCGGCTGCGCAGGAGTGGCACCAGTCGGGGCAGCAGATATGGGCCGATCGTGTAGATCGCACCGATACGCAAAGGGCCAGCCAGTGGATCGCCCGCCGTATCGGCCAGTTCCTTGATGCGTGCGGCTTCGGCGAGCACTTTCTCGGCCTGGCGGATGATCGACTCGCCTGCTGGTGTCACGGTGATCTCGCTCTGGCCGCGCTCGAAGAGGATCACGCCGAGCTCGTCCTCGAGTTTCTTGACGGCGACGGACAGCGTCGGCTGCGAGACGAAGCACTTCTCCGCGGCGCGGCCAAAGTGCTTTTCGCGCGCCAGGGCGACGATGTAACGCAGTTCGGTCAGCGTCATAATGTGCATTATGCCGGAACCACCCGTTGCCTGCCTTCAGGCTTTGCCCGACCCGCTGGAAACCGTGCGTGAAACGCACATCTCCTGGGTGTTGCTCGCCGGGCCTTACGCCTACAAGATCAAGAAGCCGGTCACCCTGCCCTTCCTCGACTATGGCACGGTCGAGAAACGGCGCTTCTATTGCATGGAAGAGCTGCGCCTGAACAGGCGCTTCGCCCCCGAGTTGTATCTCGAGGTCGTCTTGCTGGCTGGCGAGCCGGCGGTGAAGATGCGCCGCTTCGACGAAGCGCAACGGCTCGACCACGTTTGCCGCCGTGGCGCGCCAATCCAGGAACATCTTTCGCGCTTCGCGCGCGAGTTGGTCGATTTCCAGCGAGAGGCGATGCAGGCAGCACCCGAATTCGGCACGCCGGAAATCATCCGTGCCGATGCGCTGGAAAACTTCGACGAGCTGGCGCACCTGTTGCCAGACGAAGCTTCCGTGCTGGCCGAGCTGCGGGCCTGGACCGAAGCGGAATGGCGAAGCCGCCATGGCGACTTCGCACGACGCCACGCCGAGGGCTTCATCCGCGAAGGACATGGCGATCTTCACCTGGGCAATCTCGTTTTGCTCGACGACCGTATCGTCGCCTTCGACGGCATCGAGTTCAACGCCGATTTCCGCTGTATCGACGTCGCGAGTGAAATCGCCTTCACCTTGCTCGACCTCCTCGATCACCAGCAGCCTGGGCTGGCGACCTGGCTGCTCAACGAATGGCTGATCTGGAGCGGCGATTTCTCGTCGCTTGCCGTGTTGCGCTGCTACCTCGTCTATCGCGCGATGGTGCGCGCCAAGGTCGCGGCCCTGGGGGGAGATACGACCGAAGCCCGCGGCTATCTCGCGCTGGCGCAACGCCTCACCTCTTTGCCCGCGCCGACGATGACGATCACCTGCGGCCCTTCCGGCAGCGGCAAGACGTATCTGACCTCGTGCCGTCTTGCCAGCGCCGACTTTCTGCACACCGTACGCATCCGCTCGGACGTCGAGCGAAAACGCCTGTTCGGGCTCGCGCCGGACGCGGCAAGCGGCGGCACGATCTACACGCCGGAGGCGAACGAACGCACCTATGCGCGGCTGGCCGAATTGGCGGAGGCCATCATCGAGAACGGCTGGTCGGTGATCGTCGATGCCGCCTTCCTGCGTCGCGCCGAACGTGACGTCTTTCGTCACCTGGCCACGCGGCTGGGCATTCCGTTCGAGCTGATCGCGCCCGAAGCCCCGCCGGACGAACTCGCCCGGCGCATCGCCGCGCGGCGAAACGATGCCTCGGAGGCGACGGTGGCCGTCATGCAGCGGCAGTTGCAATGGTTCGAACCTCCCGGCGAGGATGAACGATCATCGCCCAGTGGTATCCAATGCCGTTCCGCCAGACTTACTCACTCCTGCTCAAACAGCAACGAAGCTGGCTTCCTGCTTCCTTGAGGCCGGTTTCACCGCTGCCACAAGGCAACGGCCAGCGCCTTCCTCTCCACAGGCTTCACATCCGGCGGCTAGCGATATTCTCGGCATCGCCTATTGGCGGCCAGACCTTCACGCTGCAGACGGGTGGCGCCGGCTTTCGTTGTCTCGCAGCATTGAATTTGTGGTCTTTCAGCACGAGCCCCACGATGCGCTCGCGCATCTCGGCGTCACAATGTTCGCCATCACTGGCGTGCGGACCAGACAGAAACAACCGGCCAAGGTCCAGCCCTCGCAGCGTCACCACCCAATCGGCTCTCGAATGCTCGATCCTGCCTAGAGCGGCATCCTCGGCGGCAAAGAGGACGATCCTAGAGATGCGTTCGTGAATCCCGTTACGCTTCAGCCACTGTTGAAGGCTGGCGGTCGCCTTTTCAAGTTGCGCGTCCGGTGCTCTTGGTAGCTGCTTCGCGTTGATCAAGGTTCCGTGACGATCGTATCGCTCCACCCACCACCCATTAGCGTTGGCGTTTATCACGCCTCTGTTTCCCTTGATCTCGAATGCGAAAACACCGTATGGGCCAATCAGGATGCGGTCGATCTCGCCGGTTCTGCCGTGGTAGCCCGCAATCAAAGTCCATTGA
>JBKBOI010000097.1:0-6555 GCA_046294935.1 Rhodocyclaceae bacterium
TTCTACGGCAAGAGTCCCTCCATTGGCCTCAACATCCAGCTGCCGATGGAGCAACAGTCGAACCCTTACCAGGACATCTCGCAAACCTTCCGCCACTTCTTCGCCCGCAAATACATGTTCGTGCGCTTCGCTTCCGCGTATGTCGTGATGCCCGGTGGCTTCGGCACGCTCGACGAGCTGATCGAGGCGCTGACGCTGATCCAGACCCACAAGTCGCCGAGGATTCCGCTGATCCTCGTCGGCAACGGTTTCTGGGACGGGCTGATCGACTGGTTCCGCGGCCGGCTCGTCGCCGAGGGCATGATCGATCCGACAGACATGGAGCTGATCCAGATCATCGACGAACCGGAAGCGATCGTCGCGGCGATCTTCCGCCATTACGAGGGGCGCGGCTTCGAACGTATCCCGGCCGAGCACGAGCTGCTGCTCAACTTGTGAGAGGGCCGGGCAAGGCGCTTGAACGACCCGATCGGCTCGCCCACCATTCGTGTGGCGGGCGCCAGTGTTTTGCCCAGTGCAGGAAGTCATCCGCCGGCAAGGGTTGGGCGATGCCGTAGCCTTGCGCGTAATGGCAGCCGAGTTGCCGCAACAGGCGCCCCTGCGCGGGGGTTTCCACGCCCTCGGCGACGAGCTCGAGTTCGAAGGCCTGCGCCAGCCCGATGATGGCGCGGACGATGACCAGGCTGTCGGCATTGGTGAGGACGTCACGCACGAAGCCCTGGTCGATCTTGATCGCATCGACCGGCAGGCGCTTGAGATAGGCGAGCGAAGAATAGCCGGTGCCGAAATCGTCGAGGGCCACGCTCAAGCCGAGCGCGTGGCAGCGCTCGATGAGCGCCGTGGTGTGCGCAATGTCGTCGAGGGCGGCGCTTTCCAGGATTTCCAGTTCCAGATGTCGCGCGGCGGCCGGATGGCGCGCGAGGGCATTTTCGAGCCCGGCAAGGAACGCCGGCGCCTGTAACTGTCGTGCCGCGATATTGATGCCGACATCGAGCGGAGTGCCGGCATCGAGCCAGGTCTCGATCTGTTCGAGGGCGGTTTCGATGATCCAGTGGCCGAGGTCGACGATGAAGGCGTCGTGTTCGATCGCCGGCAGGAATTCGCCCGGGGAAAGCAGACCGCGTTCTGGATGCTGCCAGCGCAGCAAGGCTTCCGCGCCGATGATCCGGCCATCGCGCATGTCGATCTTGGGCTGGTAATGAAGTACGAACTCACCGGCCTCGAGCGCCCGGGCAAGGCGCGCGCTGTTCGTGCAGCTCGCGCTGCGCGCGATCGTGACGGACGTCGAAGACCTGGTGGCGGCGCTTGCCGGTTTGCTTGGCGACATACATCGCCTGGTCGGCATGGCGCAACAGCGTGTCGGCATCGGCGTCGTCGGCGGGGTAGAACGTGATGCCGATGCTCGCGCTGACGGTGACGGCGCTGGGCAGGAAGTCGAAGGGTTGGCCGATGCTCTGCTGCAGTCTCTCCACGACCTCGAAGCAGGTTTCCGGGTCGTCGAGATCGGGGAGCAATAGGACGAATTCGTCGCCGCCCAGCCGGGCCACGGTATCAGCCTCGCGCAGCAAGCCTTGCATGCGCCGCGCGAGTTCGTTCAGCACACGATCGCCGGCTGCGTGGCCAAAAGTATCGTTGATCGGCTTGAAGCCATCGAGATCGAGCAGGCAGACGGCCAGGGTTCTCCCGGTGCGGCGGGCCAGCGCCATCGCCTGATGGGCGCGATCGAGCAACAAGGTGCGATTGGGCAGGTTGGTCAGCGCGTCGTAATAAGCCAGATGGGTCAGCAGCCGCTCTTGCGCCTTCTGGCGCGAGATGTCGGTGAAGATGCCGATGTAATGGCTCGTCCGGCCGGCCTCGTCCTTCACGGCGGTGATCGAAAGCCATTCGGGATAGATCTCGCCGGCCTTGTTGCGGTTCCAGATTTCACCCTGCCAATGGCCGGTGGTTTCGATGCTGTCCCACATCGTCCGGTAGAAAGCACTGTCATGGCGGCCGGATTGCAATAGGCGCGGCGTCTGGCCGATCGCTTCCTCGCGCGAGTAGCCGGTCGTGTGCGTGAAGGCCGGATTGATATCGATCATCGTCTTATCCGGCGCAGTGAGCATGATGCCTTCCTGGGCGTTTTCGAACACCGTGGCATGCAGCTTGAGCCGCTCTTGCGTGGCGAGCAACTGCCGGTAATGGGCCTGGGTCTCGGCATGGGCGCGCTCGAGCGCCCGGTTCGCGCGCAGCAACGAAAGGAAGAGGCCGGCAAGCCACGCTGCCAGCAGCAATGCAAGCCAATACATCGCATGCCGATAGCGGCCGGCCGTGAGTTCGCTGCGCGAATGCGCGGCCTCGAAAGTCTCGCGCAGTTTGCCGAGCTGCACTCTGAGGCGATCGTCGAGGAGCGCGTCGATGCCCTCGAGGAGTTCCGGCCACTCGGCAACGAGCAGATCGCCGTGGCGGATCAGATTGGCGATCCGCTCGCCCTCGATGGCACTGATGCGTTGCGCCAGCAGCTCGTCGCGCGCGGCCTTCACCTCATCCCGGCCCATCGCCCGCGGCGCGCGTAGGTAACGCATCACATGGCTGGCGTAATGGGCCAATGCGCGCACGCTGCGCGCATCCTCGAGATGGGATGGGCCCATCGTCATCTCATCGACCGCGGTGGGAAACCAGGCCAGCGAGTTGCGCAGCCGCGAGAGCTGCCTCGTGAAGCGGTCGATGCCGTCGAGCTTTGCCGAAAGATTCGCGGAGATCGCCTCGGACATCGCCAGCAGGCTGCGTCGATCGTCACCGGAAAGATGACGTGGGGGCGATTTCAGCCGGTCGGTGGTCTCGCGGGCCGTGGCCGCCAGTTGCCTCAAGCCATCGAAATGCTGCACGAGCCCCTGCTGGCTGGCGAGCACTTCGCGGTCCAGACGCGCCAGGAGTTCCTCGGCGACATAAAGGTCTTCCAAATAGCGTTCCCGGGCGGCGGAATCGATGCGACTGGCCTCGAAATCGAGCCAGGAAAGCGCGACCAGCGCTGCGATCAGCCCGATCACCTGCCAGCGCTGGCTGGCCGTGAGCGCGCGCAGAAAAGAGGATTTCATTCGGAGGGCAAGGCCGTGGCGGTGAGAGTTTCCAAAAAAGCGGCGATCGCTTCGACATCCTGGTCATCTAGCGTGCGGCCCAGCTGGTAGCGGGCCATGACGCGGATGGCCTCTTGCAGGGTGGCAGCGGAAGCATCATGGAAATAAGGCGCGGTCAGCGCGACGTTGCGCAGACTCGGCACCTTGAAGACGTGACGATCCTCTTCGCGGTGGGTGACGTTGTAGCGGCCCAGATCGGCAGGGGTCACGGGCTTGCCGCGCTCCTCGAAATAGTCGCCCAGGATGCCGAAGCGCTGGAAGAGATTGCCGCCGATGTTCGCGCCCTGATGGCAGCTGGCGCAGCCATAGTCCAGAAAGAGACGGTAACCGTGCCGCTCTTTTTCGTTCAGCGCCGTTTCGTCACCCTGCAGCCAGGCATCGAAGCGGCTGGGAGTCAGCAAGGTGCGCTCATAGGCGGCGATGGCCTCGGCGATGGTGGCGGCGGTGATGCCCTGAGCGGGGAAAGCGGCCTCGAACAGCCGCGGGTAGTCGACATCCGCCTCGAGCTTGGCGACGACCTCGTTCCAGTTCGAGCCCATCTCGAGCGGGTTGTGGATCGGCCCCGCCGCCTGTTCTTCGAGCGTGGCGGCGCGCCCGTCCCAGAATTGCGCGAAATTGAGCGCGGCATTGAATACCGTCGGCGTGTTGACCGGCCCTCTGTGCCCACCGATGCCGACGGCCACCGGCATGCCGTCGACGCCGCCACGCGATGGTGGATGGCAGCTCGCGCAGGAAATGCTGCCATCATGAGAGAGGCGCTTGTCGAAAAAAAGCTTCTTGCCGAGCGCGACCTTGCGCGCATCCAGCTCGGGTGCTGGCGGCAGGGGCTGCAGCGTGCCTTCGCCGACGCCACGGCCGAAGACTTGCGGCGCGCGCCGTGCGGGTTCGCCGGCGACGCTGGCGGGTGCGTCAGCCTCGAATTTCTGGCAAGCGGCCAACCCTGCCGAGAGCGCAAGGCACGTCAGCACCCACCGCAGGCGGGGCGTCATCATGGCAGGGAAGGCATCGTGCCTACCACGCCGCCCCAAAACCCATGGGCAGGGGTGGATTCGACGGACCAACGCGCAGGGGCTTTCACGATACAATGGGATCGACATCGATAGGCTGAATTTTACCCATGCGCGCACTTCCGTTTCTCGCCCTCCTCCTTCTGCTCGCCCTGCCGGCTACGGCCCAGCAGCGGCCGGCCGATCTAGAGCCCCTGCCCGAGCCGCCTCCGCCGCCGGCGATGGTGGATTCGCCGCTCGAACCGCAGGTCACGATCCGCAAGCAAGGCGAGGACAAGGTCGAGGAATACCGCATCAATGGGCGGCTGTACATGGTCAAGGTCACGCCCGCGCATGGCACGCCCTACTATCTGGTCGATCGCAAGGGCGATGGGAGCTTCGTGCGCGAAGAAACAGGCGTCGTCGACAAGGGCATCGCCGTGCCGATGTGGGTGATCCACTCGTTCTGAGCGCCGACCCAGCCCATGCAAGCGCGCCAACTGCCTGCGGCCCGCGGCGTTTTCTGGCTATTCGAGGGCACTCGCCTGTTTCGTCGCAACCCGCCGCTGATCACCGCGGCAACGCTCGTCTATCTGCTCGCCGTGCAGCTCATTGCGCTGCTGCCGGTGATCGGGCCCGTGCTGCTGCCGCTGTTGCTGCCGGCGATGACGCTGATCGTCGCCAACGCCTGTCGGCTCGTCGATCGCCGGCAAACGCCCAGCAAGGCGGCGCTGCTCTCCGGCCTCGCTGGGCAGGGCAACGGCTTTGCCGCGCTGCTGCGGCTAGGTGGGCTGCAGCTCGTCGGCGCGCTGCTCGTGGTGCTGTTGTCGATGCTGATCGGCGGCGGGGAAGATCCTTTCGCCACCGCGCTCATGTCCGACACCGCGGCGCCGGGGAGCGAGGCGTCCGTCGATCCGGCCACTCAGGCGGCGCTCTTGGGCAAGCTCGCCCAGGTGCTGCTGCTGGCTGCGCCGCTGATCATCGCTTTCTGGTTCGCGCCCTTCTTGGTCGGCTGGGATCGCGTCGCGCCGGCGAAGTCGCTGTTTTTCAGCACCGTCGCTGCCTTGCGCAACTGGCAGGCGATGGCCATGTTCTCTTTGGCAGCCATCGTCTTCGCCGGCATCCTGCCGGGCGTGATCCTGATCCTCGTCGCGCAGATTTCGGGCATGGTGCTTTCCGTCGCGCTGATCGTGCTGCGCATGCTGCTCGTCTTCTTCGTCGCGCCGGTGCTGACGGCGAGCATTTACATCAGCTACCGCGACATCTTCTTCCGGGAGGCGGACTGACTCGATGCTTCCCGAGGCTTTTCGATGACCCATCCCATCGGCATCCTCGGCGGCACCTTCGATCCGCCTCACCGCGCCCATCTCGCGCTCGCGCGCGCCGCGCTCGAACGGCTCGGACTGTCACGGGTCGTCTGGATCCCCGCAGGTTGGCCCCCGCATCGCGCGTTGCCACAGGCCAGCGCGGAAGACCGCCTCGCGATGGTGCGGCTGGCGATCGCCGATGAGCCACGTTTCCGGCTCGACGACAGCGAAGCGAAGAACGCGTCGACGAGTTTCACGGTGAACACGCTCGAGCGCCTGCGCAAGCAACTTGGCCCCGATCGGCCGCTGGTGCTCCTGATGGGCGCCGATGCCTTTCATGGGCTGCCGAGCTGGCACCGTTGGGAAGACATCCTGCGCCTTGCCCACATCGCGGTGGCGACCCGGCCGGGTTATCCGCTCACCAAACTGACCGGCGCGCTCGCCGATCTTTTCGGCCGGTGCCGTCTCGCCAGCGCCGATTTTTCGCATCGGCCTGCCGGCGGCATCCATGCCTTCGAGCTTTCCGCCGGCACCGTCTCCGCCACCGAGGTGCGGGCCCTCGTCGCTGCCGGTGCCTCCGACGCCAAGCTCCTCGAATTGCTGCCACCCGCGGTTCTCGACTATATTCGCCGTCATCGTCTCTACCGCCGCTGAACCATGCATATCCGCAAACTGCAACGCATCGTCGTCGAAGCGCTCGAAGACGTCAAAGGCAAGGACATCGTCGTCATCAACACACGCAAGCTCTCGGCTCTGTTCGGGCGCCTCGTCATCGCCACGGGTGACTCCAGCCGCCACGCGCGCGCGCTGGCGAAAAGCGTCGAAGAGAAGGTGCGTGCCGCGGGCGGTGAGGTGCTCGGTGTCGAAGGCGAGGAGGCCGGTGAATGGCTGCTGGTCGATTGCGGTGATCTCGTCTGCCATGTGATGCTGCCGAAGACTCGCGCCTATTACGACCTCGAATCGCTCTGGCAGACCCGGCCCAAGCGCGCCGCGCCGGCCGCCCAGCAAGCGTGAGGCTCGTCGTCATGGCCGTCGGCGCCCGCCAGCCGGACTGGGTGAGCGCCGGCTTCACCGAATACGCCAGACGCATGCCGCGTGAAATGCCGCTGGAACTCGTCGAAATCAAGCCAGAACCGCGTACCACGG
>JBKBOI010000098.1:0-6477 GCA_046294935.1 Rhodocyclaceae bacterium
GAAGGCTTCGGAGAAGCGCGCCAGCGTGAAGATGGCGCCGATGCCCACCACCCACCAGTAGGCGGCCGGCAGGCGGCGTAGTGCCTCGCGGCGAATCGGATTGACGCGTTTGCCGTCGGTGTGACGTTCCGGTTCCTGCACCCCGAACAGCAGCAGCGCCACGGCGAGGAAACCCGGGATCGCCGCCACCCAGAACACCGCGCGGAAATCGTCCGCCCAGATGAGCATCAGCCCCATCGCCAGCAGGGGCCCGACGAAGGCGCCGACAGTATCGAGCGACTGACGCAGGCCGAAGGCCGCGCCGCGAATCTCCGGCGGCGTGAGATCGGCTACCAGCGCATCGCGCGGCGCGCCGCGAATGCCCTTGCCGACACGGTCGATCAGCCGGGCGGCGACGACGACCCCAGCGCCGCCGGCGAGGGCGAACAGCGGCTTGGATGCCGCGCCGAGCCCATAGCCGAGCACCGCGAGCGGCTTGCGCTTGCCCCACCAGTCGGACAGCGCGCCAGAGAAGACCTTGACGATCAAGGCGGTGGCTTCGGCCGCTCCTTCGATCAGGCCGATCGTGAAGGCCGACAGGCCCAGCGCGGTCGCCATGAACACCGGCAGCAGGCTGTGGATCAGCTCCGAGGAGACATCCATCAGCAGGCTGACGAAGCCGAGCGCCCAGACGGCGCGCGGGATGGACGTATGGGTGGGATTCATGCGAGAGTCGACGCTGGCGGGACGGCACTCGTTCAACGCGCCACCAGCACGGCGCAGTGAGCGTGATGCATCACCTGCTTGGCCACCGAACCGACCAGCCAGCGCCCCATCAGGGCACGACCGCGATGGCCGATCACGATCAGGGTTGCGCCCCAGCGTTCCGCCTCCATGACGATATGCTCGGCCGGATGTCCGGTGGCGATCTCGACCTCGTACGCCAGGCCGCTGGCGGCGAGCTTTTCCTTGATCGGCTTGAGCGCCTGGCGATAATGCTTGCGCGAATTCTCCAGCACGGCTTCGGTTTCCACCTCCTCGCCGAATTCGGGCGGACGCGCCACTGCCAGCACCTTGATGGCAGCGCCGTATTTGTGTGCAAGATCGAGGGCGAGTTCGAAGGCTTTGTTGGCGGGTGCGAAACCGTCGTAGGCGACCAAGATGCGTTTCATGTCTTCCCTCCTTTCGACATCAGATGCCGCGGCAAAAAGAATGCATTGGCGATCAGCGTCGGAATCACGGCGCTGCCGACGACGGCGGCAACCAGTGCCGAATACTGCGCCTGGTCCACGATCTCATGAGACAGGCCGAACAGTGCCGAGATGGTGCCGAAGGTCAATCCCGTCGACATCAGCAAAGTCGTGTACATGCCTTCCTGTTTCGGCGAGCCGTAGGCGCGCGTCACCGGAAAGACGCCCATCACCTTGGTCAACATCTTGCCGGCAAGCAGCACGAGAAAGGCAGCCGGCGCGCTGATCAGCGCAGGCAGCGACACCAGCGAGCCAGCACGGATGAAATAGAACGGTGTGAGCAAACCGAAAGTCAATGTGCGCAACCGTCGGATCAGTGCGTGATCCTTGCCCACCGTGCCGGCCAGCACCATGCCGAGCAGATAGGCGGGCAGGACCGCTTCGCTGTCCGCCCAAGTCGCCAGCGCGCCCATGGCGAACAGGACGAACATCAGCAATTTGGCTTCCAGCTCCGATGGCCGCCCTCCATAACGCCTGAAAAAACGCGGCACTGCCTTGGGCAGCACGGAAAAGGCAACCGCGCCGACACCGAGAAAGACCACGGTTTTCCAGGTGAAGGGCGCGAAGATGAGGCCGAGCGCGACGACGGTGGCCAGATCGGTGATGAAGCAGGCCGCCAGCACCACCTTGCCGTAGTTCGTCGTATTGAGGCCAAACTCGAGCATCACCGCATAGACGACCGCCACCGAGGTCGTCGACATCGCGATGCCGGCCAGCCAGCTCGCATCAGGCGTCCAGCCCAACCCCCAATGGGCGATCGCCGCACAACCGAGAAAAGGCCCGATGAAACTCACCAGACCGATCGCGGTGGCCTGCTTCCATTCCTTGCGGAATACCGCCGGATCGAGTTCGGCCCCGGCCAGAAAAGTGAGCAGGATCGCGCCGGCGCCGGCGAGGAACTTGATCCAACTCGCATCCCCCGCCAGCAGCGTGCCGCCCAGCGCCGCGCCGATCAATAGTTGCGCGATGGTGCCGACGACGATTTCCGACAAGGCCGTGGCGATGCGCAGCCAGATCGACAGCAGCGAGGCGAGCAGCGCCAGCCCGAGCCAGAGAGCGGCCTGAGTCCAGATTTCCGTCACGTCATGCGTCCTCGCCAAGGACGCCAAACTCGACCGCAGTCTTGACGTAAAACAGATGCACGCCCTCTTCTCGGAGCCGCGCGAACAGTCGCTCGGCCTGCTCCGCCGTCACGGCCATCGTCACCTCGACCGGCTGATCGGCGAGCTCGAAGAAATGCGCGGCATGCATACGGTGGTGATGGCCGAAGCCCTCGCCGCCGGCGAGCAGGGTAGCGCCGGGCAAATCGAGTTCCTGGGCGAGATGCACGAGCCAATCACCGAGGGGTTTGCCTTTGTGGCGCTTGTTCTGGTTGGTGAAGAAAGTGATTTGGTAGCCGTTCATGGATCATCTCGTGAGAAAACGCTCGAAACGGATTCTGTATCCCCGTGCCAAGGATACGCCATCACCGCGAAGGCGGCTTACCCACCCAACTGACGACACGACAAGTGCCATTTTTTCGCAGGGGTTTTCGCAATGCCCTGCCGTATACATGCCAGAAAAATCCCTGCTCCTGCCCGTCGTTGCCATGCTCAAGGATATCGAGAGCATGTTGAGCTGACCCGTCGTGGAGCAACCGGAGCACCTTGATCCCCCCGCTCGCCTTGCCCTCCCCCCGCACGAGCGCAGATTTTCTAGGCACCCGTCAGTAACTTTTCGGCATCCGCGACGAGATCGCCTGCGACGCGGCACAGTTCTTCGATCGCGGCTTCGTCGATTTCAAGATAGCCCTCATACTCTGCCATGTTCCGCTTCTGGTGAGCGCTGTCGAGCACTCGCCAACGGGCGGCTGGCCAAGCCAGTGTATGGGCAAGGCACTGAAACACCGTGTAGCGGTTCTCGCTGCGGTAGCCATGCCAGCGCAACGCAGCGAGCGCCGCCGCATGGGCGGCATTGTACGCGCTGATGAAGCGGCCTTCGAGCGACAGGCTGTCAAGGCCAGCGTCGTTAAGCCTTGTTCTGGCCATGGCGAGCAGCCGGCGCACTTCGGCCTCGTTACGCGGCTCGGCCTTCAACTGGCCAATCCTGACCAGATTATCGAGCGACGACGAGGTCATCCGGGGTTCCGATCAACGGCAAAATGGGCTGCGCTAGGACGCGATTGACGAAGGAATCGGGGTCATTGCGGCGTCGATCGAATTCGACCGACGTGTAACAGGTCGGATTGATTTTTCTGCCGATCTCCACTTCCAGAGGCGTGAGACACTCCAGGACTTCACCAAGCGTCAAGTCATCCGCAACGAGCATCAGGTCAATGTCGCTTTTGGCCGTATCGGCAGCCTTGGCCATCGAGCCGTAGATCCAGGCTGCCCGGACGCGGGGGCGCAACGCGGCAAGCGCGTCAGCCAACAGCGGCTGCAAACCCAGGGTCTTGCGCACGATGGCGACGAGTTCCTGATATACCGGGCTTCTGGGGTTTGCCTGGAATCGGCGCTGGTTACCGACATATTCCGAGTTCACCAGCCCGGCATCCACCAGCTTGCGTAGTTCGCGCTGGAGGGATGCGCTACCCAGCCCGGTAAGCCGCCGCAGTTCGTTGAGATGAAAACTGCGGCCGGGTTCACCAAAAAGCCAGCGGTAAAGGCGCGATTGGCTTTCCGAAAATAGGACGGTGGCAATTGACATTGCCAAATTCTAGCATGATCATGCCAGAAGATGGCAATACAGACGGCTGCGCGAACTGCCCGTCGTTGCCGGGTCACTCCCACTCGATCGTGCCGGGCGGCTTGCCGGTGATGTCATAGACGACGCGCGAAATGCCGCGGATTTCATTGACGATACGGTTGGAGACGCGCGAGAGCAGCTCGTGCGGCAGTTCCGCCCAGCGCGCGGTCATGAAATCGGTGGTCTCGACCGCACGCAATGCGATGACATAATCATAGACGCGGCCATCGCCCATCACGCCGACGCTCTTGACCGGCAGGAAGACGGCGAAGGCTTGGCTCACCTTGTCATACCATTCGGCGGCGCGAAGCTCGTCGATGAAGATCGCATCGGCCTGGCGCAGCAGGTCGGCATACTCCTTCTTTACTTCGCCCAAGATACGCACGCCCAGCCCAGGGCCGGGGAACGGATGGCGATAGACCATCTCGTGCGGCAGTCCCAGCGCGATCCCCAGCTCACGCACCTCGTCCTTGAATAGCTCGCGCAGCGGCTCGAGCAGCTTCAGATGCAGGGTTTCGGGCAGTCCACCGACATTGTGGTGGCTCTTGATGGTGTGCGCCTTCTTGGTCTTGCCGCCCGCCGACTCGATGACATCCGGGTAGATGGTGCCCTGCGCCAGCCATTTCGCCTGTGGTAGTTTCTTCGCCTCGGCCTGGAACACCTCGACGAATTCGCGGCCGATGATCTTGCGCTTGAGCTCGGGATCGGTGACGCCTCGCAGATGCCTCAGGAATTGCTCACTGGCATCGACATGGATGACCTTGACGCCGAGATTGCGCGCGAAGGTATCCATCACCTGCTGGCCTTCGTTGAGTCTGAGCAGGCCATTGTCGACGAACACACAGGTGAGCTGCGGACCGATCGCCTTGTGCAACAACACCGCGACCACCGAGGAATCGACGCCGCCGGAAAGGCCGAGGATCACCTCCTCGTCGCCGACCTGTTCTCTGATTTTGCGCATCGCCTCATCGACATAGCCCGGCATGGTCCAGTCGCCGCGGCAACCGCAGATGTCGCGCACGAAGCGGGCGAGAATCTCACGCCCTTTCAGCGTGTGGGTCACTTCGGGGTGGAACTGCACGCCATAGAAGCGGCGCGTCTCGTCGGCCATCGCGGCGATCGGGGTGGCTTCGTTTTCGCCGATCACCTTGAATCCCGGCGGCAGCGCGGTCACCTTGTCGCCGTGCGACATCCAGACTTCGAGCAGGCCGTGGCCTTGGGCATTGGTGCGATCCTGGATGCCGTCGAACAGCTTCGAATGGCCGCGGGCGCGGATCTCGGCATAGCCGAACTCGCGCTTGCCGGAGCTTTCCACCTTGCCACCGAGCTGCTGCGCCATCGTTTGCATGCCATAGCAGATACCCAGCACCGGCACGCCCAGCTCGAAAACGATTTGCGGCGCGCGCCACTCTTCGGCTTCATAGACCGAATTCGGCCCGCCCGAGAGGATGATGCCGGCGGGGTCGAAATCGCGGATGAACCGCTCGGACACATCGAAGGGATGCAGCTCGCAATAGACCTGCTGCTCGCGCACGCGGCGAGCGATCAGTTGCGTCACCTGGGAACCGAAATCGAGGATGAGGATTTTCTGGTGGGACATGGGAGCCTCGTAAACGAAAAGGGCGGCCTCACGCCGCCCCGCTGTGGTTCGATACGTCACTCGACGTGGTAATTCGGCGCTTCCTTGGTGATCTGCACGTCATGGACGTGTGATTCCCGGACACCGGCCGAGGTGATCTCGACGAACTCCGCCTTCGCGTGCATCTCGGCGATCGTCGCGCAACCGAGGTAGCCCATCGCGGAGCGCAAGCCGCCCATCAATTGGTGGATCACCGCGGCGACTGGCCCTTTGTAGGGCACACGGCCTTCGATGCCCTCGGGCACGAGCTTTTCGACGTTGGCTTCGTTTTCCTGGAAATAACGGTCGGATGAGCCTTTCTGCATCGCGCCCAAGGACCCCATGCCACGATAGGCCTTGTAGGAGCGCCCCTGATAGAGCACCGTCTCACCCGGCGCCTCCTCGGTGCCGGCGAACAAGCCGCCGAGCATCACCGCATGCGCGCCAGCGGCGACCGCCTTGGCGATGTCACCGGAATAGCGAATGCCGCCATCGGCGATCAGCGGAACATCGGTGTTGGCCAGCGCCGTGGCGACGTTGTCGACCGCGGTGATCTGCGGCACGCCGACGCCGGCGACGATGCGCGTGGTGCAGATCGAGCCGGGGCCGATGCCCACCTTGACCGCGTCGGCGCCATGATCGATCAGCGCCCGCGCGGCATCGCCGGTGGCGATGTTGCCGCCGATCACCTCGATCTGCGGGTAATGCTTCTTCACCCACTCGACGCGCTTCAATACGCCCTGTGAGTGGCCGTGGGCCGTATCGACGACGATCACATCGACGCCGGCTTCCGCAAGCAGTTCGACGCGCTCTTCCGTTCCCGCACCAACGCCCACCGCGGCACCGACACGCAGGCGGCCGAACTCGTCGCGCGCGGCGAGCGGATATTCCGTGGCTTTCTGGATG
>JBKBOI010000099.1:0-6414 GCA_046294935.1 Rhodocyclaceae bacterium
GATCTTGGTCGCACCGAGTTCGGTGGCCACGCGGTAGAGCACGCCGCGCCGCAGCCTCGAACACAGCCCGCAGGTAGTCTTGCCCTCCGGCACCACGCGCTTGACGATCGAATAGGTGTCCTCCTCGACGATGCGGTAAGGGACGCCGCGCTTTTCCAGATAGGCCGGCAGCACCTCGGCGGGAAAACCCGGCTGCTTCTGGTCCAGATTGACGGCGATCACCTCGAAGCGGATCGGCGCCCGTTCTTTCAGCGCAAGCAGGATGTCGAGTAGAGCATGTGAATCCTTGCCGCCGGAGAGCGCGACCATCACGCGGTCGCCATTCTCGATCATGTTGTAATCGGCAATTGCCTTGCCGACCATGCGGAAAAGGAATTTCGCCAGCTTGTTGGCCTCGAATTCGGCCTTGTGGGCTTGCTTGTAGGTCGTCATAGATGCGCAGTCCGGCCGCCGTCGACATTGATCACCTGGCCGGTGATGTAGGGCGCATCGAAGATCAGGAATTTCACAGTGCGCGCGATGTCGCGCGGCGAGCCGACGCGCTTCAACAAGGTATGCTCGATGATCGCCGCCTGTTCCTCCGGCGGAAAGTCGGTAGCGTTCTCGGGCCACTCGATCGCGCCGGGCGCGACCGCATTGACGCGCACCTGCGGGCCGAGTTCCAGCGCCAGCGCACGCGTCAGGCCCAACAGCCCCGCCTTCGCCACGCAATAGACGAGATAGCCCTTCAGCGGCCGTTCGGCGTGGATGTCGGTGATGTTGACGATGCAGCCCCGCGCTTTCGCCAGATGCGGCGCAGCCGCCTGCGATAGGAACAGTGGGCCTTTCAGATTGCTGCCGACGAGATCGTCCCAGGCGGCTTCGTCGATTTGGCCGACCGGCGTCCTGAAAAAGCTCGAGGCGTTATTCACCAGCGCATCGAGCCGGCCGAAATGATCGAGCGCCGCCCGGATCAGGCTGTCCGAGGCATGGCATTCGCACAGGTCGTGCCGTACCGCCAGCGCCGACTTTTCGCGCCGTGCGTTCAGGTCGGCCGCCAGTGCCTCGGCATGTTGGGCGGAAGAACGATAATGCAGCACGACGCGCGCGCCGGCCGCGTGCAAGCAGCGCGCGATTTCGGCGCCGACCCGGCGGGCCGCGCCGGTGATCAAAACCACGGGTGAAGTCATCCGAGCAGTATACCGAGGCAGTGCGCGGCGGCGGCAAGGCCGTAACCCGCCGTCACCGCCACCGACGAGCCATAGCCAGCGCAGGAAAGTCCATGCAGGCCTTTTTCATCGACGTCACAGGCGAGCCCTTGCGGCCGCCGGATCGGCTCGTCCGAGAATACGCAGGGTACGCCGAATTTCTTTTTCGGCTCGCGCGGGAAACCGTAATCCCGGCGCAACTTCGCGCGCAGCTTGGAAGCCAGCGCATCCTGCGTCGTGCGCGAAAGATCCTCGATGCGGATGCGCGTCGGATCGGCCCGCCCGCCCGCGCCGCCGGTCGTCACGACCGGCCGTTTCGAGCGGCGGCAATGCGCGATCAACGCCGCCTTCGCTTTCACCTGGTCGATGCAGTCGAGCACCACATCACACTGCGGCAGCAGCGTCGCGACGTTTTCAACCGTCACGAACTCCTCGACGCAATCGACCTGGCAATCCGGATCGATCCCGCCGATGCGTTCGCGCATCGCCAGCACCTTCGCCTGTCCGAGCGTGGCATCCAGTGCATGCACCTGGCGGTTGATGTTGCTTTCCGCCACGTGATCGAGATCGATCAGCGTCAGCCGTCCGACGCCCGAGCGGGCCAAAGCCTCCGCCGCCCACGACCCGACGCCGCCGAGACCGATCACGCAGACATGCGCTGCCGCCAGCCTCGTCAGACTGCCATTGCCATACAAGCGCTCGATGCCACCGAAACGCCGGGCGTGGTCGGAAGTATCCATGGAGCGGCATTGTAAGATGCCGTTCATGCCGAAGGATGCACCTCATCGGAACCCTTCTCCCGACGCCCAGGCCGCGAGCCGCGAACTGTGCAGCCGCATCGCGTCCCGCATTCGCGCCGAAGGCGGCTGGCTGTCCTTCGCCGATTACATGGAAATGGCGCTGTATTCTCCGGGACTGGGCTATTACGCCGGTGGCGCGCACAAGTTCGGTGTGATGGGCGATTTCGTCACCGCGCCTGAACTCACGCCGCTCTTCGGCCAGGCGCTCGCACGGCAGGTGGCGCAGATCTTACATGCCGTGTCACCAGCGCCGAATTTGCTCGAAGCAGGCGCCGGCAGCGGCAAGCTGGCCGCCGATCTGCTGCTCTCGCTCGAAGCGCTCGACGCGCTGCCATTGCGCTATGAAATCCTCGAACTCTCCGGTGAGCTGCGCGCACGCCAGCGGCAGACGATCGAGACCGCCGTGCCGCATCTCGCCGACCGTGTGGTCTGGCTCGACGAGCTGCCAGAAGCGTTTATTGGCTGTGTGATCGCCAACGAGCTGCTCGACGCACTGCCGGTGCATGCGGTGGCCTGGCGCGAATCCGGGTTGATGGAGCGGGGGGTCACGTTGCGCGGCGAAGGCTTTGGCTGGGCCGAGGAGCGGCCGGCGCAGGGCGCGCTCGCCGAAGCGATGGCCGCACTGCCCGTCGAGGCGCCGTTCGAGAGCGAAATCGGGCTGGCCGCCCGCGCCTGGGTGGCGGAGTGGGGCCGCCGACTCGAGCGCGGCGCGCTGCTACTGATCGATTATGGTCTGCCACGCCAAGAGCTCTACCATCCGCTACGCAATCGCGGGACTTTGCGCTGCCATTACCAGCAGCGGCTGCACGATGATCCGTTTTGGTGGCCGGGGCTGTCGGACATCACGGCGCATGTCGATTTCACTGCGCTGGCCGAAGCCGGATTCGAGGCCGGGCTCGATGTGCTCGGCTATGCGAGTCAGGCGACGTTCCTGATCAACTGTGGGATCGGCGAGCTTTTCACGCAACGTCGATCAGACGGCCGCACGCTTGCGGCGAGCGGCGCATTGCAGATGCTGCTGTCGCCGCACGAGATGGGCGAGATGTTCAAGGTCCTCGCACTGGGCAAGGCGATGGAGGCGCCCCTGATGGGTTTCGAGCATGGAGACCGCACCCATGCGCTCTGAAAACAAGGAACGCCTTACATGCCGACCGCCAATGCCTGAGCCCTATCAACCGCGGGTGGCCGAGGTCGGCGTTGCGGCGTTGGCTCGGCGCTGGCGAAGCGGCACGCCGGGGCTCGACTTCATCAACCTTCTTGATGGCGATAGAGGTTACGCAGAAATTCGTCCGGCTCGAAGCCCGAGGCAGGCGCCGTAGCTTCGACGCAGCGCTTCTCGAGCCTCGCTTCCGGCTGGGGTAGCCAGCCAGCATTGAGCACTTCATCGACGAAGGCGCCGAATTCATCGGTAGCAGGCTCGATGATCCCTGCTTTTTCTCTCTTTCCCGTAGCCATGTTCATCACGATCACCATTTTCACGTCCCCCCGTTCCTTCGAAGCGACATGTCGAATTAACGGCGCAGGTGAAAAAAAGTTGATCGACGCGGAATTGTCTGGCCTTCAACCGTGGCCGCGGCCTGTGCGCCACGGTGCGACTTCGACCAGCAGCGCCATGCCCGGCAAGGCGAGCAAAGCGCACAGCAGGAAGAAAGGCATCCACCCCAGCGTCTCCACCAGCCAGCCGGTAGTGGCATTGATGAAGGTGCGTGGCACGGCGGCAAGGCTGGTAAACAGCGCGAACTGGGTCGCCGTGTAGGCCGGATGCGTGGCGCGGGCGATGAAGGCGACGAAAGCCGCGGTGCCCAAACCGACGCCGAGCGCTTCGAAACCGATCACCGCAGCCAGACGCGCCAGCGCGGCACCGTCGATGTTTGGCTGTGGGCCGAGCGCGGCGAGCCAGGCGAAGCCCAAGATCGAGACGACCTGCACGATGCCGAACAGCCACAGTGCCCGGTTGATGCCGAGGCTGACCATCCACAGGCCGCCGAGCAAGCCGCCGATCACCGCCGGCCACAGCCCGGCATGCTTGGCAATGAGCCCGATGTCGGATTTCGCATAGCCGAGATCGAGATAGAAGGGGGTAGCCAGTGCCGTTGCCATCGAATCGCCGAGCTTGTAGAAGAAGATGAACGCCAGTATCACGAGGGCGTCTTTCAGCCCGGCGCGGACGATGAATTCGCGGAACGGCTCGACCACCGCCTGGCGCAACGTGCGCGGCGCGCCGCAGGCAATGACGGGTTCATCGACCCACAGCGCCATGAGCATTCCCGGCAGCATGAACAGCGCAGTGACGAGGAACACCGTCGGCCAGGGGAAATGATCGGCGAGGATCAGCGACAGCGAGCCCGGCACCAGGCCGGCGATGCGATAGGCATTGACATGCACCGCATTGCCCAAGCCTAGCTCGTGCTCCTCCAGCAGCTCGCGGCGGTAGGCATCGAGCGCGATGTCGGCGGTGGCCGAAACGAAAGCCAAGAGCGCGGTCAGCCAGACGATCGCGCCGAGCTCATCGGCGGGTGAAAAAAGGCCCAGCCCGGCGATGATCACCAGCAGCAGCGTCTGGGTCAGGAAAATCCAGCCGCGCCGTCGGCCCAGCGGCAGCACGAAACGGTCGAGCAATGGCGCCCAGAGGAATTTCCAGGTATAGGGAAACTGGATCAGCGCGAACAGGCCGATCGTCGTCAAACCGATGCCCTCCGAGCGCAGCCAGGCGGGCAGCAGGTTGAGCAGCAGATACAGCGGCATGCCCGAGGCGAAGCCCGTGAATACGCAGATCAACATGCGGCGGGTGAGGAGTGTGGTAAGCCAGCTGGGCATCATCTCGACATGCTATCAGCCCCCGTCAGGCAATGTCTCGACGAGGAACCGATCTCGAATTCGCCACATGCGTCGGCAAAAGCCGGGGCGTTATAATGCTGCCGAAGCTTCGCGCCCGTAGCTCAGTTGGATAGAGTACAGCCCTCCGAAGGCTGGGGTCGGACGTTCGAATCGTCTCGGGCGCGCCAAACATTGTCTGGAGAACATCAGATGGGTAGGACTTCTTCGCGCATTCTGGCAACGGCAGGTCTTTTCGCCCTCATTCCGGCTTTGGCCTTGGCGATGGGCTCTCGTCCCAAAAATGTCGATGAAGAAGCCGCCAATCTGCGTATCCAGCCGGTCGCCAAGGTGCGCCTCGCGCCATTGTCCGCCGCTGGCCCCGCAAAGGGCAATCGCAGCGGTGAAGAGCTATACAAGGCCGTTTGCAGCGCTTGCCATGATGCCGGGGTCGCCGGCGCACCGAAGACGGGCGACAAGGCAGCCTGGGCGCCGCGCATCGCGACCGGTCTCGACGCCTTGGTGAAATCGGCCTTGGCCGGCAAGGGGGCGATGCCGCCCAAAGGCGGCTCGGACGCCACCGACGAGGAAATCCAGCGCGCCGTGATCTTCCTGGCCAACCAGGCCGGCGCCGATTTCAAGTAAGGCCCGCCCCCCTTCACCCCCCTCCCGGGGGGTTCTTTCGTGCTCGCGCCGCATGCGCGGCGCTCGAAAACGAGGGCGTCGACAAACATCCACGGAGCGGATTGCGCCTGGCGGCGCGTGCCGCGCTGCCTTGGGACGGCCCGGCGGCAGCGCTGCCGTGTTCCTCGATCAGCCTGCCCGCCCCCCTTCGCCTCTCGCGGGGGTCTTCGGTCTTCAGCCGCTCATACGTCGATGTTTCTGGCGTAGAGTGCGTTTTCCTCGATGAATCTGCGTCGCGGCTCGACGACGTCTCCCATCAGCGTGGTGAAGATTTCGTCGGCGGCGATCGCATCCTCGATTCTCACCTTGAGCAGCCGCCGCGCGCTGGGGTCCATCGTCGTTTCCCACAACTGTTCGGGGTTCATTTCGCCCAACCCTTTGTAACGCTGTTTGCTCAGGTTGCGTTCGACGTCGGCGAACAACCATTGCATGGCGGCGGCAAAACTGCTCACCTGCTGCGACTTCTCTCCGCGTCGGATCACTGCATCCGGGCCGACCAAGCCAGAGAGCAGGCTGGCAGTCTTGCGCAATTGCGCATAATCGCCCGAGACGAGAAACTCCTCGTCGATGTGGCTGACGCGCAGATTGCCATGGCGCATCCTGGCAAGACGTAAGCTCCAATGTTCCGTGCGTTCGTCGAAACCGGCCTCCACCTGGAGTTTCCCCGAGAGCACGGCACGCAAGCGCGCTGCGCTTTCCATGGCGGCAGGCTCGTCGCTCAAATCCAGCGTGATGTCATGAGCGATGAGCGCATGCAGGGCCTCGCCATCGACGAAATCAGCCAACCGACGGATGATGGCTTCCGACGTCAGATAGCTGTTCGCCAGTTCCTCGAGCGCAGAGCCTTCGATGGCGGCAGCGCCCGCCTTGGGCACCAGCGCCGCCTCTTCCAGGGCGAGGCTGAGTAGATACTGATTCAACTCGTTGTC
>JBKBOI010000100.1:0-6200 GCA_046294935.1 Rhodocyclaceae bacterium
GGTCTTTTCGAGGGTGATGATGTGGAGCTTGTTGCGATGGCGAAAAATGTACGGGGCCATGTTGGGGTGCCAGAACAGCGTCTGGTGGCCGAAAGGCACGCCAGCCTCCAGCATCTCGCGCATGGGGGTAGTGCTCATTGCGATCGATCTCCGATATGGGTTGGTCCGCCACCCGGCCGGTTCCCGTCATTGCGAGCACCCATTCGGCGCCGGGTGTGTGAATTTTGCCCTGCATGGCAGGGCAAGTTGTGAATTATAAATGCATTTATCGTGGCGCCGCAACTGGCGCCAGGCGAGCCTTTTTCAGGGATCGCCACGGGTTAGAATCTTCGCCTCCACTCCGCCCGACAGAGAAACATGAGCGTCACGATCAAGACCCCGGAAGAAATCGAGAAGATGCGCATCGCCGGCCGCCTCGCCGGCGAGGTGCTCGACTACATCGAGCCCTTCGTCAAGCCTGGCGTCACCACCGAGGAACTCGACCGGCTGTGTCACGATTACATGGTCAAGGTGCAGGGCTCCATCCCAGCGCCTCTCAATTACGCGCCGCCAGGATACGTACCCTATCCAAAGTCGATCTGCACTTCCGTCAATCACCAAGTCTGTCATGGCGTGCCCAACGATCGGCCATTGAAGAAAGGCGACATCGTCAATATCGACATCACGACGATCAAGGACGGCTGGCATGGCGACACCAGCCGCATGTTCGTCGCCGGTGGGCCGGCGGCCGCCTCGATCCTCGCCAGGCGCCTGATCCGGGTCGCACATGAGTGTCTGTGGCTCGGCATCACGGCCGTCCGCCCCGGCGCCCATCTGGGCGACATCGGCGCGGCGATCCAGCGCCATGCCGAAGCCAACGGCTTTTCGGTGGTGCGCGAATTCTGCGGCCACGGCATCGGCCGCAGGTTCCACGAAGAACCGCAGGTTCTGCATTACGGCAAAAAAGGCACCGGCCTCGTGCTCGAGCCCGGCATGGTGTTCACCATCGAGCCGATGATCAACGCCGGCAAGGCAGCGATCTCCGAACTGCCTGACGGCTGGACCATCGTCACCAAGGATCGCAGCCTTTCCGCCCAGTGGGAGCATACGGTTGCCGTGACCGAAACCGGCGTCGAGGTGCTGACACTCTCCGCCGGCGCTCCCTCGAGCCCATTCCAGCGCTGAAGGGCCTATGCCATCGTCACCCGAGTGCCCACCGCCGGGTGAAGACCTGATCCCGTTCTGCCGCAATGCCTTGCGGACCGGCCGCCAGGCGCTGCAGGACAAATATCTCGCCGGCGGCAACCCGGCCAGCTTGCTGCACGGCACAGCCCGTCTGGTCGACCGCGTCCTGCGCCATCTCTGGCATACCAGCGGCATGGATCGGCGCCTGGCGCTGGTCGCCGTGGGCGGTTACGGGCGCGGCGAGCTCTATCCGGCATCGGATGTCGATCTGCTGATCCTGCTGCCGGAAGATGACCGGGAAAGCCACGCGCCGCAGCTGGAGCGGCTGGTCGGCATGCTCTGGGACATCGGTCTGGAAATCGGCCACAGTGTGCGCACCATCGAGCAGTGCCTGGCGGAGGCCGCGCGCGACATCACGATCCAGACGGCTTTGCTCGAAGCGCGCTTTCTCTGCGGCGACCGCGATCTGTTCGCCCGCTTCGTGGCCGCCTTCGCGGCGCGACTGGATCCGCTGGCCTTTTTCCATGCCAAGCGCCTCGAACAGGAAGAGCGCTACGCAAAATATCAGGACACGCCCTACGCGCTGGAGCCGAACTGCAAGGAGCACCCCGGAGGCTTGCGCGACCTGCAGATCATCCGCTGGGTTGGCCAGGCGGCGACGCAAGCCCGCAGCTGGCGTGAGCTTTCCCGCCAGGGTCTCATCTCGCCGCTCGAAGCGCAGCATCTGGCGCGCGCGGAAAACTTCCTGCGCCGCATCCGCATCGGCCTGCACCTGATCGCCGGGCGACGCGAGGATCGGCTGCTGTTCGATCATCAGGAAACGCTCGCCGCCAAGCTCGGCATCAGCGCCACCGCCCATCGCCGCGCCTCCGAAGTGTTGATGCAGCGTTACTACCGCAATGCCAAACGCATCACGCAGCTGAATACGCTGATCCTGCTCGATCTGGCTGCCCGGCTGGAAAGACACCCGGCGACCATACCCCGCCTCCTCGACGACGAGTTCCAGGTTGACCAGGATTTACTCGACATCCGCGACGTTGGCCTATTCGAGCGTCGGCCAGGCGCGTTGCTGAAAGGCTTTTTGCTGCTCTCGCAGCGCCAGGAGCTGAAAGGCATGACGGCCCCCTGCTTGCGCGCCCTCTGGCATGCACGCCGCCGCATCGATGCGGCGTTCCGCCGCGATGCGGCGAACCGGGCGAATTTCCTCGCCCTGTTCAAGGCTCCGCGCGGCCTGACCCACCAGCTGCGGCGCATGAATCAGTTCGACATCCTGGGTAGCTACCTGCCCGCCTTCGGCCGCATCGTCGGTCGCATGCAGCACGACCTGTTCCACGTCTATACCGTCGATCAGCACATCCTGCAGGTGATCCGCAACCTGCGCCGTCTCTCCTTGCCCGAATTCGCCCATGAATATCCGGAGCATTCCCGGCTGATGGCGGCTTTTCCGGAACCATGGCGGCTGTATCTCGCCGCATTGTTCCACGACATCGCCAAAGGACGTGGCGGCGACCACTCGAAACTCGGCATGCGCGATGCACGCCGCTTCTGCCGCACCCACGGCATCGGTCGGGATGATACGGCGCTGATCGTGTTCCTCGTCGAACATCATCTGACGATGTCGCTGTTCGCGCAAAAGCGCGATCTCACCGATCCGGAAGTGATCCGCCGCTTTGCCGCCCTGGTCGGCACGGAGGAACGACTGACGGCGCTGTATCTGCTCACCGTCTGCGACATCCGCGGCACCGGACCGAAAGTGTGGAATCCGTGGAAGGCCAAGCTGCTCGACGACCTCTACCGGCTGACGCGTCCCTTGCTGACCGGTGAAAGCCGTGCGCCCATCGGCGGCATCGAGGAGCGCCAGGAAGAAGCGCGCGGCAAGCTGCGCCTGCGGGGCTTGCGTCCCGGCATCGAGGATGCCCTGTGGCGGGAGTTGGATACCGCCTATTTCCTGCGCCACGATGGCGATGAAATCGCCTGGCACACGCAGCAGCTCTACCATCGGCCCGCGCCCGAGGCGCCGCTGGTGCGCGCGCGCATGAACCCGGCGGGCGCCGGATTGCAGGTGATGATCTACCTGCGCGACCAGCCGGAGCTGTTCGCGCGCATCTGCGGCTTCTTTGCGCGCTTGGGCTTCACGATCGTCGACGCCAAGATCCATACCACGCGTCACGGCTATGCGCTCGACAGCTTCGCGCTGCTCGATCCGGAACACCAGATGCCCTACCGCGACATGCTCAGCCTCATCGAGCACGGCTTGAGCGAGGAGCTCGTGCGGCAACCGCCGCTGGCGCCGCCGCCGCGCGTGCGTCTTTCGCGCCGCGCCCGGCACCTGCCACTCAACCCGGAGATTTCGATCCGTGCCGACGAGGATGGCAAGCATCATCTGCTGTCGATCGTCGCCGCCGACCGCACGGGGCTACTCTATGCGATCGCGCTGGTGCTGGCACGGCATGGCGTCTCGGTGCATGGCGCCAAGATCATGACGCTCGGCGAGCGCGTCGAGGACACCTTCCTGATCAGCGGCGCGGCGCTCGGCAAGACCGCGACACTGGTGCAGCTCGAACAGGAGCTGCTGGACACGCTGAAGATTCAATAGTCGGCGCTGGTGGGACGGCACGTTCAACCGTCGAAGCCCGTCTCGCACAGGTGCTCGATCACCCGGCGCACCTTGCCGAGCGTTTCCGCCAAGACCGCTTCGAGCTGGCCGAAGCTGATCGCCGTCTTCGAATCGCCGCGTCCGGCCGCCCAGTTCGCCACCGCACAGAGGGCCGCATAAGGCGTTTCCAACTCGCGCGCCAGCGCCGCTTCCGGCATGCCGGTCATGCCGACGACATCGGCGCCGTCGCGCGCCAGCCGTTCGATCTCCGCCGCCGTCTCCAGCCGTGGCCCCTGGGTCGCGGCATAGACCGCCGCGCCGGCGACCTCGATGCCGACGGCATCCGCGGCGCATAGCAGGCGTTCGCGCAGGGTGCGATCGTAAGGTTCGGTGAAATCGACATGCACGACGGGCTGATCGCCACCATCGAAGAAAGTGTGCGGCCGCCCCCAGGTGTAATCGATGATCTGGTGTGGCACGGCGATCGATCCAGGGCCCAGATCGGCGCGGATGCCGCCCACCGAGGCCACCGAGACGACGCAGCCGGCCCCCGCGGCCTTGACCAGCGCCCAGAGGTTGGCGCGGTAATTGACGCGATGCGGCGGAATCGTATGACCATGCCCGTGACGCGGCAGGAACACGACCTCCTGCCGGCCGATGCGACCAAAGGTGAGCACGCCGGAAGGCTCGCCGTAAGGCGTGCGCACGACTTCGCGGCGGCTCACTTCGAGACTGGCCAACTGCGTGAGCCCGCTGCCACCGATGACTGCCAACATTCCGATCTCCTCCACGAATCCGCCGTGCGGGCTCTGCTAGAATGCGCGCCCCTTCCTCCAGGGCGACCCCATGTCCCGCAGCTTACGCAACATCGCCATTATCGCCCACGTCGATCACGGCAAGACCACCCTCGTCGATCAGCTTCTACGCCAGTCCGGCACCTTCCGCGAAAACCAGCAGATCGCCGAGCGCGTGTTGGATTCCAACGATCTCGAGCGGGAACGCGGCATCACGATCCTCGCCAAGAACTGCGCGATCGACTGGGAAGGCACGCACATCAACATCGTCGACACGCCGGGTCACGCCGATTTCGGCGGTGAGGTCGAACGCGTGCTGTCGATGGTCGATGGCGTCTTGCTGCTGGTCGATGCCGTCGAAGGACCGATGCCGCAGACGCGTTTCGTGACCCGGAAGGCGCTGGCGCTGGGGCTCAAGCCGATCGTCGTCATCAACAAGATCGACCGGCCCGGCGCACGTCCCGACTGGGTGATCGACCACACCTTCGATCTCTTCGACAAGCTCGGCGCCACCGAGGAACAGCTCGATTTTCCCGTCGTCTATGCGTCTGCCTTGAATGGTTACGCGATGCTCGACGCCAAAATGCCCGGCAGCGACATGCGGCCGCTGTTCGAGGCGATCCTGCGCCATGTGCCGCCACCCGAGGTCGATGCGGATGCGCCATTGCAGCTGCAGATCTGCTCGCTCGACTACAGCCCCTATGTCGGCCGCATCGGCATCGGCCGCATCAAGCAGGGCCACCTGAAGCCCGGCCAGCAGGTCGTCGTGATGTATGGCGATGACAACCGCGGCCCCGCCAAGGTCGGCCAGATCCTCGTCTTCAGAGGGCTCGAGCGCGAGCCGACGCAGGAAGCGATCGCCGGCGACATCGTGCTGGTCACCGGCATCGAGCAGGTCGGCATTGGCGTGACCTTGTGCGATCCGAACCAGCCCGTCGGCCTGCCGCCGATCCTGGTCGATGAGCCGACGCTGACGATGAACTTCCAGGTCAATACCTCGCCCATGGCCGGCAAGGAAGGCAAGTTCGTCACCAGCCGCCAGATCCGCGAGCGCCTTACGCGCGAGCTGCTCTCCAATGTCGCGCTGCGCGTCAAGGATACCGACGATGTCGATGTCTTCGAAGTTTCCGGCCGCGGCGAGCTGCATCTGACCATCCTGCTGGAGAACATGCGCCGCGAGGGTTATGAACTCGCCGTCTCCCGGCCGCGGGTGGTGCTGCACGAAGTGAATGGCGTCAAGCAAGAGCCTTATGAATTGCTCACCGTAGACGTCGAGGAAGGCCATCAAGGGGGCGTGATGGAGGAACTGGGCCGCCGCAGGGGCGAGCTCATGGACATGCAGCCCGACGGCAAGGGCCGCGTGCGGCTCGAATACCGCATCCCGGCGCGCGGACTGATCGGCTTTGCGGGCGAATTTTTGACGCTCACCCGCGGCACCGGGCTGATGAGCCACGTCTTCGACGAATACGGCCCGTGGGCCGGCCCGATGGCCGATCGCCGCAACGGCGTGCTGGTCTCGTCCGAGGACGGCGCCGCCGTCGCCTACGCGCTGTGGAAACTGCAGGAACGCGGCCGGATGTTCGTCAAGCCGGGCGATCCGGTCTATGAGGGCATGATCATCGGCATCCACAGCCGCGAGAACGACC
>JBKBOI010000101.1:0-6037 GCA_046294935.1 Rhodocyclaceae bacterium
CTCCCTCGCCTAACTACTTGTTATGTCTCGGTCGCTGCGCACCAATCGCCTTGCCCTCCACCCGCTCGCGACGGTTTCTCGAAGTGCCCTTTCGCAGCGGTCGTGCAAACCAAGATCGTCGATGAAAAAGAAGCTGCGCCGGTTGCGTGAATACTCGCTGCGCGACCTCTCGATCGTCGGTCTGCCGCTGCTCGCGCTGGTGATCGCCGGCTTTTTCGTCGCCTCGCGCTTCATCCAGCCCGCCCCACCCGATACGCTGACGATCTCGACCGGCAGTGAAGGAGGCGCCTACCAGCGTTTCGCCGCGGTCTACAAAGACGTGCTGGCGCGTTACGGTGTCACTCTCGTCGAGAAGCCATCGGCCGGCTCGCTCGAAAACCTCGCGCGCCTGCGCGATGCCGAGGAGCGGGTCGACGCCGCCTTCATTCAGAGCGGCACCGCGCGGGTGCAGGAAGGCGATGCCCTGCTTTCGCTTGGCAACCTTTATTACGAACCGCTGTGGATTTTCTACCGAGCGGAACTCGGCACGCCCTCACGGCTCGTCGACCTGAAAGGCAAACGCATCGCGATCGGCGCCGCCGGCAGCGGCACCCATCATCTCGCCGACCAGCTGCTCTCGGCCAGTCAGATCGACGCCAAGAATACCCGGCTGATCGAGCAAGGCGGCATGAGCCTCGCGCAGGCATTCGCCGAGAAACGCCTCGATGTCGCTTTCGTGGTCGGCCCGACCCAGTCGGCGACGGTGTGGACGCTACTGCATACGCCCGGCGTCAAGTTGATGAATCTCGTCCATGCCGAGGCCTATACCCGTCAGTTTCCCTATCTCACCAAGCGGGTGCTGCCACGCGGCGCAATCGATCTGGCCGCCGACCAGCCACCGACGGACATCGAATTGCTGGCGCCGATGGCGACCCTGGTGGTGCGCGAGGACACCCATCCGGCCCTGATCGACCTCATGATGCAGGCGATGTCCGAGGCGCACGGCGGTGCCGGAATCTTCCAGCGCGCCGGCGAGTTTCCCCGTCCCACCGCCGCGGACAGCACCGACTTCCCGCTTTCGCCCGAAGCCCAACGCTACTACAAGTCCGGCAAGCCTTGGCTACAGCGCTTCCTGCCTTTCTGGGCGGCGACGCTGGTCGACCGGATGGTGGTGATGCTGATCCCATTGTTCGCGGTGCTGATCCCGGTGCTGAAGTTCGCGCCGGTGCTTTACAACTGGCGCATCAAGTCGCGCATCTACAAACGCTACGGAGAACTCAAGTTCCTCGAAGCCGAGTTCGAGGCCGACCCGCACAAGCTCTCGCGCGCGGAATGGCTACAGCGCATCGATGCGATCGAGCGCGAGGTCAACCACTTGCCGGTGCCGCTAGTCTTCAGCGACATGATCTACACGCTGCGCGTGCATCTGGGGCTGGTGCGCAAGGAGATCGAACAGGCGACTACAGCCGTCTGATCTTTTCCAACAGCGCGGTCGTCGAACGCGTGTGCAGGAAGGGGATCGAATGCACCTGGCCGCCCCAGGCCAGGACCTCCGCCGCGCCGACGATTTTCTTCACCGGCCAGTCGCCGCCCTTGACGAGGATCTCCGGCCGGCAGTCGAGGATGCTCAGCAATGGCGTGTCTTCTTCGAACCAGGTGACGAGCGCGACGCTCTCCAGCGCGGCGAGCACCGCCATACGATCCTCGAGCGGATTCACCGGCCGCTGTGCCCCCTTGCCGAGGCGCTTGACCGAAGCATCCGAATTGACGGCGACGATCAGGCTCGCTCCTAGGGCGCGTGCCTGGGCGAGATAGGTGACATGGCCGCGGTGCAGGATGTCGAAGCAGCCGTTGGTGAACACCCGCGGCCGCGGTAGGGTGGATGCGCGCGCGGCGAGATCAGCCGGCGCGCAGATCTTCTGCTCGAAGACTGGCGGCGGATATTTCACTGCGTCGGCTTGGGCTGGGCTTGCTGCTGTGGCGCGGCGGATGAAGCGCCGCTGCCCGAGAGCCGTTGTGCCTCGGCCTCGGAAATGATTTCGAAGACGCGCACGACCTTGCGCACGCCGCCGGTGGTGCGCGCGATCTCGACTGCCGCGTCGGCTTCCTTCTGCGTCACCAGCCCCATCAGATAGACGACGCCGGCTTCGGTGACCACCTTGACGTGGTTCGCCGCAAACTGGTTGGCGTCGATGAAACGCGCCTTGACCTTCGAGGTGATGTAGGTGTCGTTGCTGCGCGAAGCCAAGGAACTCGCGCCGGCGATCTGCAGCTCGTTGCTGATCGCCTTGACGTTCGGCACGCCAGCGACGATCTTTTCGACCTCGGCTTTGGTCGCGGCATCCGGCACTTCGCCGGTGAGGAGCACGGTGCGGTTGTAGCTGGTGACATTGACATGGGTGTTGCTGCCGAATCTTTCTCCGATGCGGTTGGCCGCGCGCAGCTCGATGCCTTCGTCGGTGACCTGGGTCTCGGTCGTGCGGCGGTCGGCATAAGCCAGCACGCCGACGCCGGTGCCGACGGCCACGGCGCCGAAGCAGCCGGAAAGAGTGGGCACGAGGGCGGCGAGCAGGATCAGGGTGCGTCTGTTCATTGGGCTTCTCCTAGGATGAGGGCATCGATGCCGTCGCACAGGCAGTGGATCGTCAGGAGGTGGACCTCCTGGATGCGCGCCGTGCGGCTGGCGGGAACGCAGATATGAATATCGTCCGACCCGAGCTGTTGGCCGATGGTTCCGCCCCCCTTGCCGGTGAGCGCGACGACCCGCACGCCTTTGGCATGGGCGGCGGCGATCGCCGCGGCGACGTTCGGCGAATCGCCCGAGGTGGAAATCGCCAGCAGCACGTCGCCGGGGCGACCGAGCGCCGCGACCTGCTTGGCGAATACCTGATCATAGGCGTAGTCGTTGGCGATCGAGGTCAGCGTCGAGGTATCGGTGGTCAGCGCGATCGCCGCGAGCGGCGCGCGTTCCTTCTCGAAGCGGTTCAACAGTTCGGCGGCGAAGTGTTGCGAATCGGCGGCGGAACCGCCGTTGCCCCACCTCCACCCCGGCCGGCGGGCCCCACGGCTCCGCGCCATCAGGCGCACCGCCGCCTCGATCGGCGCGGCGAGGATGGAAAGCGCGGCGCGCTTGGCGGCGATGCTCTCCTCGAACTGGGTGTGGATGCGTTGGGCGAGATTCATGATCCGCCGATTCTACCCGGCGGCACGTCGCTGCCAGCTGCGGGAATAGCGCTCAAAAAACCACAAATATGTCGATCCTCAGCCGGCGCCAGGGGTTTTTGTGTTCGACCAGCGCAGCGATGCGGCCTTCGACGCGCTCGCCGCGATCCATCGCCGCCGCGACGGCCTCGTTCTCGGCGCGCGGCAGATAGCCGAGCATCACCCCTTGCCATTCGATGCGCACCGCGCGGCGGTCGAACGGATTGTCCGGCTCGCGGATCAGTGCGAGTGGATCGCCGACGCGCAACTGATCCCATACTGCCGCGCCAGCGTGATACTGGAAGCCGGCGAGCGGCGAGCTTTGCACCAGCAGCTTGATGCTATCGGCATGTGCGGCAAGGCTCAGCCACAGCAGGCTAATCCAGACGAAACGCATCCTTCAGCCACTCCAGTTTCCCGCCATCGATCAGCACGCAGTCGAAACGGCATGCCCCTTCGCCATGCTGCACCAGCCAGTGGCGCGCGGCGAGGATCAGCCGCTGCTGCTTCGCCGCCGAGATGCTGTACGCCGCGCCGCCGTAATCCTGGCGGGTGCGGCGGCGCACCTCGACGAAGACGGTCGTCGCGCCATCGCGGCAAACCAGATCGATCTCGCCGCCCTTGACGCGGAAGTTGCGCGCGAGGATGGCCAGCCCCTGCGCGGCGAGGTGCCGCGCCGCAGCCTCCTCGCCGGCCGCGCCGATCTGCCTGGTCGTCTGGGGGATAATGCCGTTCATGAGCGCCACATTATTCATCGTCGCCACCCCGATCGGCAACCTTGCCGACATCACACTGCGCGCGCTGGAAACCCTGAAGAGCGTCGCGGCGATCGCCTGCGAGGACACGCGCCATGCGCGACGGCTGCTCGAGCATCATGGCATCGGCACGCCGCTCATCGCGCTGCACGAGCACAACGAAGCGCAGACCGCGCAGCGGCTGATCGCTTTGCTGCAGGCAGGCGAGTCGGTCGCGCTGATCTCGGACGCCGGCACCCCCGCCATCTCCGACCCCGGCGCGCGCACGGTGGCCGCCGTGCGGCAAGCGGGCTTTCGCATCGTGCCGATCCCCGGCCCGAACGCCGCGATCGCCGCGCTCTCGGCCTCCGGCTTCGAGGGCCCGTTTCACTTCGTCGGTTTCCTGCCGGCGAAAGTCGGCGCTCGCAGGACGGCACTTGCGGCGCTCAAAGCCATTCCGGCCACGCTCGTCTTTTACGAGGCACCGCATCGCATCGAGGAAACCCTCGCCGATCTCGTCGCCTTACTCGAACCCGAGCGGGAAATCGTCATCGCCCGTGAGCTGACCAAACTGTTCGAACAGATCGAGCGCATGCCGCTTCTTCGCGCGCCGGCCTGGCTTGCCGTAGACGAAAACCATCGCCGTGGCGAGTTCGTGCTACTCGTCTCCGCCCCGCCGCCCAAGCCAGGGCTGGATGCGATGAGCGAGCGCATCCTGAAACTGCTGCTTTCCGAGCTGCCGGTGAAGCAGGCGGCAAGACTGGCGAGCGCGATCACCGGCCAGCCGAGGAACGCGCTTTACGCACGGGCGCTGGCGCTGCAAGCCGCCCAAGACCGGTCGCAATAATCCTGCTGCACAAGACCGTTGACGCAGTCGACCGCGCCGCAAGAGATGAAAGCTTCTTTGATTGGAAAGCGATACTCTCTGGTCGGGATTTCATCCTTCGGCTGAGGCGCTACGACGTGAAGTGCGCGCCCTTCGCGGCGCATGGCGGCGTCGCGTCTCCTCGGCAGGGGGCGCCTTACTTCGTCGGCGCGCCTTTTTTCACCGCGATGAAAGCACGCTCCTCACCATCCGACTACGATTTTCAGGATAATCGGTCTTATGGAGAACACACCAATCCTCGATGAAATCACCCGGCGCCTGGTGTCGGAGTTCGCGCCCGAGCGGGTCATCCTATTCGGCTCTCATGCATGGGGCGAGCCGGACGAGGACAGCGACATCGATCTCATGGTGGTCGTCGCGAACAGTTCCGAGCCGCGATATCAGCGCACCGTGCGTGCTCACCGGGTGCTGGCCGATCTGCCCGTGTCCAAGGATGTCCTGGTAGAAACCGCGGATGAATTCGCATTTCGCGCCCAGGCACCGGCCTCCCTTGAGCACAAAATCGCCCACGAGGGACGATTGCTGTATGGATGAGGCCACGCTCCTGCTGACTGCCGAATGGCTGGGCAAAGCCGACGAGGACTACCGTGCCGCGAAGCTGCTGATCGAGGGCGGCCTGATCCTGCCCGCTTTGTTCCATTGCCAGCAGGCTGCGGAAAAGGCCCTCAAGGGATATCTTTGCTTTCATCACCAGCCGGTGGAAAAAACACACGACATCACGAAGCTCATCGATCTGGCCGGCAAGATCGATACCGTCTGGAGAAAACGGATCGAGGAGGGCGCCTTGCTGTCACCGCTGGCCATCGAATACCGTTATCCAGGTGATTCCGAAGCGCCCGATCCTCACTTGGCGGTTACCGCAAGCCTTGCGGTGATGGAAGCCGTCCGCGCCTCACTGCCTGCCTCGCTTTTTCCCAAGACATGGCCGACAGGCTGACGCTCACCCGCCCCGACGACTGGCACCTGCACCTCAGGGACGGCGACGCGCTGCGCGCAGTATTGCCTGACACGGCAAAGCGCTTCGGCCGTGCCATCGTCATGCCCAACCTCAAGCCGCCGGTCACCACCGTCTCCCAGGCGGCGGCCTACCGCGAGCGCATCCTCGCGGCGCTGCGTGCCGTCTCGCCAGCGCAGACTTTCACACCGCTGATGACGCTCTATCTGACGGACGACCTGCCGCCGGAGGAGATCGACCGGGCGAAGGACAGCAGCATCATCCACGCCGTGAAGCTCTACC
>JBKBOI010000102.1:0-6009 GCA_046294935.1 Rhodocyclaceae bacterium
GTGAAATGGTGGAACACGCTGCATCAGGGCGCCTCGGTCTCGATCATGAAATCGCCGTCGATGGCGACGACGATGCTAATCGGGATGCTGATCATGGCGCTGGCGTTCTGGATGTATTCGATCGCCGTGATCCTGACGCGGGTGCGCGCGATCATCCTGGAACGCGAAGCGCATACCGAATGGGTCAAGGCGCTGCCGGAAGTGAAAGGGGGCAACTGATGCACTGGGGATCGCCCGCCGAATTCTTTGCCATGGGGGGCTACGGCCTCTATGTCTGGGGCAGTTTCGGCGTCTGCGCTTTACTGATGATCATGGAACCAATCCTGGTCCGCCAGCGTCACAGAAGCATTTTGCGCATCCTGCGCCGCGAACGTCTGGCCGAAACCCTCGACAATCCGACATGAAACCTCGCCAAAAACGCATCGCCCTGATCCTCGGCGGACTCGCCGCGCTCGGCATTGCCGCCACCCTCGTGCTCAACGCCCTCGACAGCAACATCGCCTTCTACGTCACCCCGTCCGAAATCGCCGCCGGCAAGGCGCCGCAAGGCAAGGCCTTCCGCGTCGGCGGCCTGGTCAAGGAAGGCTCCGTAGTGCGCGACGACCTGACCGTGAGCTTCGTCATCACCGATACCGCGCGCGACGTGAAGGTCACCTACACCGGCATCCTTCCCGACTTGTTCAAGGAAGGCAAAGGGGCGGTGGCCCAAGGCCACCTGAACCCGGATGGCAGTTTCACCGCAACCGAGGTTCTGGCGAAACATGACGAAAATTACATGCCGCCCGAGGCGGGTCATGCGATCGAGCAGGCCCAGAAAGCCCAGCAAACCCTCGAACGATAAGGCGTCGCGATGATTCCAGAACTCGGGCATTTCGCCCTGCTGTTGTCCCTGTTCGTCGCGCTGGCGATGGGCATCCTGCCGCTTGCCGGTGGCGAGCGTCATCAGCGCCACTGGATGGCGCTCGCCCGGCCGGCGACGATCGCGGTGTTTCTGTTGATCGCCTTCTCTTACGCCAGCCTGACCTGGGCCTTTTACAGCAACGACTTCAGCGTCCTCTACGTCGCCGCGCATTCGAATACGCAACTGCCGACGATGTATCGCCTCTCCGCCGTCTGGGGCGGCCATGAAGGCTCGCTGTTGCTCTGGGTGCTGATGCTGGCCGGCTGGTCGCTCGCGGTCGCCCTGTTCTCCCGTCAGTTGCCGGAGGCGATGGTCGCGCGCGTGTTGGGCGTGCTCGGGCTGGTGATGGTTGGCCTGCTCGCCTTCATCGTCTTCACCTCGAATCCATTCGAGCGGGTCTTTCCGCCTCCCGCCGAAGGACGATCGCTGAACCCCTTGCTGCAAGACCCGGGTCTCGTCTATCACCCGCCGATGCTCTACATGGGTTATGTCGGCTTCTCGGTCGCCTTCGCGTTCGCGATCTCCGCGCTGATCGCCGGCCAGCTCGATGCCGCCTGGGCGCGCTGGTCGCGGCCGTGGACGACCGCGGCGTGGATCTTCCTCACGCTCGGCATCGCGCTCGGCTCCTGGTGGGCCTACTATGAGCTCGGCTGGGGCGGCTGGTGGTTCTGGGACCCGGTCGAGAACGCCTCCTTCATGCCCTGGCTGGTCGGCACCGCGCTGATCCATTCGCTGGCCGTGACCGAAAAACGCGGCAGCTTCAAGAACTGGACGGTGCTGCTGGCGATCGCCGCCTTCTCGCTCTCGCTGCTCGGTACCTTCCTGGTGCGCTCCGGCGTGCTCACTTCGGTGCATGCCTTCGCCACAGACCCGCGCCGCGGCATCTTCATCCTGATCCTGTTGGCGATCGTCGTCGGCGCTTCGCTGATGCTGTTCGCGGCGCGCGCACCGAAAGTCGGCTTGGGCGGCGCCTTCGCGCTCGTCTCGCGTGAGACCTTCTTGCTGATCAACAACGTGCTGCTCGTAGTCGCGGCGGGCAGCGTGCTGCTCGGCACGCTCTACCCTCTAATCGTCGATGCCCTCGGCCTGGGCAAGATCTCCGTCGGCCCACCCTATTTCAACGCCGTGTTCGTGCCGATCATGCTGCCGGTTTTGGTGCTGGTGGCGATCGGTCCGGTCACACGCTGGAAGCACGACGAGCCGAGGACGATCCTTCGCAGGCTCTGGCCGGCGTCTTTGATCGCGCTGCTGGCGGGTATCGCCCTACCCTGGCTAGCCGGCGGCTGGAACGGCGCCGTCGCCTTGGGGCTGGCGCTGGTCGGCTGGATCGTCGCCGCGATCGTGCTGCAAGCGGCCGATCGCTTCAAGAAACCCGGCGCCCCGACGCCTTCGTGGTGGGGCATGCAGATCGCCCACTTCGGTCTGGCCGTCTTCGTCGTCGGTGTGACCATGGTCTCCAATTTTCAGGAAGAGCGCGACGTAAAGATGGAACCGGGCGACACGGTGACGGTCGGTGGCCACACCTTCAAGTTCCTCGGCGTGCGCGAGGCGGATGGCCCAAACTATCGAGCCGCGGTAGGCAGTTTCGAGCTTTCCCGCGATGGCAGGACGTTGCGCATGCTGCATCCCGAAAAACGCGACTATGGCGCCGGCTCGATGCCGATGACCGAAGCGGCGATCGATGCCGGCTTCACGCGCGACGTCTATGTCTCGCTGGGCGAGCCGCTTTCCAATGACAAGGAAAACGGGGCCTGGGCGGTGCGCGTCTATTTCAAACCCTTCGTCGACTGGATCTGGGGCGGCTGTCTGCTGATGGCGCTGGGGGGCCTGATCGCGGCCAGCGACCGGCGCTACCGGCTGCGGATCAAGCACGCCTCGACCGTCGCTGCTGGAGCACCGGCATGAACAAATTCGTCTGGCCACTGGTCATCTTCATCGCCCTCGTCGGACTGCTCGCGGTCGGGCTGGGACTCAACCCGCGCGAAGTGCCATCGCCGTTGATCGGCAAGCCGGCGCCGGACTTCGAGCTGGTGCAGCTGAAGAACCCCGAGGCCACATTCTCGCCGCAGGAGATGCGCGGCAAAGTCTGGCTGCTCAACGTCTGGGCCTCGTGGTGCGTTTCCTGCCGCGAGGAGCATCCGGTGATCGTCGAGTATGCGCAGAAAGGGCTGCTGCCGCCCATCGTCGGTCTCGATTACAAGGACAAACGCGAGGATGCCTTGCGCTGGCTGACGCGCTTCGGCGATCCTTACCTGTTGTCGGCCTTCGATGCCGATGGGCGCGTCGGCATCGATTACGGCGTCTATGGCGTGCCGGAAACCTATCTGATCGACAAAACCGGGGTGATCCGCTTCAAGCAGATCGGGCCGATCACCCCGGAAGTGATGGAGAAGAAGATCCTGCCGCTGGTCAAGGAGCTCGAGCGATGAAGAAGACGCTGAAGCTCTTTGCCGTGGCAACGACCGGACTGATGCTCGCGCAGGGTGCGCTGACGAAGGAAGCCGCACCGCTGGCCGAGGACCCGGTCGTCGAACAACGCATGGTCAAGATCACCGAAGAATTGCGCTGTCTCGTCTGCCAGAACGAATCGCTCGCCGGTTCCCAAGCCGATCTGGCCAAGGATTTGCGCGATGAGGTGCGCAATCTCATCAAGGCCGGCAAGTCGGATGACGAGGTGAGAGAATTCCTCGTCAGCCGCTATGGCGATTTCGTGCTCTACCGACCGCAGGTCAAGCCGGTGACCTACCTTCTCTGGGGCGGGCCATTCCTGCTGTTGATCATTGGCCTCATCGCCCTCGTGCGTCATCTTCGCCGCCGCAATCATCAGCTCGTGGTGGCGCCACTGACCGAAGAGGAACGCAAGCGGGCCGAAGCGCTCCTGAAGGAAAACCAGCCATGACCGCCTTTCTCCTCGGCGCGGCGGCACTCACCATCGCGACCCTCGTCTTGCTGCTCTGGCCCTTGCGTCGGCGGACGGCCGCCAGCGAGCGCTCACGCCGCGAACTCAACGCCGCGATTTATCGCGACGAACTGGCCGAACTCGACCGCGACCTGGCCTCGGGTGATCTCTCGCAAGCCGATTACGACCAGGCCAAGGCGGAACTGCAACGTCGCCTATTGGAAGACAGCCAGAGCGAAGCAGACGACGTGGGCGCCGGATTGCCGGCAAACCGGGCGATGATGATCGGACTTGCCTTGGTCGTCCCGTTGGGTGCCGCGCTGCTCTATTTCCTGCTCGGCAACCCCGCCGCGCTCGATGCGACGGCCGCCTTGCATCAGCAACGGTTCTCACAAGCCGAGATCGATCGGTTGGTCAGTGACTTCGCGGCCAAACTGGAAAACGAACCCGAGAATTATCGAGGCTGGGCGATGCTCGGGCGCTCCTACAAAGCCCTGGGGCGTTTTCCCGAGGCGGTGCGCGCTTATGAGCGCACCGGGCCGCTGCTCGAATCGAGCGCCGAGCTGCTCGTCGACTACGCCGATGTCCTCGCCGCCACCCAGGGTTTCGATACCAAGGCGCTGGCCGTGCTCGAGCGGGCGCTCGAGCTCGATCCGAAACAGCCGCAGGGACTTTGGCTGCGCGGCACGGCGGCCTTCGAAGCCAAGCGCTATGACAAGGCGGTGGCGGACTGGGAAGCGCTGCTCGCCCTGCTCGAACCCGGCTCGGAGGATGCCAGGGCGGTCGAGGCCAACATCGCCGAGGCGCGACGACTGGCCGGCTTGCAACCCACGAGCCGCGAGCCGCGCAAAGTCGGCGCTGGCGGTGCGGCACCCGCTGGCGCCCCGACCATCAAAGGACGCGTCGAGATCGCATCCGCGCTGACCGGCAAGATTCCTCCACAGGGCATGCTGATGGTGGTGGCGCGTCCCACCGATGGATCGCGCATGCCGGTGGCCGTGCTGCGCGCGCCCGTCGATGGATCACCGATCGAATTCACGCTCGACGACAGTCTGGCGATGAGTCCGGATCGCAAGCCCTCGCAGTTCGCCGAGCTGATGGTCGAGGCGCGCATTTCTCAGACCGGCCAGGCGGCGCCCCAGTCCGGCGACCTGTTCGGGCCGGCCGTCAAGGTCAAACAGGGCGCGAAAGACGTGCAGCTGCTGATCGACCAGGTGCGCCAATAGAAGTTTCACGCTAGCCATGCATCAGGCCCTGCTCGAAGAAGTGCGTCGTATCCGGCTCGAGGCCGACTGCATCGCCACACCCGCCGAGGTCGAGGCGGCGATCGAGCGCATGGGCCGGGAAATCAGCCAGCGGCTCAGCCAGGCGAACCCGCTGATCTACGTCGTGATGAACGGCGGCCTGATCCTTGCCGGCCGCCTGCTGGGCAAGCTCGATTTCCCGCTAGAGGTCGACTACCTGCACGCCAGCCGCTATGGCCAGGCACTCAGTGGTCGTGCGCTCGATTGGCAGGTGCGCCCGCAGCGAAATCTGACCGGCCGCAGCGTACTGATCGTCGATGACGTGCTCGACGAAGGCTACACGCTCGAGGCGATCTGCCAGAGCGTGCGAGAACTGGGCGCAGCCGAGGTGCTGACCGCCGTGCTGGTGGATAAGCGGCATGAACGCAAGGCACGGCCGGGTATGCGCGCCGACTTCACCGGCCTCGAGGCGCCGGACCGCTTCCTGTTCGGCGGCGGGATGGACTACAAGGGTTACTGGCGCAACGCGCCGGGCATTTATGCCCTCAAGGAGCCGGGCGGATGATCTCGCGGCGCGAGTTCCTGCGTGGGCGATTCTCTCGGGATGGTAGCGAAGACATCGCCACGAGCAACGGCGCATGCGCGACGAAGATCGCCGTGATCGGCCCCGCCTGCATCGCCTATGCCCAGAACACGGTCTGCCGCAGCTGCGGCGATGCCTGCGACGCGGCGGCGATCCGCTTCTCGCCGCGCCTGGGCGGGGCGGCGCTACCCGTCGTGCTCGCCGAGCGCTGCACCGGCTGCGGCGCCTGCCTGCCGGTCTGCCCGGCCGGCGCGATCACGCTCACGCCGGCCGGACCTCGCTAATCATTCTTCGTCTTCGTCTGCAGTGCCGGGCTTCTTGTAGCCCTTCGGCAGCTTGTGGGCGATGCCCTGGTGGCAGTCGATGCAGCTCTTGCCGGCGG
>JBKBOI010000103.1:0-5878 GCA_046294935.1 Rhodocyclaceae bacterium
ATCCGGTGCTCGCCGAGCTGTTCGGCCCCAGCATCAAGGCCGATGCGGTGCGCAAGCTCGACAAATTCAACCTCTATGAAATCCAGATCGGCGGTGAGCTGCTCTATACCGACGAAAAGGTCGGCTTCCTGATCAATGGCGACGTGCTCGACGTGCAGGCGAAGAAGAATCTCACCGAAGAGCGCAAGCAAAAGCTCTCGCAGGTCAAGTTCTCAGAATTGCCGCTCGATCTGGCGATCAAGCAGGTGAAGGGCAATGGCAAGCGCGTGCTGGTGACCTTCGAGGATCCGAACTGCACCTACTGTCGCAAGCTGGCGAAGGAATTGCAGAACGTCACGGACGTGACGGTCTATACCTTCCTCTACCCGATTCTGTCCGCTGACTCGGCAGAGAAATCGAAGAACATCTGGTGCGCGGCCGACCGTGCCAAGGCATGGGTTGATCTGATGCTCGAAGGCAAGCAGCCGGCTGCCGCCAATTGCAGCCACCCGATCGACAAGATCGTCGCGCTGGGCCGCAAGCTGAACGTCAAGGGCACGCCGGCGTTGATCTTCGCCGACGGTTCGCGCATTCCGGGCTACATGCCGGCAGCGATGCTCGAAAAGGCGCTCGACAAGGGTAGCGCCAACGTCAGGTGAGGTGTCAGGTGAGGTTTGGGCGCCGGGCGGGTGCCGTCCCCCCAGCGCCGATTTTCTGCCTCAATAGCGCGTTTCACCGTCCCACATCTCGGCGGAAAAGCGCACGACTTTGTTACGGCCAGTCTCTTTCGCCTTGTAGAGCGCCACGTCGGCGAACTTGACGACCTGCCAGAACGTATCGGCATCGTTTGGATATTCTGCCACGCCGATCGAGATGGTCTTTTGCAGCATGCCTCCCGGCAACGGGATCTTGGTGGCTTCCACTTCGGCGCGAATCTTCTCGGCCACTTTCAAGGCGCCTTCAGCACCGGTGTCGAGCAACACGACGAGGAACTCCTCGCCACCGTAGCGCACCACCATGTCGGAGCTGCGCACATTGCGCAACAGGATGTCGGCCAGCGTCTTGATCACCTTGTCCCCTGCTTCGTGGCCGTGAGTGTCATTGACCTGCTTGAAAAAGTCGAGATCGAGCATCAACACCGAGAAAGCGCTCTTCCTGCGCTGGCTGCTGGCGACGAGAGTGCCCACGTATTCTTCGAGGAAGCGGCGGTTGTAGAGGCCGGTCATCGCATCACGTAGTGCGTTTTCGCGCAGATGCTCCATCAGGCGTTTGGCCTCCAGCACCGGCCCGGCCTCGCGTAGATAAACGGCGATGAAAGGCACCATCAGGCGTGCCAGAGGCGCCTCGTCTGCGGCGACGACGATTTGCACCACGCAGCCGGCCATGCCGGACTGGATGACCGGCAGGCAAACGTGAGCATCGCCTTCCTGAGCGGGTCGGAACATCGTGCACAAGCCTGGCTGGTCGATCGCATTCACTTCATGACCAGTGCGTTTGGCCCGGCAAGAGTCCGCATCGACGAGGATCTGCGGGTCACACCAGCGACAATTGCCGACCATTTCACCATCGACGACCATTGGCGTCATGCGGTTCTTGCTGTTGGCGATCTCGTAGATCGAATGACGGCTGAAAGCGAATTTGTGTCCGAGCACCTCGCCAAGGCGTCGGTAGATCTCATGCTTGGTTCGATCTTCTTCGATCGCCTGCTTGAACTGGGCCGTCTCGACGAGGTTGCCGACCATCTCGGTGGTCATCATCAGCTGGTTGCCGCCGCCTTGACTGCATTGCTGGCCGATGAGCTGGCTCACCCGCGCCTTGATGACGGTGATTTCGCGCTCCAAGAAATCCATCAGCTTGTTGATGTTGACCGCGATCTCGCCGACCTCGTCGTCGCTGGTCTGACGGATCCGGCCGGAAAAATCGCCGCCCACCGCCTGCGCGGTGACTTTGCGCACCGCCTGAGCGGTTTCGGACAAGGGGGTCAACTGGCGCCGCAGCAAGGCAAGCGACAGCAAGGCCGCCGCCAGCACGGTGAAACTGACGATGGCAATCACCATCAGCGCTTCGCGGCGCACTTCGTCGAGCGAGATGTCGATGCTGACCGCGCCCAGCACCGTACCGTTTTTCACCGCATGGCATTGCAGGCAGTTGGGTATGCCCTGGTCGTTGGCGACATAGGGAATGACGGCGCGGAAGATCAGGCCGTTTTCCGCTTCCAAGGTCTCGAAGCGTCCTTCCCGCTGCTGGAGCGCCTCTTTCTCGATGCCGTCGCCCAAAACGGCTTCGTTCGCGAGTCCCGGCCCAAATTGCTCGACGACGGCCGGCCCACGTATGACACGCACCTGAAGAACCCCAGGCACCCCAGCCAAGCGGGCGAGGAATTGCTGCCGCTTGTCGATCGTGCCGTTGATCATGCTCTCGGTGAGCCCCACCTTGACGGTCTCGGCGACGGATCGCGCATGCCGTTCGGCGGTGTAGACCGAGAAGCGGCGATAGCCATAGGCGGACAACGCCGTCAGCACCAAGACCAGCATGGCCATGATGCCGATGAAAAACATCGTCGTTTTGCGCTTGAGTTCGTTGCCCATGCCCCCTCACATGGCGGCAATCATAGCACATCCCCGCAAATGCCGAAGATATGCCGTCGCCTTGCGCTATCATAGCCGCGTTTCACGGCTGGTGCCAGTGCGGCAGCAGCACCCACATCCGGCCTTTCTGCTTCATCCTGCCAGCGAGATCGCCAGCCGCGGCACCACTGCCCCAGAAGAAGTCGGCGCGTAGCGGGCCCCTGATCGCCCCGCCGGTATCCTGCGCGAGCATCAGCCGGGCGAGCGGCTCCTCGCTGCCCGGTCGTGTCGTGACGAGCCAGACCGGCGCACCCAGTGGAATGAAGCGCGGATCGACGGCGAGCGAGCGTCCCGGCGTCAGCGGCACGCCCAAGGCGCCGGGCGGGCCGCTGCCATCGGCAGGCAGCTCTTGGAAGAAGACCAGGCTCGGATTGACGTCGAGCAGCTCTTTGAGCCGTCGAGGATTCTTCTCGGCCCAGGCCCTGATGCCCTGCATCGACGCTTCATGCGCTTGCAGTTCGCCGCGTTCGATCAGCCAGGCGCCGATGGAACGATAGGGATGGCCGTTCTGGTCGGCATAGCCGATGCGGATGCGGCTGCCATCATCGAGCTCGACCTGGCCCGAGCCCTGGATCTGCAAGAAGAAGAACGCGATCGGATCGTCCGTCCACAGCAAGGCCTGATCGGCACGGCGCTGTTCTTCTGCTCTCCATTCGGCGCGGCTGTAATAGGGGATCAGGTGTCGGCCGTCGAGGCGCCCCCGTAGCCGGAAGTTTTTGAGCTCTGGATAGAGGCTGGCGAGTTCGACGACGATCAAATCTTCCGGCGGCCCGAACACCGGCGTGAGATAAGGCGCTTTACGGCTGCGGCTGCCGCGGATCACGGGTTCGTAATAGCCGGTGACGAGCCCTTCCCGGCTGCCATCGGGATTGACGAGCTGCCAGGGGCGGAAATTTTCCTCGAACCATGCTTTCGCCGCGCCGGCTGCCGTCTTGCCAGCGCCGAGTTTCTGCGCGGATTCGCAGGACGACAGCCAAAGCGGCCGCTTGCCGAGCGTCGCGCATTGCGCCTCGAAGAGTTCGAGCAGCGCAGCGTGATCTTCACTCTCCCAGCCGGGCAGGTCACTCCACTGGGCAGGCTGGAGCGGTTCGATGGCGGGTTTGGGCGCCAGCGCATCTTCACGGGGCGGACAGACCTCGGGCCCGGGTGGTAGCGCGGCGCAGCCCGCCAGAACGAGGATCAGGGCGCAGAGTGATATATTCGTTTTCATCGTCGACAGCTTACCCGATGCAACCCGGTCTCGAATCGCTGATCACCCGCCTCGAAGCGCTCGTCGCCCGCGCCGAGGCGCTGCTCCCGCCTCCGCCCGCGCCGCCCGACTGGAGCGCCATCGCCTACCGCTGGCGCGGCCGTCTGGAGCGGGTGCTTCATCCCCATCGCATACGGTTGTCCGACCTCAAGGGCGTCGATGAACAAAAGGCGGCGATCGAACGCAACACACGCCAGTTCGTTGCCGGCCGGCCGGCCAACAACGTGCTGCTCACCGGCGCGCGCGGCACCGGCAAGTCCTCGCTCGTCAAGGGTGTGCTGAACGAATTTGCCAAGAAAGGCCTGCGCCTGATCGAAGTCGACCGCGACGATCTCGTCGACCTGCCGGTGATCATCGACCTCGTCGCCGACCGGCCAGAACGCTTCATCGTGTTTTGCGACGATCTCTCCTTCGAAGCATCCGAACCCGGCTACAAGGCGCTCAAGAGCGCGCTGGACGGCTCGATCGCCGGCGCGCCGGAAAACCTGCTGATCTACGCGACCTCGAACCGACGCCACCTGATGCCGGAGCGGATGAGCGAAAACCTCGAAGCCACGCGCGGCGCCGAGGGAGAGATTCATCCTGGCGAGACCACCGAGGAAAAAATTTCCCTCTCCGAACGTTTTGGCCTTTGGCTGTCCTTCTACCCTTTCGACCAGGATCACTATCTCGACATCTGCGCCCACTGGTTGCGGCAATTCGGCATCGATGCGAACTCGGCGCCGGCAAAACGGCACGACTGGCGTCAGGCCGCGCTGCAATGGGCCTTGCAGCGCGGCTCGCGCAGCGGCCGGGTGGCGTGGCAGTTCGCCCGCGATTACGCGGGCCGGCATGCGGCGAAATGAAGATCGCCGACGTCGCTGCCGCCGTGATCCTGCGCGATGACGGCGCCTTTCTGCTCGGCCGGCGCGCTCCCGGCACTTTCTATTCCGGCTACTGGGAATTTCCCGGCGGCAAGGTCGAGCCGGGCGAAACCCCGCGTGCCGCCCTCGTGCGCGAGCTCGCCGAGGAGCTCGGCATCGAGGTCCTCGATGCCACGCCCTGGATCGTGCGCGAGCATGTCTATGAACACGGCCATGTGCGGCTCTATTTCTTTCGCGTCACCGCCTGGCGCGGCGAAATCGGTAATCGCGTCCATGACGCGCTCGCCTGGCAGATGCCCGGCGCGACGACCGTCCAGCCGATGCTGCCGGCCAATGCGCCGGTGCTCGCCGCACTCATGCTGCCGGCCGTCTATGGCATCAGCCATGCCTGGCGGATCGGTGTCGACGAACAGCTCGCTGCCCTCGATGCGGCGCTGGCGCGAGGCCTCAAGCTCGTGCAGCTACGCGAGGCCGCCCTGCCCGTAATGCAGCGCGAATCCTTCGCCGCCGCGGCCGTGGCGCGCTGCCGGCAATGTGGCGCACGCGTGCTGGTCAATGGCGATGCGCAACTCGCCCGCGCCATCGGCGCCGATGGCTTGCACCTGCCAGCCCATCAGCTGAAGGCGCTGAATCGACGCCCGTCTTTTCCTCTCGTCGCCGCTTCGTGTCATGACCGGCACGAGCTGGAACTTGCCACGCGCCTGGGTCTCGACTTCGCCGTGGCCGGGCCGGTTTTGCCGACGGAGAGCCATCCGGATGACGCAGGCATCGGCTGGAAGCGCTTCGCGGAACTGATCAGTGCTCTGCCGCTGCCGGTGTATGCGATCGGCGGCTTGTCTGCCGCCGATCTGCCGCAAGCCTTGGCCGCCGGCGCGCAGGGCATCGCCGCTATCCGCGCGGCGTGGGCTCCCCATTCGGCGGGCTGAAATCGTCGGGCGGCGCCGCGCCGGGAATGCGGTATTCATCGTTCGCCCAGGCGCCGAGATCGATCTGCTTGCAGCGTTCGGAGCAGAATGGCCGGAACGGACTCTGCGGCCCCCATTCGACCGGCTTGCCGCAATGGGGGCATTGGACGATGCGCGGTTCTGTCGGGCACCTCGATAAACCTGCTGCGCGGGCGAGGCTCGCGTTGCGCGGTGTTGGCTTCGGCCGCTCGGCTT
>JBKBOI010000104.1:0-5854 GCA_046294935.1 Rhodocyclaceae bacterium
ATGCCATGAATTGCGCGACATTCCTTTCTTCGCCGACCTGCCGCAGACGTTGTTGGCCCAGTTGATGGCCGCGGCCCGGGAAAGACGCTACGAAAAGGACGAAGTGATCGTTCTCAAGGGCGACCGCCCGACGGGGATGTATGCGGTACTATCCGGCGTGATCAAGCTGTCGTGTCAATCATCGAACGGTAAAGAACGGGTCATCGACTTGTTGGGCAAGGGTGGGCTGTTCGGCGCATCGGCCGTCTTGCTCGGCAATTCCTTTCCCTATCTTGCGGCGGCCATCACGCCAGCACGGCTGTTGCACATCGATGCCGAAACCGTGCTCGGCTTGTCGGGTCGCTCTGCGCTATTCGCCAAGCATCTGTTGGTCGGGCTCTCTACATGCCTGTATGCGCAGATACGCGACCTCGAGGATTTCCGCCTGCATCCTCCCGTGAAACGCTTGGCCAATTATCTGGTCGGGCAAAGCGCGGGCTCCTCGCATGGCGAGGGGGTGATCCGCTTCCAGGCTCCGAAGCACGTCATCGCCTCGCGCCTGGGCATGACGCCCGAGGCATTGTCACGCTGCCTGCGCGAGCTGGAGGACAACGGGGCGATTGCCGTGAGCGGCGAGCATGTGCGGGTGCTCGATGCTCACAGACTGTGCGGTTTTTCCGGCCACCCATGATGACGTGCCCCGCGGGTGCGGCATCACAGGACGGTGCCGATCCGCCAGCGCCGATTCTCATCGGCCGTCCGGTTCCGAGACGAAGCCGATCCTCACCATCCCCGCCTTCGCCGCCGCCGCCATCACCTTGGCGACCTGCTCGTAGGGCACGAGCCGGTCGGCGCGGAGGTGCAGTTCAGGTTGTGGCTGCTTGGCGGCTTCGGTGGCGAAGCGCTGCGGCAGCTCATCTTGCGTCACCGCCTCGCCGTTCCAGAACAGGCTGCCATCCTCGCGGATGCCGAACTCGATGTGCTCGGGCTTGGTGACATTGACCGTGGAAGATGCCTTCGGCAGGTCGATCTTCACCGCATGGGTGAGGATCGGTGCGGTGACGATGAAGATCACCAGCAACACCAGCATCACATCGACCAGCGGCACGACGTTCATCGTCGCCATCGGCGCGTCGTGATGACGACGGGAGATGTCAGCCTTTGCCATGATCCACCGTCAGGCGTAGATAAAGCCGGTGGGCAAACGTCTCCAGCCGGGCGAGCCACAGGCGGTTGCGGCGCTGGAAGGCGTTGTAGGCGAGCACGGCGGGAATCGCCACCGCTAGCCCCAGTGCCGTCATGATCAGCGCCTCGCCCACCGGCCCGGCCACCTTGTCGAGCGTGCCCTGACCCGACATGCCGATTTGCACCAAGGCGTGATAGATGCCCCACACCGTGCCGAACAGGCCGATGTAGGGCGCGGCCGAGCCGGCGGTGGCCAGTATCGTCAAGCCATGCTCGGCGCGGGTCATTTCCTGGTCGATGACGTTGTTGAGGCTGCGTGTGAGCACTTCGCCAAAACCACCGGCACGCTCCAGTGGCTTGCCCGACGTCACGCTGGCCACACTTTGCGCTTCGCGTACCAGACGACTGTAGGCATGATCTTCGTCCAGCGGCAGCTCGCCAAGGGTGGTCACCTTCTCGAACTGCGCCTCGAGGGCCATCGCGCGGCGTTTGGCCAGCCAGTTGTCGATCGCGCGCGTGACGATCAGATACCAGCTCGTGACCGAGAGCAGTAGCAGCAAAAAGAGCACCGACTTGCCGACCCCGTCGCATTGCGCGAGAAAGTGGGCGAAGCCGAAACCTTCGAAATGATTGGGTTCCATCGGATCAGTTTCCTTGCAAGACGAACTTGAACGGTTGCAGGGCGACGGCCCGCACGGGCTGGCCATTGCGCTGCGCCGGCTGGCAATGCCAGCGTTTCACTGCCGCCAGCGCGGCGGCATCGAGACGCGCAAAGCCACTGCTTTCTTTTACTAGCGCCTCGACCACGGCGCCCGTTTCATCGAGTTCGACCCGTAGCACGACGGTGCCTTCTTCGCCCAGGCGGCGCGAGATGGGCGGATAGGCGGGGGCGGCGCGCTCGGGGCAGGCGACGGCAAGCTCGCTGCCCAGGCTGACTGGGCCGGCAGGCATGAGGATGGGCGGCGCTGGCGGAGCGGGCGGGGCAACCGGCGCCTCGATGCGCGGCGGCTCGGGCGGGGGCGGGGGCGCCACGTCATCGGTGGGCGCGACGATGGGAGTTTGTGCGACCAGGCGCGGCGCCGGCGGCGTCACCGGTTTGGATTTGACCGGCTTCGGTGGCGGTTCCGGCTTCTTTTCCGGCATCGGTGGGCTGATGAAATCGACGAACAACGTCATCGCTTCCTGCGGGCTCGGGATCAGCCGATGCTGCCAGAGCGCCCAGAGCAGGACGCCGTGCAGCAACAGGACGAGGGACAGACTGATCAGGCGCTGCATCGAAGCGCGGGGGACGAAGAGGAAAGACGCCGGCACGGGGCCGGCGTCGCAAGTTTGGGACATCGGGATTCTACGTGGCTCAGAACTTGTAATTGAAGCCAGCGTAAATCGAGCGGCCGGGGCCGGGGACGGGGGTGCCCCATTTGGGCTGGGTCTGTGGATTGATCGCCATCGTCGTGCCCTGTCCGGTGTAGGCCCCGCCCGTGGGCAGGTAGTAGAGCTTGTCGAACAGGTTCTCGACGCCAAAGTCGATGCGCGCTTGCTTCCACGAATAACTGCCGCGCAAGTTCACGAGGCTGTAGCCGGGTGTCTTCATTTCGTTGCGGACATCGGAGACCTTGTCCTTGCCCTTGACCATCACCAGTTCGACGGCGTTGTCCCAGCCGCCCAGCTTGTGGGTCAGCGTGAGTTTTGCGTTGAGCGGCATGATGTTGTAGAGATCATCGCCCGTATCGCGGTTCTTGCCGTTGGTGTAGCTCAGCAAGCCCTTGAGCCCGAACTCGCCCATGCTGGTCTTGGAGAGCGGCATCTTGCCCGAGAGGTCGAGGCCGTAGAGCCGCGCCGACTGGTTCATGAACTTGAGGACGGTAAAGGCGTTTTGCACTGGCGTGGTGCGCGCGGTGTTGGTAGCCGCATCCCATTGGATCGCGTCGATGTAATCGGAGACGCGCGTGTAGTAGGGCGTGGCCTTGAATTCCCAACTCCGGTCGGCGGCATGCCAGTCGAAGGTGGCCGACAGGGTGTTGGCCTTTTCGGATTTCAGGTCGAGGTTGCCTACATAGCCATTGCCATCGCCGACGAAGTTGTTCATCACCGCGGCCATCGACCAGGTCGACCAGGGATAGAGCTCGTACAGACTCGGCGCACGCTCCTTGTGGGCAAAGCCGAATTCGATATCCTGATTGGCGCTGGGCGTGTATTTTGCGAGCAGCGTCATATCCCAGTTGTTGAAACTGCGCCCGTGGCTGCGGGCGTTGAAGGCGTCGCCGTCGCGCATTTGGTAGTTAAACATCGGCGCCGTGCCGTTCGTCGCCGGGTTGTAGCCACGCACATTGCCGGCATCGGTCTCGACGCGCTCATAGCGTAGCCCGGCAAGCGCCATCCACTGCGCAATGGGACGCGCTTCCCATTCGCCGAAGATCGCGGTGCGATCGCGCTGGCCATCGCGGATGTTCCAGAACGTGCCCGGCCACATGCCGCCGCCGGAAGGCGGCCACCAATCGTCGAGCCGATACTGATGGAGTTCCGCGCCCAGGCGCAGCAGATCGTTCTTCGCCAGCGCAACTTCGGCGAGCAGCTTGGCGCCAGTGTTCTTGCCTTCGGTATACATCGGCATGCCGGCGGCGCAGTTTGGCCCAAGCGGTGAGCAAGGAGAACCGTTTTGCGCTCCTGGACCGCCCGAGGCCGAGCCATACCAGTAACGTTTGTCGGCGCCGAAATCCATGTAGTGGTCGACCGTCTCATGCCAGACGCGCGCATCCAGCTTGCCCCAGCCGAACTGGCCGAGATAGCGCAGGTTCAGTTTGGTACTCTCGTTGGAGAGCATGTCCATGCGCTGATTCGGATAGAGCTGATAGGGCATGTCCTGGAAGCTGAGTTTGGCTTCGACGAGATGCTGTCCGCCCCGCAATGCGACGCCCAATGCATGGTTGCGGGTCTTGTAGGCCGTCGAGCCGACTTCGTCGAAGCCCAGCGTATGACCTGCGCGACCGGTAAAGTTGTAGTTCTTGAAATCGCCGCCAGCCTTGTAGTCCTCCGCTTCGGCCATCGCGCCGCTGTAACCGATGCTGAACGTTTCCGTGGCATAGGTGGCCGACACATTGCCGCCGAAGGCATCGCCGTTGCTGCGATAAAAAGCGCCGACTTCACCCGTCATCAGGCTGCCCTGACCAGGGGCGGCGAATCTGGGCGGGGTGGATTCCACCTGGATCACGCCGCCGATCGCATCGCCTCCGGCCGAGACCGGCGCAATGCCGGCCCATACCTTGATGGCGCCGACTTGCGCCGGATCGATGTAGGAAAGCGGCGTGTTCATGTGGTTCGGGCAAGCGGCATAGAGATCCATGCCGTCGACCGACAGCCGCAGCCGCTCGTCGGCCAAGCCGTGGATGACCGGCAGGCTCGAGACGCCGCCGGCGCCATAAAAGCTCACCCCCGGCACGTCGCGCAGCAATGTGGCGGTATCGCTGGTGGCCGGGCGCAGGGCTTGCAAGGTCCCGCTTTCGACCTTGGTGGCGGCAGCTTCTTCCTTGGCGCCGGTGACGACGACGGTCGGCAGGGTCGTGTCGGCGGCATGGGTTGCGTATGGCAATGTGGCAATCGCCATGGCGAGGGCGGCGCGTTTCAATGACATCGTGACCTCCTGGAATGGTGCGGAAAAATTTCAAGGAATTCTAGGAAGCCGATCGCAATGTCCTCTGCGACATATCGTCGCAGTCGGGCGTATTTTTGCTACCACGCTTGACATGGATCAAGCCGGAATCGACGGCACCGTCTGGCCCGTCGGGTGCTGGCGGCAAAGTGCGACAAGTCGCCGCGCGACAATTTGTCGGCTTCCCAAGCCGCGCCGGGTTTCCTAGCATCGGGCTGCGCTTGTTGCCAAAGGAGCCTGCGATGCCCAAACTGAATTCGCTATTGTCTGTATGCCTGCTGGTTCAAGCCCTGAGCGCCGTCGCCGCCGAGCCATCGGCGGAGGTCGATCTGCGCAAGGCGGCGAAGCTGCACCTGAGCGGCGAGACTGCCGCAGCGGTGCGGCTTTGGAAACAATGGGCACAGCAAGGGAACGTCGATGCCGCCTACAATCTGGCGGTGATCCATCAGCATGCCGATGGCGTGGCCTACGATCCAGCCGAAGCGATGCGCTGGTATCTGGTCGCGGCGGAGCGCGGCGACAAAGCGGCGCAATATGCGCTCGGCCTGATGTACCTGAAAGGCGAAGGCGTGCCCATCGACGAGGCCAAGGCGCAGGAATGGTTCACCCGCAACCGGCGGGAGCACCTACACCATCACCACGACGCGCAATTCCGACAGTGGCAAGAACAGGCGCGCGAATTGATCGCAGAACGCGACCGGCGCGAGGCATTCGCCGCTTCACGCCAGAATGCGGCCCACGTTTTGGCCGAGCTCAAACGTCGGGCAGGATGGGGTGGATCTGCGCCTCAGGCGCCGGCGCAGACCGTGGCTTTGAAAATGGAATGAGCCTGAAAGCCGCAGTGGGAGGGCGTGGCGCGTGCGCTCATCGCCGCGCAAGGTCGGGCGCGAGACGAGGCGGGTGGCTTATGCGAGGCTTGGCGGCCTCACCACACGCGCGGCTGGAAGGCGGGATCGTTCTTCACTTCCACCGCCTCGCCATTCTGGGCCAGCACCCACAGGCCCTGCCGGTAAGCGAAGCGCTGCGCCTCGCGCGACCAGTGCA
>JBKBOI010000105.1:0-5812 GCA_046294935.1 Rhodocyclaceae bacterium
CGACCTGGGCCTGGATCGATCCGTTGCGTGGCTGGCTGGTGGTCGATGCGGGATCGGACGCGCGTGCCGACGAATTCATCGAAGTGCTGCTCGCCACGCTCGACGACATGGCGCCCCGGCCATTGCAGACGCAGGTTTCGCCCACGACGGCAATGACCGCGTGGCTGGCGGCCCAGGAGCCGCCCGCAGGATTCGCCTTCGATAGCGATCTCGAACTGCGCGCCGCGAGCCAATCGAAGTCCTCGATCCGCTACGTGCATCACGACATCGGTGGGCCGGAGATCGCCGCCCACATTTCCGCAGGCAAGCTCGTCACCCGGCTGGGGCTCACCTGGAACGACAAGATCTCCTTCGTGCTGACCGACAAGTTGCACATCAAGCGGCTCGCCTTTCTCGACGTGCTCGAAGAGCAGGCCGAGAAAGCGGCGAACAGTGCCGACGAAGCTTTCGATGCCAATTTCGTGCTGATGGCCGGCGAGCTGGCGCGGATGTTCGAGGATCTACTCGTGGCGTTAGGGGGCGAGGTCAAGCCGGTGTAATAAGGGTGCCGTTTCACCAGCGCCGAGTTTCAACCACCCTGCTCGATCCGCTTCTCGATGTGCGCCAGCGCCTCCTCGACCTGATCGACGAGGATCAGGCACAGATCGCCCGGCTGCAGTTTGGCGAGCGCCGTATCGATGGCGAGGAATTCGCCGCGGATTTCTTCGATTTCCTTGGTGCGCGTCGCGCCGGCGAGCCCCTTGCGCAAGAGCGCCAGCACCTCGCCGTCGGCGCGGCCGCGCTGGCAGGCATCCTGGTAGAGGATCACGCCATCGAAGGCCCCGCCGAGGATCTCGCTCTGGCGAATGATGTCCTCGTCGCGCCGGTCGCCAGCAGCACTGATGACGATCCAGCGGCGCATCGCCGGCAGCGCTTCGACCGCTTGCACCAACGCCCGGATCGCGTCCGGGTTGTGGCCGTAATCGGCGATCAGTTTCGCGCCACGGTAATCGAAGACATTGAAGCGCCCTGGAGTCGTGCTGACGTCGCTGATGAACGTCGCCAGGCCGCGGCGGATCGTCTCCCAGTCCACCCCCATCGCCCAGGCCGCCCCCACGGCCGCCATCACGTTCTCGACTTGAAAGCCGATCGTGCCATTGCGTGTCAGCGGTATCGCGGCGAGTTCCAGGCGCTCGACCCGGCCTCCCTCGGCGCAGACGATTACGTCGCCTTCGCGGAAGATTACGCGCTTGCCTTGCGCGCGATGCGTCATCATCACCGGATGATGCGGGTCGCTGGAAAAGAACGTCACCTTGCCCGGGCAGGCGCTGGCCATCTTCGCCACGTGCGGATCGACGGCATTGAGCACCGCCATGCCGTTGGGGCTGACGTTCTGGACGATGACGCGCTTGACCACGGCGAGTTCCTCGACCGTCGTGATGTAGTTCAGGCCCAGATGGTCGCCCATGCCGAGATTGGTCACCACGGCCACATCGCAGCGGTCGAAGCCGAGGCCTTCGCGCAGGATGCCGCCACGCGCGACTTCGAACACCGCCGCATCCACTTCCGGATGCAGGAGCACGTTTTTCGCGCTTTTCGGGCCGCTGCAATCGCCGCGGTCGATGCACCGTCCGTTGGCGAACACGCCGTCGGTCAGCGTCATGCCCATGCGCTTGCCGGTCTGGCCAATGAGATGCGCGGTCAGGCGCACCGTGGTGGTCTTGCCGTTGGTGCCGGAAACCGCGACGATGGGAATGCGGCCATTTTCATCGGCCGGAAACATCATGTCGATGATGGCCTTGCCGACGTCCCGCGGCTTGCCGTAAGAAGGATCGAGGTGCATGCGCAGGCCCGGCGCCGCGTTGACCTCGACGATGCCGCCGTTTTGGGCCTCGAGCGGCTGGCCGATGTCCTCGCAGATCACGTCGATGCCGGCGATGTCCAGCCCGACCATCCGTGCCGCCGTGATGGCGCGCGCCGTCACCTCGGGATGAACGTCGCCGGTCACATCGGTCGCCGTGCCGCCGGTCGACAGGTTCGCGTTGTTCCTGAGCACCGCGCGCACTCCCTTCGGCAGCACCGATTCGGGCGTGAAGCCCTGTGCGGCGAGTCGCTGGAGAGCGATGTCGTCGAGACGGATCTTGGTCAGCGAGGTCGCATGACCCTCCCCGCGGCGCGGATCGCGATTGACGATATCGACCAGCTCACGCACGGTGTGCACGCCATCGCCGATCACCGTCGGTGGCTCGCGCCGTGCCGCCGCGACCATCCGATCGCCGACGACCAGCAGCCGGAAGTCGTAACCGGCGATGAAACGCTCGACCAGCACGTGATCGCTGATCGCTTGGGCGGCGGCGAAGGCGGCCTCGAATTGCGCGCGATTGACGATATTGACGGTCACGCCCTTGCCCTGATTGCCATCGAAGGGCTTGGCGACCACTGGCAGGCCGATTTCGAGCGCAACCTGCCAACCCGCTTCGACGTCATCGACGACGCGCCCGACCGGCACCGGCACCCCGGCGGCCCGGAGCAGCGTCTTGGTCAGGTCCTTGTCCTGGGCAATGGATTCGGCAATCGCCGACGTGCGGTCGACTTCGGCCGCCTGGATGCGACGCTGTTTCGCGCCCCAGCCGAACTGCACCAGACTGCCCCGGGTCAACCGCCGCCAGGGGATGTCACGTGCTTGGGCGGCATGGACGATCGACCCGGTCGACGGGCCCAGCCGCTCATCCTCGTCGATCGCGCGCAGTTCGGCCAGCGCCGCATCGAGATCGAAGGGCGTATCTTCCAGCGCGGAACGACATAGAGTTTCTGCCAGGGCCAGCGCGCGACGGCCGACGGCTTCCTCCGTGTATTCGACGACCACCTGATACAAGCCGGCTTCGGTGGTCGGCGCCGTGCAGCTGAAAGATACCGGACAACCCGCCTGGGCCTGGAGATTCAGGGTGGCGAACTGGATCGCATGGGCCAAAGACAGCTCACCGACATAACCGATCGGCCGCATCGCGCCGATATGCGGAAAGCGCGCGCGGATACGGGCCTCGAAGCCGGGCAGACGGCTCATCGCCCGTTCGTTTTCATCGCAACGCACGAGGGCTTGGATCGAAGTGTGCCGTGACCAGAGATTGGGGCCACGCAAGGCACGGATGCGGAAGATTTCCATGATGCTCAGTTTTCTGCAAATGCGCGATGGGTTTCGATGCCGGCAAGCAGCAAATCGGTGCTCAAGCCCAGCGCCCAGCCGGCGGCCAGAGAAGCCAGCACGGCGGCCAGGTTTTCGGCAGATTCCTGCAACAGGGGAATCCGATCGAGCGCGACGAGCGGCATCTCGGCCGTCGGCGAGATCAGCACGACTTGGCTATCGCGCAGCACGACGGCTCGCCCGCCACTGGCGAGATGCTTGGCGACCCGTGGCATCGCAAGATCACGACTGAAGAAAATCACTTCGCCGTCGCACAGCTCGGCCAGCGACGCCACCGTCTCGTCGTCGGCATTCAAGACACCGATGCCATCGGGCAGCACCACGTCGATCTGGGTCCGCACGACCTTGTAGAGCAGTTCCTCGTTGGTGATGCCGTGCTCGGGCAGCAAGGCTTGCGCGTCGAAGCTGGTGACGATGCCGACCTGGCAGCGATCGTAGGCAAGTCCCTCGCCGGCAATCACATGCGGCGGATTCTCGATCACTGCTGCCTCGAGGCTGCGGTTCATCAAGAGGCGTTGCGCCGGCTCCCAGTGCGCGCAGTCGCCCGCCTCGACGCAGCGGCCTTCCTGATACAACCCTTCCGCGCAGGCCAGCCCGGCCCGCAAACCGGAAAGCCGCAGCAGGCGGGCGACGATCTGCGCGACGAGCGTGGTGTCACGGCTGCCGCTGATGCCGATCAGCGGGATGCGTCCGGTGCTGCCCGCCGGAAACAGATGCTCGACGATCGCCTCGCCCACCGGGCGTGGCTTGCCGACCGCCGGCTTCAGGTGCATCAAGAGGCTGGGGCCGGCATTCACCTCGACGATCGCGCCCCGCTGCTCATCGAGCGGACGGGACACGTCCTCGACCACCAGATCGATGCCGGCGATGTCGAGGCCGACGACCTTGGCGGCGAGACAGGCGATCCGCGCCGTTTCGGGATGAACCTCGTCGGTGACATCGATCGCATAGGTGCCGGTGCGCTGGATCAGCACTTTCTGGCCGGCGGCGGGGATGCTTTCGCCATCCATGCCCTGGCGCCTGAGATTGAGCTGCACCAGGGGGTCGCGGTCGAGCACGATGGTTTCGAGCGGGAATTCCTCGGCCTCGCCGCGGCGCGGGTCGGTGTTGAGCTGGCCGTCGATCAGCTCGCGCACCGTCGATCTGCCGTCGCCGGTGATGAAGATGCTTTCGCCCTTGCAGGCGGCGACGAGCCGCTCGCCGACGACGAGCAGGCGATGCTCTTCGCCGGGCACATGGCGCTCGACCATCACGCCGCTGCCCTCCGCGTCGGCCACGGGAAAGGCAGCCTTGACCTCCGCTTCGTTCATCAGTTCCAGCGAAACGCCGCGGCCGTGGTTGCCGTCATAAGGTTTCACGACGACCGGCAGGCCGATTTCCTGCGCCGCTTCCCAGGCGTCGTCAGGATCATCGACCATGCGACCTTCGGGAATCGGCACCCCGCAGGCGGCCAAGAGCGTCTTGGTCAGGTCCTTGTCGCAGGCGATACTCTCGGCGATGGCGCCGGTGAGATCCGTCTCGGCCGTCCAGATGCGCCGGCTGGCGGCGCCATAACCGAGCTGCACCAGGTTGCCGTCGTTGAGCCGGATGTGAGGAATGCGGCGCGGTTTGGCATCGGCCGCATCGACGATCGCGGCGGTGCTGGGGCCGAGCAGCCGCCGATCGGCCAGCTCGTGCAAGCGCTTGACGGTCGAGGCGACGTCGAAAGGCCGATCCTCGATCGCCGCCATGACGAGATCGCGGGCGGCATACAGCGCTTCGCGCGTGACCTCGGGATGGAAAGCGCGCACGACCACCTTGTAATGTCCGCGCGTGTCCATGCCGCGGGCGCGACCGAAGCCACCGGGCATGCCGGCGAGGTTTTGCAGCTCCAGCGTGACGTGTTCGAGGATGTGGGCCGGCCAGGTGCCCTCCTCGAGGCGACGGACGAACCCGCCTTCCTCGTCGTAACTGCAGCGATGTCCCTGCAGCGAAGGCAGCCAGGCGATGAGCCGCTCGGTGAAGCCCGGCAATGTATTCGATGGATGATCTTCCAGATCGCCGATGTCGACCCAAGCCTCCAGCACGGGACGGTAAGTCCACATATTGGGGCCGCGCAAGTGCACGATTTTCAGGAATTCGATGGATTTCATTGAGGTTGTCGAGGATGAAACTTCCGGACGAGTAACGCGTTGACGCAGCAAAAGCTGACATTTTCCGGGAAACGAAAGACGGCACGCCGTATCATTCGCAACCATTCCGACCGGCAGTTTCTTCGTCACCGTGACCGAGCCCGCCACTTTACGCCAAGCCGACCCGATTGCGGTCGGCGATCCAGTCATCGCCAGCCTCGAAATCGACCTCGACGAGCAGCTGAACTTCCGCCCCGGCCTGATCCAGCTCACGGCGCGCGAGATTCGCGCCGGCGAAACCTCCTGGCCCCTGAGCGCTACGCTGACCCTCACCCATGCCGATCATGGCGGCATCGGCATGCTGGAACTGTGCGACGATCGGCGTCTGCTCGCCCGCTGGCGTTACACCCTGGCACGCAACCCGGCCGCGCTGCGTTTCGAGCGTGAATTCAACCGCTTGCGCGATGGCCTCCGCAGTGGGAGCGCGCCGGCGCCCGCAGTGGCCGCCACCTGTCCGATC
>JBKBOI010000106.1:0-5810 GCA_046294935.1 Rhodocyclaceae bacterium
CGTCGCCTATGCCGGCCAGGCGCACCTGAAGACCGGCTCGCTCGATGGCGTGCGCGGCATTGCCGGCTATCTCCTCGACCGCGCGGGCAAGCGCTGGATCGTCGTCTTCATCGTCAATCACCCGCATGCCGAGCGCGCGCAAGCGGCTTTCGATGCCCTGCTCGACTGGGTCTGGCGCGGCGGTGGGCCATCAGGTTAGCCGGCGCCAGAAAAGGTGCCGTCCCACCAGCGCCGATTTTTTAGTCGGGCAGCGGCAGCGCACGGCGGTCGGCCAACGCCAGCCAGCCGCGGATCACGCGATAGAGCACCCAGATGCCGGTGATCACGATCACGACGATCGCGGCCGGGATGCCGATCAGCGTGATGGCCAGCAGCCCAGCGACCAGCAGCCACAGCGCGGCATACCAGAAGGTGCGCAGCTGCCAGCGCCAGTGCGTGTCCAGCCAGGTGCCGCGTACGTTGCCGCGCGTGACATAATTGATGATCACGGCGATGATCGACGGCCAGCCAAACACGAATGCGCCGGCGATCGAGGCCGAGGTAAGGATGCCAGAGAGCGCCGAGAGCGCATGCAGGCCATACATGATGTGGCACCAGGCGCGCGCGCCGTCGGCTTTGTCGCTTTCGATGATTTCGCCCTGCTGATCGTAGTCGGCCATGATTAAAGTCCCAGTTGTCCCCAAAGCGCATCGACGCGCCGTTTCACTTCGGCATCCATGACGATCGGCCGTCCCCAGGCGCGGTTCGTCTCGCCCGGCCACTTATTCGTCGCATCGATGCCCATCTTGCTCCCCAGGCCCGCGACCGGTGAAGCGAAATCGAGATAGTCGATCGGCGTGTTCTCGGCGATCAGCGTATCACGCGCAGCATCCACCCGCGTGGTGAGCGCCCAGACGACCTCGGGCCACGAGCGGATGTCGATGTCGTCATCGACGACGATGATGAACTTCGTGTACATGAACTGGCGCAGGAAGCTCCAGATGCCGAACATCACGCGCTTGGCGTGCCCCGGATACTGTTTCCTGATCGACACCACCGCGAGCCGGTAGGAGCACCCTTCCGGCGGCAGGTAGAAATCGGCGATCTCGGGAAACTGCTTTTGCAGCAGCGGCACGAAGACCTCGTTCAAGGCCACGCCCAGCATCGCCGGCTCGTCCGGCGGCTTGCCGGTGTAGGTGCTGTGGTAGATCGGCTCGCGGCGCATCGTGATGCGCTCGATCGTGAATACCGGGAACTCGGCCTGCTCGTTGTAGTAGCCGGTGTGGTCGCCATAGGGCCCTTCCAGCGCGGTCTCACCGGGCTGGATCACTCCTTCGAGCACGATCTCGGCGCGCGCCGGCACGTTGAGGTCGCTGCCGAGGCACTTCGTGAGTTCCGTCTTGCCCCCGCGCAGCAGACCGGCGAACTGGTATTCGGAGAGCGTGTCGGGCACCGGCGTGACCGCGCCGAGGATCGTCGCCGGATCGCAGCCCAGCACCACGGCGACCGGGAAGGGCTGGCCCGGATGTTTCAGGCAATGGTCGCGGAAATCGAGCGCGCCGCCGCGATGCGCGAGCCAGCGCATGATCACCTTGTTCGGCGCGATCACCTGCTGGCGATAGATGCCGAGGTTCTGGCGCGGCTTGTTCGGCCCGCGCGTCACGGTGAGCCCCCAGGTGATCAAGGGCGCCACATCGCCCGGCCAACAGGTCATCACCGGCAGGCGCGACAGATCGACATCCTTACCCTCCCAAACGATTTCCTGGCAGGGCGCGGAGCGCACCATCTTCGGCGCCATGTTCAGCACCTGCTTGAGGATCGGCAGCTTCTCCCAGGCATCCCGGAAGCCCTTCGGCGGCTCGGGTTCCTTCAGATACGCGAGCAACCGGCCCACCTCGCGCAGCGCGCTTCGCCAGTCACCCTCCTCGCCCATGCCGTAGGCCACGCGCCGTGGCGTGCCGAAGAGGTTGGCCAGCACCGGCATCTCGCCGGTCTTCGGCTGCTCGAACAGCAGCGCCGGCCCGCCGGCGCGCAGCACCCGGTCGGCGATCTCGGTCATCTCCAGCTTCGGATCGACCGGCAAGGCGATGCGTTTCAACTCACCGCGCGCTTCCAGGCGCCCGATGAATTCGCGCAGGTCCTGGGCTGCATTCATGAAGCGATCCAGTAGTCGAGGACGATGCCGGCGAAGATCGCGGCGCCGAACCAGTTGTTGTGCAGGAAGGCCTTGAAGCACTGCATACGCTCGCGATCCTTGATCAGTGTGTAATGGTAGAGGGCGATGACGGCGGCAACGCCGAGTCCGGCGAAATACAGCCAGCCAAAGCGCAGCGATACGCCAACGTAGCCGAGGATCAGCAAGGTCAGCGCGTAGCAGAGCATGATCGCCGCGACGGCATGGCGGCCGAAGGTCAGCGCCGAGGTCTTGATGCCGATCTTCTTGTCGTCCTCGATGTCGACGAGCGCGTATTCGGTGTCGTAGGCGATCGCCCAGAAGATGTTGGCAGCGAGCATCTGCCAGGCAAACGGCGGCACCTCGCCCTTGAGCGCGGCGAAGGCCATCGGGATGCCAAAGCCGAAGGCGACGCCGAGATAAGCCTGCGGGATGGCGAAGAAGCGCTTGGTGAAAGGATAGCTCGCCGCCAGGAACAACGCAGCCAGCGCGAGGCCGAACAGCAAGGGCGTGAGGATCGGAAGGATCAACAAAAAAGCGCACAGCACCAGAAAACCGGCCAGCACGAAGGCTTCGCGCACGCTCACCTGCCCCGTGGCGAGCGGCCGGGCTTTCGTGCGCTCGACGTGCGGGTCGAACTCGCGGTCGGCATAATCGTTGATCACGCAGCCGGCCGAGCGCATCAGCACCGTGCCGAGCACGAAGATGGCGAGGATCATCCAGTGCGGCCGGCCACCGGAGGCGATCCACACTCCCCACAGCGTCGGCCACAGTAGCAGCAGGATGCCGATCGGCTTGTCCAGCCGCATCAGCTTTTCATACAGATCAAGGCGTTCCTTGACGAGGGCAAGCGTGGCCATGGGGGGATTCTACGCCTTGAGCAGTTCGGCGCGGCCGGCCAGCCAGCGCGCGAGATGACGCTCGACATGCGCTGGCCAGCGCGCGAGCATTTCCTCGGCGGCCGTGCGCGCCGCCTCGATGAGCGCCGTGTCTTCGAGATCGGCAAAACGCAACAGCGGCAGGCCGCTTTGCCGGCTGCCGATGAATTCCCCCGGGCCGCGCAAATGCAGGTCCTGGCGGGCGATCTCGAAGCCATCACTGTTTTCGTAGATGATCCTGAGCCGTTGCCGCGCCGCCGGCGACAACGGCTGCTCGAAGAGCAGGATGCAGGCGGATTCCGCGGCGCCCCGGCCGACGCGGCCGCGCAACTGGTGCAGCTGTGCCAGGCCGAAGCGTTCCGCATGCTCGATCACCATCAGGCTCGCATTGGGCACGTCGACGCCGACCTCGATCACCGTGGTGGCCACCAGAAGCTGGATTTCATTCCTGACGAATCTCTCCATCACGGCCGCCTTCTCATCGGGTTTCAGACGGCCATGCACGAGGCCGATCGACAGCTCGGGCAATTCGGCGCAAAGATGTGCGAAGGTCTCCTGCGCGGTCTTCAACTGCAGTGCCTCGGATTCCTCGATCAGCGGACAGACCCAGTAGGCCTGCCGGCCGGCGCGACACAAGGCCCGCACCTTGGCGACGATCTCGTGCCGCCGCGCCGCGGATACCAGCTTGGTCACCACCGGCCTGCGGCCCGGCGGCAGCTCGTCGATCACCGAGACGTCGAGATCGGCGTAATGGCTCATCGCCAGCGTGCGCGGAATCGGGGTGGCCGACATCGCCAGTTGATGGGCCTGCAGGCCCTTTTGCTTGAGCGCCAGCCGCTGGCGCACGCCAAAGCGGTGCTGTTCATCGACGATCGCCAGCCCCAGCCGCGCGAATTCGACCGCCTCCTCGATCAGCGCATGCGTGCCGACGACCAGTGCCGTCTCGCCAGCGCCGAGTTTGGCGATGATCGTCTGTTTGTCCTTTTTCTTCTGGCTGCCGGAAAGCCAGGCGACTTCGATGCCCAGGGGCGCCAGCCAGCCGGAAAGCTTGCGCCAGTGCTGCTCGGCGAGGATCTCGGTCGGCGCCATCAATGCCGCCTGATGGCCCGCCTCGGCCGCCCTGAGCATGGCCAGCGCCGCGATCACCGTCTTGCCGCTGCCGACATCGCCCTGCAACAGGCGCTGCATCGGATGCGGCTGAGCGAGATCGGCGGCGATTTCATGCCAGACGCGCTCCTGCGCCGCCGTCAGGCGAAAGGGAAGACGTGCCAACAGCCGCTGGGTCAATGCGCCATCGCCGGTAAGCGCCGGCGCGCCCAGTTTTCGGCGCGCGGCATAGGCCTGGCGCAACGAGAGCTGCTGGGCCAGAAGCTCGTCGAAGGCGATGCGCCGCCAGAAGGGCTGCTGCCAGCGCGCCAGCGCTTCGGCATCCATGCCGGGCGGGGGCGCATGCAGCGCGCGCACGCTGACGGCGAAGCCAGGTAGGTCGAGGGACGCAAGCAAGGCTTCGGGCAAGGTCTCCGACAGATCGGCCTCATCCAGCGCACGCGCGATCAGCTTGCGCAGCGTCGCCTGGGCGAGGCCTGCCGTGGTCGGATAGACGGGCGTGAGCGCCGTCGGCAACGGTTCATCGTCCTGCAGCACCCGGAAGCGGGGATGGATGATCTCGCTGCCCCAGAAGCCGCCGCGCACCTCACCGAACATGCGCACTCGCGTGCCTGGCCGCAGGGCTTTCTGCTGGCTCGGATAAAAGTTGAGGAAGCGCAGCACCATCTCGCCCGTCGCGTCGGCGACGCGGCAGACGAGCTGGCGCCGGGGGCGATACTGGATTTCGCTCGATACGATCGTCGCCTCGAACTGCGCGCTCTCGCCCGGCACGGCCGCGGCGATCGGCGTGATGCGCGTCTCGTCTTCGAACCTGAGCGGCAGATGCAAGACGAGATCGGTCTGTGTTTGCAGGCCGAGCGCCTCGAGCTTTTTCGCGACGACCGGGGTGGCCCCCGGAATGACCGTCTTAGCCAACGACCAGCACGGCATCCACTTCGACGAGCGCCCCGCGCGGCAAGGCCAATACGCCGACGGCGGCGCGCGCCGGGTAGGGTTGCCGGAAATATTTCGCCATGACCTCATTGACCTTGGCGAAATTGCCGAGATCGGTCAAATAGACATTGACCTTGACGGCATCATCGAGCGTCGCCCCGGCGGCCTCCGCCACGGCCTTGAGGTTCTCGAAGACGCGCGCGATCTGCGCATCGATCCCCTCGACCAGCTGCATCGTCGCTGGATCGAGGCCGATCTGGCCGGACAGATAGACGGTATCGCCGACTTTCACGGCCTGGGAATAGGTGCCGATCGCGGCGGGGGCATTCGGGGTGCTGATGATCTGGCACGGCATGGCTCACTCCACAAAAAAAGCGCATTATCGCCCGTGCGGGCACGATCGGCGTGACTTACCCTGGCGGCCGGTCGGGCGGCCAGGCGCCATCATCGAGACCAGGCTCCTTGAAAAGCTCCTCGCCGCGGCTCAAGGCATGCACCAATTCGGCCTCGGCCAGCGAGATGCCCATCCGGTCGGCGATCTGCTGCGCGCTCAGACCCCGCTGGGCGAGGCCGAGGGCCTCGGCGTATTGCGGTGAAACGTTGCGCGCTGCACGCAATTCCTTCACTTCATCACGCAACTGCGCAACTTCTTCGCGCAACTTGCCGACTTCACGCTCAAGATCGTAGCGGGCGAGGTGCTCGGCCAGTTGTTGTCCGAAGGCGGCGACCGACGCAACTTC
>JBKBOI010000107.1:0-5702 GCA_046294935.1 Rhodocyclaceae bacterium
CGGCGCCAAGCCGCTTTATGCGCCGCGCATCGTCGGCGCCCTGCGCGGCAATCGCGGCAAGCCCAGAGAGCGTCTGCCGCGTCAAGCGGGAAAAGCGCGCATAGCGCCTGGCCGACTTTTCCGACAGCCGCGCATTGACGAGCAATAGCGGGATGGCCATTTCCCGACAGGCCGCGACGAGGTTCGGCCACAACTCGGTCTCCATCACGATGCCGATCGCGGGACGGAAATGGCGCAGGAAACGGCGCACCGCCCACGGCAGGTCATAAGGCAGATAGATGCGCGTCACCGCATCACCGAACAGGGCTTCCGAGGTTGCCCGGCCGGTGGGCGTCATATGGCTGATCAGGATGCGATGGCTGGGGTGACGCGCGCGCAAGGCCGCGATCAACGGCTGCGCCGCGCGGGTCTCGCCGACCGAGACGGCATGAATCCAGATGGTCGGCGCTGGCGAGACGGCACGAAAGACGCCGAAGCGCTCGCCCCAATGGCGCAGATACTCCGGCTGCCGGCGCGCGCGCCAGACGAGATGCAGCAGCGCCCAGGGCAGCAGGGCGTGCAAGAAGAGCGTGTAGAGGGTGCGAGCCATCAGCCCAGCAACCGCAAGGTGGCATCGATCACATCGGCCGCCTTCGGCGGACGACCCGGTGCGCCCAGGTTGCAATGGGGGGAATCGGTCAGCACGCCGGTCAGCCGAGGTTCGGAGGCGCAATGAATCGCGACGGTGGGCCGTCCCAGTGCGGCGGCCAGATGCACGAGACCCGTATCGACACCGACGACGAGCCTCGCGCCAGCCAACAGTCCGGCCAGCTCGGTCAAATCCATCGCCGGCGCGGCGACCGCCCGCCCGATGGCATGCGCCAACCGCGCCGCGCGCTCACGTTCGGCCGCCGAACCACCGGGCAGGACGCAGCGCAGACCAGTGGCGGCAAGCGCCATTCCCAACGCGCGCCAGTCCTCCTCCGGCCACTCCTTGTCGGCGCGACTGGTGGCGGTGAGCAACACCGCATAATCGCCGCGCGGCAGCCAGGAGCAGACGAGCGGCTTGGCAAAGATGCCATAGTCGAGCGGCAGATCATCGAGCGTGTAGCCGAGGGCGCCGGCGGCCAGCCACCGGTTGCGCATCACCGCATGCAGCTCGCGCGGCACATCGACGGCGACGTCGTAGGCGAGCGCCGCCAGACCTTCGCGCGGCGCGGCGAAACCGAATTTCTTTCCCCGCGCCAGGGCCACCAGCAAGGCGCTCTTGACGAGGCCCTGCAGATCGATGATGGCATCATAAGAGAAAAACTCGGCGCTGGCGGGACGGCACACCGCGCGGCGATAGGCACCGATCTCGCGCCAGGTCGCGGCAGAAAACGGCGCCTTGCGCCAGCGCCGTATGGCGACTGGAATCACCCCGCCGATCGCCGGATGCAGACGCGGAATTTCGGCGAAACTTTCCTCCACCACCCAGTCGATCTGCGCCCCGGGCAGGGCGCGCAGAATGTCGCTCGCCACCGACAGGGCATGGATCACGTCGCCGAGCGAGGAGGTCTTGACGAGGAGGAGGCGCATGGCGGCAAACGGTCAGTTCGTTCTGAACGCAGGCGGACACGCTTCAGGCGCCCTGTTTCTGGTTGCCTCGTAAAGCGCAAAAGTGAATACCGCCAGCCAAACATAATCGTGGTTCCAAGGAGAGCCAACCATCCCGCTGAAAAATGGCAGCCACCAGCCGCCTAGGGCCGCCCACCAAGCCCAGCTGGTGCGCCGGCGGATGGCATCGTGCAACAGATGCCGCGCAATCAGAACGAGCAGGACAATCAAAGCCGAAAGTCCCACCAGGCCTTGCTCTATGTAGCGTGTCAAGAATAGATTGTGAGCATGGGAGCTTTCCCTTGTCACTGCGAATCGCAAGGGAGGATCGAGGCCGAGCCGATCCTTGTCGATCAGGTGATAGTTACGGGGCCCGATGCCGAACAACACGTGTTCGCCACGCGCGATCCATGTCCAAGAGGCACGCCAGATCTCGATGCGGGCTTGATCATTTGGAGATATGTTCTTGGCCGTGACGAGTTCGACCAGCTCTTTGAACTTGGCTTTTTTCGTTTGCTCGACTGTGCTATTGGGCTGCAATGCAAAAGCGATCACCAGGACGATGATACTGATCAAGGCGTACTTTGGCGCTTTGTTGTGAAAATGAGCAATGCACCCGATGATCAGGCAGATTCCCAAGCCGACGCTCACCGCGCGGCTGGCCATTGATAGCGTCATGATGAGCAGAAAAAAGACCACGCCCAGCGCCACATGGCGCCGAATGCCCTGAGCGTGCAACGCCAGCCCGATGCAAAGCATCAAAGTGATACCGGTATAAAGCGCCGAACGAATGCTGCCCCGCACGCCAGGCAGTTGGATTGGCAGTCCAGGCGCATGAGATACGAGCGTCCCTGAGGCGGCAAGCGTCGTACCAACGATGACGGCCGTGGCCAGACGGCGAAGCGTGGCTTCGTCATGTCCGCCGTGGCGCAAGTAAAGGAACATCACGATGTGAATGGCTGCCTCGGCGATTCCATGATACCGGGTGCTGCCGCCCCAGCCGAAGACAGTACTGAGGACCGCCGAGACGAAAAGTGCCAGCATCGCCCAGTCGATGGCATCCCAACTTCGCAGCAATAAACGACTTCTCAATGCCAGCAGCGTGACCGCCATGATGGCGAACAAGGCCGCAACGGCGTTGACCGGTTGTTTTTCCGCGAGCGGCACGAGAAGTGTCAACGCAACGAGCAACGCGGAGCTGGCAAAGTACAGGCCTCGCTCGAGGCGGAAGGCGTCCAGTGTCATTTTCGTTGCTGTTTCCCCAACGCCCAATGGTAGACACGTTCCGTGGCTACGATCTGATGTTCGAAAGTCAGATGGCGGAGGGCAAACTCGCGTGCACGTTGCGCCATCGCAAGCGTTTTCACGTGATTGCGCAGGCAGTCCCGCAGTGCTTCGGCAAGGGCTTGGACATCACCCGGCGGAACGATTCGCCCGGTCACTCCCTCTTGCACGACCTCGGTGAGCCCGCCGGCCGAAGAACAGATGACCGGCGTGCCAACCAGCATCGCCTGGGGCATGACCTGTGAAGTGGCTTCGTTCTTGAGGGACGGCAGGACGCAGACGCTCATCGCTTTCATGCAGGCCGGGATGTCATCACGATGACCAGTGAAGATGACGTGTCCGGCAAGGCCGCATTCTGCGGCCCAGCCGGGCAGATGCTCACGCAGCGGCCCATCACCGACGACGAGGATTTTCAGGCCGGGGAAATCGGTCAGTAACTGCGCGCATGCCTCGAACAGGATGCGATGACCCTTCCAGCTGCGCAGCACGGCAACGATGCCGATGACTGGTGCGGCATTCGCCAGACCGAATTCTTCGATGATGGCGCTGGCATCGACATCGGGTGAAAAGCGTCGGTGATCGGCTCCTGCCGGAATCGAGAAATGCTTTTCTGCACGACCGTGGCTCGCTTCGATCAGTTGGTCGCGGATATGACGGCCACTGGAGATTACCGCATCCGGTAGCCAGTCATAGACGATGCGGGCATTGAGGCCGGGACGGACGGTCGAGGAAAGGTGGCGGCTGCGCACGACGGGAATGCCAGAAAGCTTTCCTGCCAACCCGCCGCACCAGCCATCGACCGAGCTATGGGTGTGAAGGAGCACAAACTCGCCTTGACGCACGATCCTTTTGAGGCCCAAAATGGTTTGGAAATCGATACGCCCGGCAAAAGGCAGATGATGGACGGTGAAGCCGGCATTGGCGGCTTCATGGCTGATGCGCGAACCCGCACGGCAGGCGATTTCCATGTGAACTCCACGTGCGCGGAAGGCCTTCATCTCCGCGAGGATACGGATTTCTTGGCCGCCCCAACCCAGCGACCATTCGGTGTGGAGAATGCGCAAAGGGTATTTGTCATGTTCGGCTCTCATTTGACGGCCTGTTTTTGGCTGGTCTGGCATCGATGAGAATCGTGCCAGCAAAATCAATGTCTAAATAGCGATGCAGCCACACCCCGACATGCAACCGGAGCCAGCGGCGTAGCAGGGCATCGTGATAAAGCCGGAATATGCGCGGGAGATCGAAGCCAGCCATCATCATCAATGCGCCGAGCTCTTCGTATTTGTAGGGTGTTTGATGTGTGATGTCGCCCCAATAGCGATGGGGGTGATACAGGTTGGGGGTGCCGATCAGCAAATGGCCGTCCGGTCGCAACAGATCACGCAGGCGTTGCAACAGAGCCAGCCCTTCCGCAGCGCTCAGATGCTCGATGAGTTCGAAGGCGAAAATGCAATCGAAGCACCCCTCGATATCTTCGAGGCGGTAATAGTCTTGTTCGGTGTTGCGGTCGATGTCGAATGAGCGATAGTCGAGACCTTGACGCAATGATTGCAGGCGTTTACCGAAGCGACGGTCTCCCGCGCCAATTTCGAGCACACGCGCACCATCATTCACGAGAGCGAGCAAGCGTTCCATTTCCTTTTTGACCAGTGGCACCGACCAGATGGTCGGATAGCGCTGTTTGACGAGCTGGCGCAGCCGGTAGAGCCTGGACCATGAGTCGATGGGCATCGCTATACCTTTTCACCGCGATAGCCGACGACGCGTGCCGGGACGCCATAGGCGATGGCATAGGGGGGGATATCACGCGTAACGACCGCTCCTGCGCCGACGATGGCACCATTGCCGATGGTCACGCCATCGAGGACGACCACGCGGGTAGCCAGCCAGACATCGTTGCCGATGCGGATGCCGCACCGCGAGCCTCCTTGCAGGCGCATGGGCACGTCGATTTTTTCGTATCGATGATTCTCTGGTATGCAGACGACGTGAGAAGCAATCAGGCAGTCGGCGCCGATCTCGAGATTGCCATGGCCATATAGAACGCAAAACGGCCCGATGCCAGTGTGCGCCCCGATCCGTATCCGGCCGCCGCGCGCCTCGATAAGTGTGAAAGGACCGATGCTGACATACTCGCCGAGGGAAATGGTGCCTTGACTCGAGTTCAGCTCGACTTGACGGCCGATGCGCGCGGCCGGGCCGATTTCGATGTTTTTGTCGCCGCGAATGATAGCGGATGATGAGACGCGGGCGCCGACCCGGCGGGTGCGCCACCAGAGTCGAGGATGGCTAAGAAACATGCTGGGAATTGGCCTGGATGGGGAGATGGATCGCGACCAAAATATAGTTTATCGTGAAACAGCGGAATTTCGGGAACGAAACCGGCAGAGCTGGCCGGCTCATGGTTCGCGAGCGGGCATCCCTTTGGCTGGGTCGCGGGTCGTCCGCAACTCGCTTCGTGCCGACAGGCGGGCGACGCATCCGTGACCTTCACTTATGGTGGCCTACCCCCACTCGCAAATGGGCGCCGGGCCCACCGGTTTCCTCCATTGGAGTGGTGCCAGCCACCGTGTTCGTTGAGGCGAAAGTCAAGGCTGCCGACTGCGATGACGAGCAGCTTGCCATCGAAGATGGCGGGCCGGTAATGTGCGCATTTACCGACTAGCGTCAATGACTTCTCTCAAAATGGTGCGCCAGCGGGGATAAATTGCATCAACGCTAAAGGCGGTCTGCACACGCTGCCGGGCTTCCTCCCCCATATGCTGTCTAAGCGCGACGCTGGTACATAGCTCTGCCAGGCCATCCATCCATTGCTTCGGCGTGTCGACAGTGAAACCGTCGAT
>JBKBOI010000108.1:0-5666 GCA_046294935.1 Rhodocyclaceae bacterium
GGCTATCTGCGCGCTTCCGAGTTCTCGCGCGAGCGCATCGAGGATCTCTCGCAGCATCTCAAGGTCGGCGACACGGTCGAGGCGATGATCATCAACGTCGATCGCAAGTCGCGTTCGATCAACCTGTCGATCAAAGCCAAGGATCAGGCCGAACAGGCCGAAGCGCTGCAGAAGCTCTCGGCCGAATCGGCCGCCGCCGCGTCCGGCACCACCAATCTCGGCGCGCTTCTGAAGGCCAAGCTCAATCAGCAATGAGCCGGGGCCATGACCAAATCCGAGTTGATCAGCCGGCTGGCACAGCGTTTCCCGCAGCTGGTGGCGAAGGATGCGGATCTGGCCGTCAAGGTGATTCTCGATGCGCTCGCCGAAAGCCTGGCCAAAGGGGAGCGCATCGAGATTCGCGGCTTCGGCAGCTTCTCGCTCAATTACCGTCCGCCGCGCATCGGCCGTAACCCGAAGTCTGGCGTCAAGGTCGAGGTGCCGGCCAAATACGTGCCGCATTTCAAGGCGGGCAAGGAGTTGCGCGAGCGCGTCGATCAGGCCAGCAAGTCAGAGTAAGCGGAATCCATGAACGCGTTGCTCTGGATCCTGCGTGGCTTTTTGTTCGTCATCCTCCTCGGACTGGCGATCAAGAATGGCGGGGACGTCGAGCTGCGCTTTTACTTCGATACCAGCTGGCACGTGCCCTTGTCGCTGGCATTGCTGGCAGCGTTGGCCATCGGCGTCATCCTCGGCTTGTTGGCCCTCTTGCCCCACCTGATTCGCCTGCGGCGCAAGCTGGGCCGTCTCGAAGGTCGCTTTGCGGCGAAGCCGGCAGAGCGGCCAGAATCCTGAAGCCGTGGAAATCGAACTCTGGTGGCTGCTCGCCCTGCCGTTGTTTTTCGCCTTCGGCTGGCTGGCGGCGCGCATCGACATCAAGCAGGTGGTCAGCGAATCGCGCGCGCTGCCGCGCTCCTATTTCACGGGGCTCAACTTCCTGCTCAACGAGCAGCCGGATCGCGCGATCGAGGCGTTTCTCGAAGCGGCGCGCATCGATCCGGAAACCGTCGAGTTGCATTTCGCGCTCGGCAGCCTGTTTCGCCGGCGCGGCGAGACCGACCGTGCGATCCGGGTGCATAAGCACCTGATCGACCGGGACGCCTCGCTCTCGCAACTGAGCGAAGAGCAACGCCTGCAAGCCCTGGCCGAACTCGGCCTGGACTATCTGAAGGCCGGGCTGCTCGATCGCGCCGAGGAGGTCTTCCTCAAACTGCGGGGCACGCCGCGCGACGAGGAAGCGCTGCGTAACCTGCTGGAGATCTACCAGCTGGAAAAGGATTGGGCAAAGGCCATCGCCATCGCCGAACAGATGCCCGGCCATGCCGAGCATTTGTGGCAGAAAGAGATCGCCCAGTTCCATTGCGAGCTGGCGACCTCCGATCTGCTCAACGGCCGCCTGGATGACGCCCGCCGACGCATCGAAGCGGCGCTGGAAGCCAACCGCCGCTGCGTGCGCGCCACCCTGTTGCGCGGCGAGCTGGAAGCGAAAGTCGGCGCTGGCGAAACGGCACCAGAGCTCCATCTGGAGAAGGCGCTCGTCATCTGGCAAGGCATCGAACAGCAAAATCCGCAATACCTGTCGCTGGCGGCCGAGAAGATGATGGCCGCGTTTCGTCGGCTCGGCCGCGAACGAGACGGTATCGAGCTATTGCGCGCCTATCTCGAACGCCACTCGTCGCTCGATCTGCTCGACGTGGTATTCCAGGCCGTGCTGCGGCTCGATGGCCCTCAGGCGGCTTATGTGCTGGTACGCGACGAACTGCGGCGCAATCCGACCCTGCTCGGCTTGGACAAACTGCTCGAAGCGCAGGTGCTGCTGGCGCCCCCCGAACGCCGCGCCGATCTCGAGCTCGTCAAGACCTTGATACACAACCACACGCGTCGTGTCGCCCGCTACCGCTGTGACGACTGTGGCTTCAAGGCGCGCCAATTCCATTGGCGCTGTCCGGCTTGTGGCGGCTGGGAGACCTTCCCCCCGAAACGCACGGAAGAATTCGATCTCACGCCATGATGCTGCCCGATACTTCCCAGGCTCGCATCCTCGTCGTCGGCGACGTGATGCTCGACCGTTACTGGTTCGGCGAGGTATCGCGCATCTCGCCCGAGGCGCCAGTGCCGGTAGTCAAGGTGGAACGCACCGAGGAGCGCCCCGGCGGGGCGGCCAACGTCGCGCGCAACATCGACGCGCTGGGCGCGCAGGCCACCTTGCTGTCGGTGGTCGGCGCCGACGAAGCCGGCGCGGCCTTGGCGCGGCTCCTGGCCGAATCGGCGATCGATGCGAGCCTGCACGAGGACGCGCAGCTTGCCACCACCGTCAAGCTGCGCGTGATCGGCCGGCAGCAGCAGTTGCTGCGCATCGATTTCGAGAACTGGCCGGCGCACGAAGTGCTGCAGACCAAACTCGCCGAGTTCGAGGCGCGCGTTCCGCACTGCGATGTCGTGATCCTCTCCGATTACGGCAAAGGGGGACTCACGCACATCGCCGCGATGATCGAGCGCGCCCGCGCACTGGGCAAGCCGGTGCTGATCGACCCGAAGGGCGACGACTATGCCCGTTATGCAGGCGCCAGCATCATCACGCCGAACCGCGCCGAATTACGCGAAGTCGTCGGCCGCTGGCGGGACGAGATGGATCTGGCCGACCGCGTGGCGAAGCTGCGTGCCGAACTCGGTCTGGATGCGGTGCTGCTGACACGTTCGGAGGAAGGCATGACGCTGTTTACGGCCGAGGGCGCGATGCATGAGCCGGCGCAGGCCCGCGAGGTCTATGATGTCAGTGGCGCGGGCGATACCGTGATCGCCACGCTGGCGGTGATGCTGGCCGCGGGCAAGTCGCTGCCGGAAGCGATGCGGCTGGCCAACCGCGCGGCGGGTATCGTCGTCGGCAAGCTGGGCACCGCCACTTGTTCACTGGAAGAGTTGAAGGAATGAGCATGTATTACATCGTCACCGGCGCGGCCGGTTTTGGCTCCGGCGTAACGCCCGCGGCGCGGGCATTAGCCTGCACCGAAACCGGCCGGAAGGAGTCAGTATGTATTTCGTAGTCACCGGCGCGGCCGGTTTTATTGGCGCCAACATCGTCAAGGCATTGAACGAGCGCGGCATCGACGACATCATTGCCGTCGACAATCTCACCAAGGCCGACAAGTTCAAGAACCTCGTCGACTGTGAGATCGCCGACTATCTCGACAAGCATGAGTTCCTCGACCTGCTGCAGCAAGGCCATTTCGACGGCGTGCTGGAGGCGGTGTTCCATCAAGGCGCCTGCTCGGATACGATGGAAACCGATGGCCGCTACATGATGGAAAACAATTATCGCTATAGCTGCACGCTGCTCGATCACTGTCTCGATCAGGAGGTGCAGTTCCTCTATGCCTCCTCGGCGTCGGTCTATGGTGCGGGGCGGGTGTTCAAGGAAGCGCGCGAATTCGAGGCGCCGCTCAATGTCTATGGTTATTCGAAGTTCCTGTTCGACCAGGCCGTGCGCCGGCGTTTGAAGCAGGAGGAACCGACTTCCCAAGTGGTCGGTTTTCGCTATTTCAACGTCTATGGCCCGCGTGAGCAGCACAAGGGGCGTATGGCTTCGGTAGCCTTTCACCATTTCAACCAATACCGCGAAAACGGCAAGGTGAAGCTCTTCGAAGGCTGCGATGGCTATGGCAATGGCGAGCAAAGCCGTGACTTCGTCTATGTCGAGGACGTCGTGAAAGTCAATCTGTTCTTCCTCGACCACCCGGGAAAATCCGGCATCTTCAACCTCGGCACCGGTCGCGCCCAACCCTTCAACGACATCGCCCATGCGACCGTCAATGCCTGCCGCGCGCTGGATGGCCAGCCGCCGCTATCGCTCGCGGAAATGGTCGCGCAAGGCGTCGTCGAGTACATCGCTTTTCCAGAGGCGTTGAAGGGTAAATATCAGAGCTTCACCCAGGCCGACATCACCGCGTTGCGCGAAGCAGGTTACACGGAATCGTTCAATGCCGTCGCCGAGGGTGTGGCGAAATACGTCCGTTGGCTATCTGGCAAATGAAACCCCCCACCCTCGAAGACTTCGTCGGCAACACGCCGCTGGTGCGCCTGCAGCGCTTGCCAGGCGAGGAGAACGCGCGCCGCAACAACCTGATCCTCGCCAAGCTCGAAGGCAACAATCCGGCGGGGTCGGTCAAGGATCGGCCGGCGCTGTCGATGATCCTCGAAGCCGAAAAGCGTGGCGAGATCAAACCGGGCGATACGCTGATCGAGGCGACTTCCGGCAATACCGGCATTGCGCTGGCGATGGTCGCCGCGCTGCGCGGCTACCGGATGATCCTGGTGATGCCGGAAAACCAAAGCGTCGAGCGCCGGCAAAGCATGCGTGCCTATGGCGCCCGGCTGATTTTGACGCCGAAGGCGGCGGGCATGGAGGGCGCGCGCGACGAGGCCGAGCGTCTCGTCAAGGCCGGCCAAGGCGTAATGCTCGACCAGTTCTCCAATCCGGACAATCCACTCGCGCACTATCGCGGCACGGCACCGGAAATCTGGCGCGACACGGAAGGCAGGATTACCCATTTCGTCTCCAGCATGGGCACCACCGGCACCATCATGGGCTGCTCGCGCTACTTCAAGGAAGTGAATCCAGCGATCCAGATCATTGGCTGCCAGCCGGAAGAGGGCGCGCAGATTCCCGGCATCCGCAAATGGCCTCCGGAGTACCTGCCGAAGATTTGCGACTTTTCGCGCATCGACCGGCTCGAATATGTCAGTCAGGCGCAAGCGGAAGAGATGACGCGCCGGCTGGCGCGGGAAGAGGGCATCTTCGCCGGCATCTCGTCGGGCGGCGCGATGGCGGTGGCCTTGCGCATCGCCACCGAAGTCGAAAATGCCGTGATCGTCGGCATCGTCTGCGATCGCGGGGATCGCTATCTCTCGACGGGTGTGTTCCCTGCGTGACGCCCATTCTCGTTTTCGACATCGAGACGATTCCGGACATCGCGGGGCTGCGTCTGCTCTATGGGCTGCCCGAGACGCTGCCGGATGCCGAGGTCGCCGAATTCGCCTTCCAGAAGCAGCGTGCGAAGAGCGGCTCGGATTTCCTGCCGCATCATCTGCAGCGCGTGATCGTCATCTCCTGCGTGCTGCGCAGCGACGAGGGCTTCAGGGTCTGGTCGCTGGCCGAGCCCAAGCTGGGCGAGGCCGAAATCATCCAGCGTTTCTTCGGCGGCATCGAGAAATACACGCCGCAGATCGTGTCATGGAACGGCGGTGGCTTCGACTTGCCGGTGCTGCACTATCGCGGCTTGATCCATGACGTGAGCGCGCCGCGCTACTGGGACATGGGCGAAGGGGATTACCAGGATAGCCGCGACTTCAAGTGGAACAACTACATCAGTCGCTACCATACGCGGCATCTCGACCTGATGGATCTCTTGGCGCTCTATCAACCGCGTTCCAACGCGCCGCTCGACGAGTTGGCCAAGTTGATGGGCTTGCCCGGCAAGCTCGGCATGGATGGCAGCGCGGTATGGAGTGCCTGGTGCGCGGGCAAGAGCGACGAAATCCGCGACTACTGCGAGACCGACGTCATCAATACCTATCTCGTCTATCTGCGCTTCCAGAAGATGCGCGGGCAGATATCCGCCGAGGAGCAC
>JBKBOI010000109.1:0-5624 GCA_046294935.1 Rhodocyclaceae bacterium
AGCTGGACGGTGAGCAGAATCGCGAAAAGGGCGACAAACACCGCACTGGCGGTATGCGCAAACTCGCGATGGGCGGCGCGCCGGAAGATCATCGAAGCGGGTTGCTATGGAAAAATTCGCGGAAATTCGACCTTGCTGCCGAAAGCGCATCAAAATTGCGTAAACTTCGCAAAAATCCCGGTCACTGGAGGAGCGCGATGGAATTTAGCATAAAGAGCGGTAACCCGGAAAAACAGCGCACGGCCTGCGTCGTCGTCGGCGTGTTCGAACCCCGCAAGCTCTCGCTACCCGCGGAGCTGATCGACAATGCCGCGCGCGGCCATCTATCCGAGCTGTTGCGGCGTGGCGACATGGAAGGCAAGGCGGGAACGACCCTGCTGCTGCACAAGGTGCCGGGCATCGAGGCCGATCGCGTGCTGCTCGTCGGCCTGGGCAAGGAACGCGAATTCCGCGAGAAGGAATACCGCAACGCGATCGCCACCGCGGTGCGCACCTTGAACGAAACCGGCGGCTTCGACGGCACGCTCTATCTCACCGAGCTGGCGGTGAAGAAGCGCGATGTCGCCTGGCGCGTGCGGCAGGCGGTGATGGTTGCCCACGAGGCGCTCTATCGCTTCGACCAGATGAAATCGAAGAAGGAGGAAGTGCGGCGGCCACTGCGCAAGCTGACCTTCTGCGTCGAGCGCCGCGGCGAGCTCGCCGCCGCGGAAGCAGCGCTTCATGAGGGGCAGGCCATCGCCGCCGGCATGGAAACGATGAAGAATCTCGCCAACCTGCCCGGCAACGTCTGCACGCCGACCTACCTCGCCGAGCAAGCGCGGGCATTGGCCACCCAGCATGGACTGGGCGTCGAGGTGCTCGGGCGCGAGGAAATGGAGCGGCTCGGCATGAATGCGCTCCTCGCGGTGGCCAGGGGCTCGAAAGAGCCGCCGCAGCTCATCATCCTCAAATATCAGGGTGGCAAGCCGAGCGACAAGCCGATCGTGCTCGTCGGCAAAGGGGTGACTTTCGATTCCGGTGGCATCTCGCTGAAACCGTCGCAAGACATGGACGAAATGAAATTCGACATGTCGGGCGCCGCGAGCGTGCTCGGCGCGATCGAGGCCGCCGCGCGGATGAAGCTGCCGCTCAACCTCATCGCCGTCGTGCCCACTGTCGAGAACATGCCGGGCGGCAATGCAACGCGCCCCGGCGACATCGTCACCTCGATGTCCGGCCAGACCGTCGAGATCCTCAATACCGATGCCGAAGGCCGGTTGATCCTGTGCGATGCGCTGACCTATGTCGAACGCTTCGAGCCCGACTGTGTGATCGATGTCGCCACCCTCACCGGTGCCTGCGTGATCGCGCTGGGCCATGTCGCGAGCGGCCTGCTCGCCAACCATGACGGACTCGCCCGCGAGTTGCTCGACGCCGGCAACACCGCCTGGGATCGAGCCTGGCAACTGCCGCTGTTCGAGGACTATCAGGAGCAGCTCAAGAGCAACTTTGCCGACTTCGCCAACATCGGCGGGCGCGCCGCCGGCACGATCACCGCCGCCAGCTTCCTGTCGCGCTTCACGAAAAAATACCATTGGGCGCATCTCGACATCGCCGGCACGGCCTACCAAAGCGGCAAGGAAAAGGGCTCGACCGGGCGACCGGTGCCGCTCATCACCCATTTCCTGCTGGAACGGGCGGCGAACGTCGCCGACCGCAAGCCGGCGCGCACACGCGCAGCCACCGATGAGGCGAAAGTCGGCGCTGGCGACACGGCACCCTCCGAGGCATGACGCGCATCTTCTTCCTCTATGGCGCGGCCGACCGCGTCCTGGCGGCCGCGCAATGGCTACAGCGCGCCTGGCAAGAGCGCGCCGGTGCGCCAGGGAGCAGCTTGGCGGTAATCGTCTATGCCCCCGAGCGCGAAGCCGCCGAACGGCTCGACCGTCTGCTGTGGACGCAGCCGGCGCTCTCCTTCGTGCCGCATTGCCGCAGCGACTCGCCGCTGGCCGCGGAAACGCCGATCCTGATCGCGGAGCGGCTCGACGATCCGCCGCATGAAATCTGTCTGCTCAACCTGAGCAACGAACTGCCGGCGACGTTCTCCCGTTTCGAGGTGCTCATCGAGGTCGTGAGCCGAGACGACGCCGTACGGCTGCCGGCGCGGGAACGGTTCAAGTTTTACCGCGACCGTGGTTATGCGATCGAAAACCACGACATCTCCGGGGGGGTGCAATGCGCGCCGACGATGATCTGATCGACAAGGCCGATGCGCTGATACGCCGCTACCGCAGCTTCGTCGCCCGCCCGACCAGCCCGCCGCCCGCCCCCGAACCGGCTGCGAGCGACGAGGACGAAGCCGTCCCGCTCTTGACGGAAGTCGTCCCGCCGGCGGCCTTGGCCTCACGGGATCCCGCCGCCTTGCTCGCTTTTTTGCAGGGCGAGCTGGAAACGAGCCTTTCCGCCTGGCTCGACGAAGCCCTGCGCGAAGCCCTCGCCGAGGCCGCGCCGCAGATCCTGGCCGCGCTGGAGGCCGGGGCGCGTCAGACTCTATTACCGCATTTGCTCGAAACACTGAAAAATGGAATCACTCGCCAAAAGCTATGAACCCGCCGGCATCGAACGGCGCTGGTATCCGCTCTGGGAAGCGAAAGGCTATTTCGCCGCCGGTCTCGACCCGACGAAAAAAAACAACTTCTGCATCCTGCTGCCGCCGCCCAATGTCACCGGCACGCTGCACATGGGACATGGCTTCAACCAATCGATCATGGACTGCCTGGTGCGCTATCACCGGATGAAGGGTGACAACACCCTCTGGCAGCCGGGCACGGATCATGCCGGCATCGCAACGCAGATCGTCGTCGAGCGCCAGCTGGATGCGCAGGGCATCTCGCGCCACGACCTCGGCCGCGAGAAGTTCCTCGAAAAGGTCTGGGAATGGAAGGCCTATTCCGGCGGCACCATCACGCAGCAGATGCGCCGGCTCGGGGCTTCCTGCGACTGGAGCCGCGAGCGCTTCACGATGGATGCCGGGCTCTCCAAGATCGTCACCGAGACCTTCGTCCGTCTTTATCGCGAAGGCTTGATCTACCGCGGCAAGCGGCTCGTCAACTGGGACCCGAAGCTCTTGACCGCCGTCTCCGATCTCGAAGTCGTCAGCGAGGAAGAAGACGGCTTCATGTGGGAAATCCGTTACCCCCTCGTCGATGGCGAAGGGGCGCTCACGGTCGCCACGACGCGCCCGGAAACCCTGCTCGGCGACGTCGCGGTCGCCGTGCATCCCGAGGACGAGCGTTACCGGCATCTCATCGGCCGGCACGTCCATCTGCCGCTCACGGGGCGGACGATCCCGATCATCGCCGATGCCTATGTCGATCGCGAATTCGGCACCGGCTGTGTGAAGATCACGCCGGCGCACGACTTCAACGACTGGCAGGTCGGCCACCGCCATGGGCTGACGCCGATCAACATCTTCACGCTCGATGCGCGCATCAACGAGCACGGCCCGGAGAAATACCGCGGACTGGACCGCTATGACGCCCGAAAAGCGATCGTCGCCGACCTCGAAGCGCAGGGCCTCTTGGTCTCGGTCAAGCCGCACAAGCTGATGGTGCCCCGAGGAGACCGCACCGGCGCGGTGATCGAGCCGATGCTCACCGACCAGTGGTTCGTGGCGATGGAAAAGCCCGGCCCGGATGGCAAGAGCATCGCGCAAAAGGCACGCGAATGCGTCGCTGCCGGCGAGATCAAGTTCTTCCCGGAAAACTGGGTCAATACCTACAACCAGTGGCTCGACGACATCCAGGACTGGTGCATCTCGCGCCAGCTCTGGTGGGGCCACCAGATTCCCGCCTGGTATGGCGACGATGGCCGCGTCTGGGTCGCCCACGATGAAGCGGAAGCCTGCCAACTCGCCCGCGCCGACGGCTACGATGGCGGCCTGACGCGCGACCCGGACGTGCTCGACACCTGGTATTCCTCCGCCCTGTGGCCGTTCTCGACGCTCGACTGGACGCCCGAGTATCCGGCCAAATCGAACCCGGCGCTCGATCTGTATCTTCCTTCGTCGGTGCTGGTCACCGGCTTCGACATCATCTTCTTCTGGGTCGCCCGGATGGTGATGATGACCAAGCACGTCACCGGCAAGATTCCATTCCGCCACGTCTATGTGCATGGCCTGATCCGGGATGCCGAAGGCCAGAAAATGTCCAAATCGAAGGGCAATGTGCTCGACCCGATCGACCTCGTCGACGGCATCGATCTCGAAACCCTGGTGAAGAAGCGCACCACCGGCCTGATGAACCCGAAGCAGGCCGAAGCGATCGAGCGCCGCACGCGCAAGGAATTCCCCAATGGCATCCCGGCCTTCGGCGCCGACGCGCTGCGCTTCACCTTCCTGTCGCTGGCCAGCCCGGGGCGCGACATCAAGTTCGACATGAACCGCTGCGAAGGCTATCGCAATTTCTGCAACAAGCTGTGGAACGCGACGCGCTTCGTGCTGATGAACTGCGAGGGCAAGGACGTCGGCCTCGATGAGACGCAGCCGCTCGATTTTTCCCCGGCCGACCGCTGGATCACGAGCCTTTTGCAACGCACCGAGGCGGAGGTGGAAAAGCACTTTGCCGAATACCGCTTCGACCTCTTGGCGAGGACGATCTACGAATTCGTCTGGGACGAATACTGCGACTGGTATCTGGAGCTGGCCAAGGTGCGGCTCTCCCTCGGCGACGAAGCGCAACGACGCGCCACGCGCAGGACGCTGGTGCGAGTGCTGGAAGCCGTGCTGCGGCTTGCCCATCCGCTGATCCCGTTCATCACCGAGGAACTCTGGCAGCATGTGGCGCCCTTGGCCGGCAAAACAGGCGAGACGATCATGCTCGCACCCTATCCGCGAGCCGATGCCGCGAAGATCGACACCGCGGCGGAAGAGTGGATCGCCACGCTCAAGGCGCTGGTGTCCGCCTGTCGTAGCCTGCGTGCCGAAATGAATCTATCGCCGGCGCAACGCGTGCCCCTCGTCGGCGAAGAAATCGGCGCTGGCGAGACGGCACGGCTGCCCGAATACGCGCCCTATCTCGCCGCGTTGGCGAAGCTAGCCGAAGTCACGGTGGTCGATGAACTGCCCGCTTCCGAAGCGCCAGTGCAGATCGTCGGCGATTTCCGCCTGATGCTGAAGATCGAGATCGACATCGAAGCCGAGAAGTCACGCCTGGCCAAGGAGATCGCCCGCCTCGAAGGCGAGATCGCCAAATGCGAGAAGAAGCTCGCCACGCCGTCTTTCGTCGAGCGCGCGCCGGCGGCCGTGGTGGCGCAGGAGCGCGAGCGGCTGGCGAGCTTCCGGGCCACGCTGGAGAAGGTTTGCAGTCAGCGCGCGCGCTTGCAGGGATGATGTCCATCGGCCGGGACCGCCTTGCCAGCCGCTGGCTTGTTCTGGCTGCCGGTCTCGCCTTTTTCGTCGGTCTGTCGGCGACGCCGCTGATCGACCTCGACGAGGGCGCGTTCACCGCCGCGACGCAGGAGATGTTCACGCGTGGAGATTTCCTCGCCACCTATCTGAACGGCGAGCCGCGCTACGACAAGCCGATCCTGATCTACTGGCTGCAGGCCGCCGCCGCGGCGCTGCTCGGTTTTGGCGAATTTTCGCT
>JBKBOI010000110.1:0-5562 GCA_046294935.1 Rhodocyclaceae bacterium
CGATGATGGGCATCGGCTTCGTCTGGGTGATCGGTCTTTTGGGCGCGATCCGGGAGTTCATCGGTCAGGGCACGCTGCTGTCGGGTATCGAAATGATCGTTCCCGGCGCCCATGCCCTGCGAATCCTGCCGGAGAGCTACCCTGGCTTTCTGATCATGATCCTGCCGCCAGGCGCTTTTTTCGCGCTCGGCCTATTGATCGCCGGTCGCAACTGGCTCGACCATCGCGCCAACGAGCGCGCCAAGGCACGCCTGCTGGCCCAGCGCGCCACACCTTCTTCCGCATCCGCATGAGGCCAGCACAACGCGCCGAACTGTTCCGCCGACTCGCGGCGCTCGACCCGCTACCCAAAACCGAACTCGAATACGCAACCCCGTTCCAGCTCCTCGTCGCGGTGATCCTCTCGGCCCAGGCCACTGATAAAAGCGTCAATCTCGCCACCCGCGAGCTCTTCCGCATCGCGCCGACGCCGCAGGCCTTGCTCGCCCTCGGCGAGGAAAAGCTCGCCGATCAAATCAAAACCATCGGTCTTTATCGCACCAAGGCGAGAAATCTCATCGCCACCGCCCGGCAGATACTCGAACGCCATCACGGCGAAGTGCCGCGCGACCGCACGGCGCTCGAAGCGCTGCCCGGCGTCGGCCGCAAGACCGCCAATGTCGTGCTCAACGTCGTCTTTGGCGAGCCGACGATCGCCGTCGATACCCATATCTTTCGCGTCGCCAACCGCACCGGCCTGGCGCCGGGCAAGGATGTCGCCGCGGTGGAAAAGAAACTGCTCGAGGTCGTGCCGGCCGAATATCGCCAGCACGCGCACCACTGGCTGATCCTGCACGGCCGCTATGTCTGCAAGGCACGCCTGCCCGAATGCTGGCGCTGCGTGATCCGCGATCTGTGTGGCTACGAGGGCAAACGTGCTGTTCAACCCGACGCGTGACCAGGCGCGCCAATTCCTCATCGAGGCCTGGCACAAGCGCTGCGCAGGCGTGCCTGCCTCGGCGCTGGAAACGATGGCGGCGGATGTCGTCGCCATGCATCCTGAATATCATGCGCTCCTTGCGGCGCCCGACGCGTTGACGCGCGAGTGGACACCCGAGGATGGGGTGATGAATCCCTTCCTGCATCTTTCCCTGCATCTGGCGATCGCCGAGCAATTGTCGATCGACCAGCCACCGGGCATCCGCGCGCTATTCGAAAGTCGGCGCTCGCGGCACGGCAATGCCCACGATGCGCTGCACGACATCCTCGACTGCCTTGGTGAAACGCTATGGCGCGCCCAACGCGAGCGCCGCCCGCCCGACGGGGATGCCTACCTGGATTGCATCCGGCGCAAGCGCTGAACGATCGCCCCAATACCAACCGGCAGCCCATCACGGCGCAGCGTGCGAGATCAGCCTCAAAAATTCGTCACGACGCTGCGGTTCGCTGGCAAAGCAGCCAGCATAGGCCTGGGTGACGACCCGCTCGTCGCCGCGGCGATCCTCACCGAGGAGCAGACACAGCTGCTCAGCTTCGATCACGCAGGCGGCCCCTTTTGCCTTGCCATGGGTCACCAGCGCCTCGACGATGTCCCGTGTCATCCATTCCTGATAGGTGAAACGGTGACCGATCGCATCGACCATGCGGGCGATGCGGCCAAAGCCATGCAGCCGCCCGCCCGGGACATAAGCGACATGCGCCACGCCACGGAATGGCACGAGATGATGGGGGCAGACACCGTGGATGGCGATGCCGCGCACCAGCACCATGTCCTCGCGCGGGTCGGCGAAACCTTCCCCGAGCGCGGCGCCAGGATCGAGCGCATAGCCCCCCAACAGCCTGCGCTGCCACAGCTCCCGCACGCGCTGGGCGGTCTTGCCAGTATGCACCGAGTCTGGATCGATGCCGCAGGCGCGCAGCAGATCGGTAATCGCGCGTTCGAAAGCGGCCGCATCGAAAGGGTGCGACTGCGGAATGCCGAGGGTGCCGGGAAAGGGCGGAGACGGAGGTTGTTCCATGGTTCGCAATCCTTCTCGGAGAGGCTCGGCCGGCTCATTGCGCCGGCAGCTGATCCTGCAGCGGCGGCGCGACCTTCAACACTTCGGCGATCGTCGTCAGGCCTGCTGCCACCTTGCGTGCGCCGGCGATCCTCAACGGTTGCATGCCCGCCTTGATCGCGCGCTCACGCAATGCCGCCAGATCGGTATGCGCGCCGATCAGCCCCTTGATCTCCTGTGTCAGCGGCATGATCTCATACAAGCCGATGCGGCCGAGGTAACCGGTCATGCGGCATTCGAGACAGCCCACCGGATGATGAAGCTGCGCGGGCTGCTTCGCCTTCCAGGGCGAGACGAGCCCCTGCCAGAGCACTTCGTCATCCTTGTCGAGCGGCGCGGCGCGCTTGCAGTGCGGGCACAAGGTACGCACCAGGCGCTGTGCCATCACGCCGATCACCGTCGATTGCAGCAGATACGGCGGCACGCCCAGATCGAGGAGGCGCGTGACCGCCGTCGGCGCATCGTTGGTATGCAGCGTGGAGAGCACCAGATGGCCGGTGAGCGCCGCCTGCACGGCCATTTCGGCCGTTTCGAGATCGCGGATCTCGCCGACCATGATGATGTCCGGGTCCTGCCGCATCAACGCGCGAATGCCGGCAGCGAAGGTCACGCCGAGTTCCGGTTGCACCTGCACCTGGTTGAAGGCCGGCTCGATCATCTCGATCGGGTCTTCGAGCGTGCAGACGTTGACCTCGGGAGTCGCCAGTTGTTTGAGAGTCGAATACAGCGTCGTCGTCTTGCCCGAGCCGGTCGGACCAGTGACGAGGATGATGCCATTGGGCCGGGCCGTCATCTCCCGCCAACGCGCGGCATCCTCGGTGGAAAAGCCCAAGTCGGCGAAATCGCGCACCAGCACCTCGGGGTCGAAGATGCGCATCACCAGTTTTTCGCCGAAAGCGGTCGGCAGCGTCGACAGACGCAGCTCGATCTCCCCGCCATCGGGTGAGCGGGTCTTGATGCGGCCATCCTGCGGCCGACGCTTCTCGACCACGTCCATGCGGCCGAGGATCTTGATGCGGCTGGTCATCGCGTTGAGCACCGGCATCGGGATCTGATAGACCTGATGCAGCACGCCGTCGATGCGGAAGCGCACCACCCCCATGTCGCGACGCGGCTCGATGTGAATGTCGGAAGCGCGTTGCTCGAAAGCATATTGCCACAGCCAGTCCACGATCAGCACGATGTGCTGGTCGTTGGCATCGAGCGTGGTCTTGCCTTTGCCCAATTCGACGAGCTGCTCGAAATTGGAAATGCCAGGGCGCGCCACATCCCCCCGTGCCAGCGCCCCTTTGACCGACTTCGCCAGGTTGTAGAACTCGACCTGATAGCGCGCGATGTCTTCCGGATTGCTGATCACCAGACGGATGTCCTTCCTGAGGATTTGCTTGAGCTCCTCCTCCCAACCGCGCATGAAGGGCTCGGCGGTGGCGATCACCACCTCGCTGGGACGCACCTCGACCGGCAAGATGTGAAAGCGGCTGGCATAGGCGGAGCTCATCACGTCGGTGACGGCGGCGAGATTCACCTTCAGCGGATCGATGTGGTAGTAGGGCAGTCCGACCCAGCCGGCCAGCCATTCGGTGAGGGTTTCGAGATCGAGCAGACGGTGTGGCGGATCGGGTGATTTCCAGCGCTCTCTGGCAATCACCGCGAGTGGATGCATCGCGCCACGATAATAGCGTCGCTCCTGACGGAACTTTTCGGCCTCGGCGCGCGGCACCATGCCTGCACTGATCAGCGCATCGAGAACCTCGAGTAGGGTCAGCCGGCGCTCCTGGGCATTGGCGCCGGCCTTGGCGATGTCATTCATGGAGCGTGACTATACCGCCAAAGCGGCTCGCCAAGCTGCGAGCTTCTCGGCGTAACTCCAGCTCGCATTCGCCGGGCTGGTCGAGGGCAGGATCAAGGTCTCGAAACCCAATGCCGCGATTTGGGGAGCAAAGCGGCCGGCAGTGCGGCCATTAAAACACACTCGCTGCAGACGGGCCGGTGCCTCGTGCCGTCTTGGCGCCACTCGCAGTCGCTGCGCTCCTGTCTCCGGCAGGTCCCCTTTCGCTGCCGGCGGTCGCTTCGCCGATTCCTTGAGTTGCGCGAAGTCGTTGGGTGTGCCGTTCCTGATCGCGGCATCGAGGCTGCCGACCCGCTCGCAGCTAGCATAGACGTCCCAGATCGCCAGGCCGGCGGCTTTCACTGCCGCCTGCTTCGCGGCGTAGTCCATCTCGGGCAGCGGCTGGCCGAGGATCTCACCGAGGATCTTCCAGAACTGGTTGCGCGGATGCGCGTAATACTGCCCGGCGGCCAGCGAAGCCTCGGACGGGAACGAGCCCAGGATCAATACCCGGGCCCGTTCGTCGAGGATGGGCGGCAGGCCCTGCAAGCGGTTATTTGCCACCCAGCGACATCGACAACATCAGATCGTTGATGCGCTTGACGAAGGTGGCCGGATCGTCGAGCTGACCACCTTCGGCCAACAGGGCCTGATCGAACAGCACCGCCGCCCAGTCGTCGAATTTGGCTTCTTCCGTTTTCAAGCGCAGCACCACCGGATGCTTCGGATTGATTTCCAGGATGGGTTTGAAATCGGGCGCCTTCTGCCCGGCCGCCTTCAAGATGCGGGCGAGATTCGCCGACACGTCATGCTCATCGGCGACCAGGCAGGCCGGGCTGTCGGTGAGCCGGTGCGTAACGCGCACTTCCTTGACCCGCTCGCCCAGCGACTTGGCGATTTTCTCCGTCAGCGCCTTGAACTCGCCTGCTTCCTTCTCGGCCTCCTGCTTTTCGGCTTCGTCTTCGAGCTTGCCCAGATCCAGCCCGCCCTTGGCGACGGAGACGAGCGGCTTGCCTTCGAATTCCGTCAGATGCGAGACGACCCACTCGTCGACGCGATCGGAAAGGAGCAGCACCTCGATGCCCTTCTTGCGGAAGATTTCCAGATGCGGGCTGTGCTTCGCCGCATTGAAGCTTTCGGCGGTGACGTAGTAGATCTTCTCCTGGCCTTCCTTCATCCGTGCGACGTAATCGGCCAGCGACACGGTCTCATCGGCCGTGTCCGTGTGCGTCGAGGCAAAGCGCAGCAGTTTGGCGATCTTGTCCTTGTTGGCGAAATCTTCGCCGACGCCTTCCTTGAGCACGCGGCCAAACTCGTTCCAGAACTTCGCATATTTTTCCTTGTCGTTCTCGGCCAGATCGGCCAGCAGGCCCAGCACCTTGGCGGTGCAACCCTTCCGGATCGCCTCGATGTCCTTCGATTCCTGCAGGATCTCGCGCGAGACGTTCAAGGGCAAATCGGCACTATCGACCACGCCGCGCACGAAGCGCAGGTAGAGCGGCATCAGCTGCTCGGCGTCGTCCATGATGAACACGCGCCGCACGTAGAGCTTGATGCCGTGGCGCACGTGGCGATCCCACAGATCGAAGGGTGCATGGGCGGGAAGATAGAGCAGCAGGGTATATTCCTGGCGCCCTTCGACCTTCGCATGCACCCAGGCGAGCGGATCGTCGTAATCGTGGGCGACGTGCTTGTAGA
>JBKBOI010000111.1:0-5513 GCA_046294935.1 Rhodocyclaceae bacterium
ATTGGCATCATGCGCCGGGAAGTGCGCTGCCAGCACTCGCGTGACCTCCTCGATCGCCGCGAGCAGCCCCTCGCGGTATCTTCCCTCCCGCAGCGCCACTTCGAGCCCGCGACATAGCGCCTGCCACGCGGCAGGCGGCGCCTTCGCGGCAATGCCGCGATCGGCGAGGATTTCGACCGCGCGATCGACCAGTTGCAGATAGATCAGCACACCGCAGTTCTCTTCCGTGTCCCAGACGCGCAACGCGGCAAACAACTCGGCCGCCCGTTCGCGTGGCGAGACGTCGCGCCACAAATCGGCGACGGACAGAGGCCCTTCGATGGCGACACGAATCTCCCCTCGATGACGACGTTCCGAGGCCATGACCGCCACCGTGATTTCGTCGCGCAAGCTGGCCGGGAAGCGCCGCAGCGCCAGCCAAGGCGGGGTCAGCAGATGTTTCAGCAGCCGTGCGATGCGCATTCCTACCACCTCCCCGACGCGCCGCCGCCACCGAAGCCGCCGCCCCCGCCGCTCCAGCCCCCACTGCCCGAGTAACCCCCGCCCCCGCCGCCACTGCTCCAGCCGGAACGCCCGCCACTGGCAAAAGACAGGATCAGCACGAAGATCGCCACGACCGCCGCCAACAGCAGGCTGCCGAAGAATAGCCATGCCAGCACGCCGGCCACCCCGGCCACCACCAAAGCACCGAGCAGGCCGAACAAAACGCGGACGAAGCGCGCGAACATCCCCAGGAGGAAGAGCAGGAACACCGCGCCCTCACTCTCGGGCAAGGCGCCGCTCGCCCTTTCGCCGCGAGGCGGCGGCAGCGGCTCGCCAGCGATGATCCGCGCCAGCGTCTCGGCCGCGTCCGACAGACCGCCGTAAAAATCGCCGGCGCGAAAACGCGGCACGATCCGTTCCTCGATGATGCGTTTCGCCACTGCGTCGGGAATCGCGCCTTCGAGGCCATAGCCGACTTCGATGCGCACCGCGCGATCGTCCTTGGCGACGATCACGATCACGCCATCGTCGATTCCCTTGCGGCCGACCCTCCAGGCTTCCGCGAGGCGAATGCCGAACTGCTCGATCGTCTCCGGCCGCGTCGTCGGCAGCAGCAACACGGCGATCTGGGCGCCCTTCTCGCGTTCGAGCTGGGCGAGCCGGTCTTCGAGCGCTGCACGCTGCTCGGCCGTCAAGGTGCCGGTCAGATCGGTGATGCGCGCGGTCAGCGGCGGGATGGGCGCCAAGCCATCCGCCGCCAGCGCGAAGAAGCTCAGGACGGCCACGCACAGGGCCGTCAGCCAACGGATCATTTACTTCGTCGCGGGCGCCGCGTCGAAACGGATGACCGGCGGCGCCGAGATCGCCTTTTCATCCTCGACCGTGAAACTGGCCTTTGGCTTGTAGCCGAACAGCATCGCCGTCAGATTGTTTGGGAAGACGCGCACCGTGGTGTTGTAGGTCTGCACTGCCTCGATGTAGCGCTTGCGCGCCACCGCGATGCGGTTCTCGGTGCCCTCCACCTGCGCCTGCAGATCGCGGAAATTCGCATCGGCTTTGAGCTGCGGATAGTTTTCGGCGACGACCAGCAAGCGCGCCAGCGCAGAACCCAGCTCGGCCTGCGCCTGCTGGAACTTGGCGAAGGCCGCCGGATCGTCGATCATCTCGGCAGTGGCCTCGAGGCCGGCGACACTGGCGCGCGCCTCGGTGACTTTCGTCAGCACCTCTTTTTCATGCGCGGCATAGCCCTGCACGATGGCGACGAGGTTGGGGATCAGGTCGGCGCGACGCTTGTATTGGTTGAGCACTTCCGACCAGGCGGCATTCACTGCCTCGTCGTTGCGCTGGATCTGGTTGTAGCCACAGCCGGAGAGCAGGCTGGCGAGCAAGGCAAGCAATATGACCAAGCGCACTTGCATGACGACCTCCTCGAACGATCGAATCGCCCTCGATTGTATTCGAAGCCCGACGGCAGGATTGCGGCTTGCCGGTATGATTGTCGCGTGTCCGGCAACCTCTTCATTCTTCTGCTGCTACTGACCAGCGCCGTCATCGCCCTGGCCCTGACGCGCCATTTCAAGGGGCCGGCGATGCTGGCGTATCTGGCGGTGGGTCTGTTGCTCGGCCCGCATGGCCTGCGGGCGCTCGAAGAGAATCGCCAGGTCGAGGCGATCGCGGAATTCGGCGTGGTGTTCCTGATGTTCTCGATCGGCCTCGAGTTCAGCTTGTCACGCCTCAAGGCGATGCGCACGCTGGTGTTCGGTTTCGGCGGCGCACAACTGGGCCTTACCGCGGGCGCGGCGATGCTGATCGCCATTTTCGGCTATGGTCAAGATTGGCGCGCCGGACTCGCCGTCGGACTGGCGGTCGGGATGTCCTCGACGGCCATCGTCGCCAAGATGCTCTCGGAGCGGTTCGAGCTGCATTCGCGCTCGGGACGGCAGACGATGGGCGTGCTGCTCTTTCAGGATCTCGCGGTCGCGCCCTGTCTGATCCTCTTTCCCGCCCTCGCCCAGTCGACCGGCGAGCTGCCGCGCTCGCTCGGCATCGCGCTGACGGAAGCAATCACCGTGCTGGCGATCATGATCTGGATCGGCCAACGCTGGATCCGCGGCTTTTACGACTCGATCGCGCGTCAGCGCTCCGAAGAGCTGTTCGTGCTGGCCACGCTCTGGCTGGTGATCGCGCTGGCCTGGGTGACCAGCCAGGCAGGCCTGTCGCTGGCGCTGGGCGCCTTCATTGGCGGAATGTTGATCTCCGAAACCATCTACCGTCACCAGGTCGAAGCAGACATCCGTCCATTCCGCGACATCCTGCTCGGCCTGTTCTTCGTCACGGTGGGCATGCTGCTCGACCTCGGCTTCGTGTTCGAGAATCTGCACCGTCTGGCGCTTGCCGTGGTGCTGCTGATCGGCGGCAAGGGCCTGGTGGTCTTCGTCATCGCCCGGCTGATGAAAAACACCCTCGACGTCGCCTTGCGCACCGCCGCCCAGCTCGCCCAGGCCGGCGAATTCGGCTTGGTGCTGATCGGCCTCGCCCACAAGCTGAGGCTGATCACGAACGACGTTTTCCAGGTCACGCTCGCCGCGATGCTACTGTCGATGTTCGTCGCGCCCCTGTTGATCAACCGCGCCGTCAGACTCACCGGCCGCATGGCACATGGCGACTGGGCGCATCAGGCGAAGGCGATCCACGACATCGCGGTGGCCGGCTTCGCGATGGATCGGCATGTGATCCTTTGCGGCTACGGCCGGACCGGCGGCCGCATCGCCGAGTTTCTCGCCGCCGAAGGCATTCCCTTCCTTGCCCTCGACATCGACCCACAGCAGCTCAAGCGCCCGGTACCACCCGGCGGCAAGCTGGTGTTCGGCAGCGCCGACCGCACCGAAGTCTTGCAAGCCGCCGGGCTTGCCCGTGCGCGCGCCGTGGTGGTCGCCTACCCCGATCCGCATTCCGCAGAACTCGTCGTGCGCAAGGTGCGCGCCAGCCGCCCGGAGATCCCGATCATCGTCCGCGCCGCCGACGAATCGACCGTCGCCAAGCTCAAGGAAGCGGGCGCCACCGAGGTGATCCCGGAAGTGCTCGAAGGCAGCCTGATGATCGCGGCCGAGACGCTCGTGCAGCTCGGCGTGCCGGTGGAACGCGCGATCGGCAAGGTGCGCGACGTCCGCACCCATCGCTATGCTTCATTGCGCAAGTATTATGGCGGGCAAGGCGGCAGAACCTGACCGCCAGACTTCGACCGGCAAAGGAATCCCATGCCTACTCTTCCTCGACGCGGCTTCTTGAAAAAACTCTCGCTGATTGGCGCAGGCGCCAGTTTCACCTGCTTCGTCCTCTCGCTCGGCCTGACGATCTGGTCGTGGTTCGTTCATGGCAAGCAGCATGTCTATACCGGTAGCCTCGGCGCGACGAGCTTCTTCTTCTTCACCGCGGCGATCGTGCTCTACGAAATGAGCCGTCCGCAACCCCCCTTGCCGCCCCCGGATGAACACGCCTGACTGGCATGCCCTCGACCATGACGAAATCCTCGCCCATCACGCCGTCGACCCTCGGCATGGCCTGAGCGAGGAGGAAGCCGCGGCGCGCCTTTCGCGACATGGGCCGAATGCCTTGCCTGCCACACCCGGCAGGAGCGCCTGGCGGCGCCTGGCCGACCAGCTCACCGCGCCATTGGTGCTGGTCTTGATCGCTGCCGGGATGATCACCGCATTTCTCGGCGAATGGGTGGATAGCGGCGTGATCCTCGGCGTCGTGGCGATCAACGCGATCGTCGGCTATCTCCAGGAAGGCAAGGCTGCCGAAGCGCTCGCCGCGCTGGCGAAGAGCGTCGCCAGCGAGGCGACGGTGCTGCGCGGCGGTCGGCGGCGACGGCTCGACGCCGCGCATCTGGTGCCCGGCGACGTCGTCCATCTGGCGGCCGGCGACAAGGTGCCGGCCGACCTGCGCATCCTGCACGGCAAGGAGCTGCGCACCGTCGAGGCGACGCTCACCGGCGAATCGCTGCCGGTCGAGAAACACGCCGGGGCGCTGCCGCGCGAGACGCCGCTGGCCGACCGCCGCAACATGGCCTACGCCGGCACGATCGTGGTCGGCGGCCAGGGGGTGGGTCTCGTCGTCGCCACCGGTCCGGCGACCGAAACCGGCCGCATCGCCGGCATGATCGCCGCCGCGCCGGAACTCGCCACGCCGCTCGTACGCAAGATGGCGGCGTTTGCACGCATGCTGCTGTGGCTGATCCTGGGATTGGCCGCCCTCACCTTCGCCATCGGCATCGCGCGGGGCGAGACCGCCTTCGAGATGTTCATGGCGGCGGTGGCCCTGGCGGTGGGCGCGATTCCCGAAGGGCTGCCGGCCGCGCTGACGATCACGCTGGCCATCGGCGTCACGCGGCTGGCGAAACGCCACGCGATCGTGCGTCAGCTCCCTGCGGTCGAGGCGCTGGGCAGCACCACAGTCATCTGTTCCGACAAGACCGGCACGCTGACCGAGAACGCGATGACCGTGCGCGCTCTGCTGGCGGGTGGCCGACGTTACGAGCTCACCGGCCACGGCTATGCGCCGGAAGGCGAGCTGCGCCTCGATGGAACGAGAATCGGCGCTGACGAGACGGCACGGGAAGCGTTGCTGGCCGGCTTGTTGTGCAACGATGCCACGTTGTTCCACGAGCACGGTCAATGGAGAATCGCCGGCGATCCGACCGAGGCCGCGCTGCTGGTCGCCGCACGCAAGGCGGGACTCGACGAAACGACGGCCAACGCCCTCTATCCCCGTCTGGACACCCTGCCCTTCGATGCCGCTCGGCAAATGATGGCGACGCTGCATCGCGTCGCCGATGAGCGCATCGTCTATGTCAAGGGGGCGGTCGAGAAGGTCCTGCCGCTGTGTCGTGATGCCGCCGTTGCGCAGATCGAAGCGGCGGCCAACGATCTCGCCCGGCAGGGGATGCGCGTGCTGGCGCTGGCCCGCCGTATGAGCGATGACGATACCCTGACCTGGGATGAGCTGGCCGATCTCGAATGCCTCGGCCT
>JBKBOI010000112.1:0-5434 GCA_046294935.1 Rhodocyclaceae bacterium
CCTCACAGCCGGGTAACTGGCAAATTTCCGGAAGTCCGGCGACCTCTTCGATCAGGAAACGCATGTCCTCGACGGGGGCTCGGTAGTCACTCATTGCTTCCACTCCTTGATATTGGTCATCATGCAAAAAATCGGCGCTGGCGGGACGGCATCATAGCCCGCATAGCGCGGCGCGGGCCGCTTGGTGTTCGTTCTTCAGCCGCGCGACCAGCTCTGCGGTGGCTGGGATGTCCTCGATTCCGCCCACGCCCTGGCCGGCGCCCCAGATGTCGCGCCAGGCTTTGGCGCCCTCGGTGGCGCGGGCGAATTCGAGCTTCGGCCCGTGGCCGGAAGGGAGCGCAGCGGGATCGAGTCCCGCCCGGACGATGCTGCTCTTCAGGTAATTGCCGGGCACACCGGTGAAATAGGGCGTATAGACGATGTCATCGGCATGAGCGGCGAGGATCGCCTGCTTGTAGTCGTCGCTGGCGTTGGCCTCCTGAGTGGCGATGAAACGCGTGCCGACATAGGCGAAATCGGCGCCCAGCACCTGCGCGGCGAGAATCTGGCGGCCATTCGTGATTGCGCCGGCCAGCGCCAAGGGACCATCGTAGAAGCGCCGCACCTCCGACACCAACGCGAACGGGCTCAAGGTGCCGCCATGCCCGCCGGCGCCAGCGGCCACCAGGATCAGGCCATCGACGCCGGCCTCGAGCGCCTTTTCGGCATGGCGCACGGTGGTCACGTCATGGAACACCAGACCGCCGTAACCATGCACCGCATCGACGATCACGCTCGGCTTGCCTAAGCTGGTGATCACCAGCGGCACGCGATGGGCGACACATTGGGCGAGATCGGCTTCGAGCCGCTCGTTGGTCGGATGCACGATCAGATTCACCGCATAGGGAAGCTCTGCATAAGTTGCTGCGCGGGCGCATCGCTGCGTTGCGCGGTGCTCGCTCCCTCGCCTATCCCATTGATATGTCTCGGCCGCTGCGCTCCGTGCGCCTTGCGCTGCATCCCGCTCGCGGCCTTCTGCAGAGCTTCCATAGGGGGCGCTTTTGCCATCCGCCAACGCCTCTTCGATCGCCGTCAGCCATTCGTCCAGTCGCTCCGCCGGCCGCGCATTGAGGGCGGGGAAGGCACCGATGATGCCGGCTTTGCATTGGGCGATCACCAGCGCCGGCGTCGAGACGATGAACATCGGCGCGCCGATCACCGGCAATGTCAGGTTCTTTGTCAAGGCTGCGGGGATCGGCATCAGCCCTCCTCCTTCAGCGCCCGTCGCAGGATCTTGCCGACGTTGGTCTTCGGCAGATCGGCGCGGAATTCGACATGTTTGGGCACCTTGTAGCCGGTCAGCAGATTCCGGCAATGCGCGATCAACTCGTCCGCCGTCAGGTTCGGATCCTTGCGCACGACGAAGATCTTCACCGCCTCGCCGGAATGCTCGTCGGGCACGCCGATCGCCGCTACTTCGAGGACACCCGGATGCTGCGCCACCGCTTCCTCGACCTCGTTCGGAAAGACGTTGAAGCCCGAAACCAGGATCATGTCCTTCTTGCGATCGACGAGATAGACGAAGCCTTTGTCATCGACATAGCCGAGGTCGCCTGTGCGCAAAAAGCCATCGGGTAGCAGCACGTTGGCGGTCTCCTCGGGCCGCTGCCAGTAGCCTTTCATCACCTGTGGGCCGCGGATGCAGATCTCGCCGACCTGGCCGAGCGGCACCTCGTGACCGTCGTCGGCGCGGATCGAGACCTCGGTCGAAGAAATCGGCAGGCCGATCGAGCCGTTGAATTCCTTCAGATTGAGAGGATTGATGGTCGCCGCCGGCGAGGTCTCGGTCAGCCCATAGGCCTGGATCAGCGGCACGCCGACCACCTGCTGCCAACGATCGGCCGTCGGTTTCAACACCGCCATGCCGCCGCCGAGCGTCACCTTCATGGTCGAGAAATCGAGCTGGCGGAAGGCCTCGTTGTTCAGCAGCGCGTTGAACAGCGTATTGACGCCGGTCACCACCGAGACCGGATATTTCGCCCATTCCTTGACGAAGTGCGGAATGTCGCGCGGATTGGCGATCAGCACGTTGCGCGCGCCGAGCAGCAGGAAGGTCAGGCAGTTCGCCGTGAGTGCGAAGATGTGATAGAGCGGCAGCGCGGTGACGATGACCTCCCTGCCCTCTTCGAGATCGCCCTGAATCCAGGCATACGCCTGCAGCACGTTGGCGCAGATGTTGCCATGCGTGAGCATCGCGCCCTTCGAGACGCCCGTCGTGCCTCCCGTGTATTGAAGAAAGGCGAGATCGTCATGACCAAGCGACACGGCGCTGAAGCCCTGCCGCCTGCCTTGGGCCAGCGCTGCGCGAAAACCGATCGCCTGCGGCAGCTCCCACGCCGGCACCAGCTTCTTCACATGACGCACGACGAAATTGACGATCAGGCCCTTGAGACCCAGCATCTCGCCGAGCGGGGTGACGATGACGTTGCGCACCGCCGTCTTGTCGATCACTGCCTGCAAAGTGTGGGCAAAGTTTTCCAGGATCACGACCGTATTCGCGCCCGAGTCCTTGAGCTGGTGTTCGAGCTCGCGCGGGGTGTAGAGCGGATTGCAATTGACCACCACCGCCCCCGCGAGCAGAGTCCCGAACAGCGCCACCGGATACTGCAGCACGTTGGGCATCATCAGCGCGACGCGGTCGCCCTTCTTCACCCCGCGCGATTGCAGCCAGCCGGCGAAGGCGCGGGCGGCTTGGGCGAGTTCGCGATAAGTGATGCCTTTGCCCATCGACAGATAGGCGACCTGATCGGCAAACCTCGTACAGGATTCACCGAACATCGCTGTGAGGCTGGCATAGCGCGTCGGATCGATCTCTGCCGGCACGCCCGGCGGGTAGCTTTTCAACCAGACTTTTTTCATCGTTCCCCTCCTCCTCTGCTTGACATCAGCGGCCGAGCAATGCCTGTTTCAGTGCCTCATCAGCCGGTTTCTCACCGAGCCAGACTTTCAGTACGGCCGGGCCGATCCTCTCGTCGGCGATCTTGCCACGCGGCGTGCCATTGTGCGCAATGGCCAGGCCCTCGGCCGTGAAATCGAGCGTGACCGTATCCCCTGGGACGACCTTGCCGATCGAGCGCATCATGGCTGCCAGCGCATCGAGCGATGGCTTGAGCGCCATGCGCTCGGCATCCGTCGTATTGTTGCGCAGCCCCTCCTCGAGCGCGCCATAGAAGGTGTCGGCATCGAGCTCACGCAGCATCGACAGCACGATACGGCGCGGCGCCGGCCCTGCGATCAGCGCGGCTGCGTCTTTGCCCGGTTTCTCGGCGTAGAGTGCCGCGACATAGACCTTGAAGAACAACCGGGTGCGAATGCCTGCGCCATTGAGCGCCAGCTCTCTGCCAGAGGCCTGGATGCGCTCCTCGATCTTGACGCCCGCCACGTCGAGCGCCATCGCGGCATTCGCGGCTGCCAGCGTGGCCGCAAACATCACGACCTGCATCACACTGATGGCAATGCGCATGTTCCTCCTCCTTTTTGTCGATAATGGCTTTTCAATCCGATATAGACGGTGCGCTCGACCACCGCGCAAACTTCACCCGCCTGATCTTTCAGCTCTATGGTGTATTTCCGCTCGATTTCCGGCGACTCCCGCAACGCGGCCCGAATGGCTTCGATCTCCTGCGACGGGAGTTCGAAATCCGCTTCGACTGCGCTGTAGCCGGGCCGCCGGTAGCGGATCGTCGCCGTCTTGTCCCACACCACCACCTCGTCACCGAGCGCCGCCATCAACATCATCGGATGGGCGCCGTCGGTGATCGCGAAAAGGGAGCCGCCGTAAAGCGAGCCGACGACGTTGCGCGTGCGCCAGGAATACGGCAGGCGCACGCGCATCCGGCGCAGATCGGGGCTCACCTCGACCACCCGGCCGCCCGCGCCGCGGAAGGCCGGGTGCAGGTTGAAGCCGATCCGCACCGCATGGGCGCGCCATTTCGGCGGCAGGCGTTTGAGCCAGGCGGGTTTCACATCAACCGTCGATCACAGGCGCTCGAAGATTCCGCCCGCCCCCATGCCGGTGCCGATGCACATCGTCACCATGCCGTAGCGGCCGCCGGTTCGTCTCAGGCCATGCACGACGGTCGCAGTGCGGATCGCGCCGGTGGCGCCGAGCGGATGTCCCAGAGCGATCGCGCCGCCCAACGGGTTGACCTTCGCCGGATCGAGGCCGAGTTCGCGGATCACTGCCAACGACTGCGCCGCGAAGGCCTCGTTGAGCTCGATCCAGTCGAGTTCCTCCTGCTTCACGCCGGTCTGCGCCAGCACCTTCGGAATCGCCGCGATCGGCCCGACGCCCATGATTTCCGGCTCGACGCCGGCGACCGCGAAACCAACGAAGCGCGCCAGCGGCGTGGCGCCCGACTCCTTCATCGCCCGCTCAGACATGAGCAGGACCGCAGCCGCACCATCCGACATCTGCGAGGAATTGCCCGCCGTCACCGAGCCCTTGGCATGGAACACCGGCTTCAGTTTCGCGAGCTTTTCCATCGCGCTGTCGGCACGCGGCCCCTCGTCGTTCTCGGCGACGAACTCGCGCAGCCTCACCTCGCCCGTCGCCAGATCGGGCAGGTGTTCGCGCACCGTGTAAGGCGTGATCTCCGCCTTGAAATGTCCGGCCGCGATCGCCGCCAGCGCCCGGCGATGGGATTCGAGCGCGAAGGCATCCTGATCCTCACGCGACACTTTCCAGCGCGCCGCCACCTTCTCGGCCGTCAGGCCCATGCCATAGGCGATGCCGATGTTCTCGTCGCTAAACACGGCCGGGTTCATCGCCACCTTGTTGCCCATCATCTGCGGCATGACGGTCATCGATTCGGTGCCCGCCGCGATCATGACGTCGGCAAGACCGAGGCGGATCTGGTTGGCCGCGTCGGCGACCGCCTGCAAGCCCGAGGAGCAGAAACGGTTGATGGTCATGCCGGGCACCGACACCGGCAGGCCGGCGAGCAGTAGGCCGATGCGCGCGACGTTCATGCCCTGCTCGGCTTCGGGCATCGCGCAGCCGACGATCACATCGCCAATCCGGGCGGGATCGAGCTGCGGCACTTCATTCACGACCGCACGGATCGCATGGGCGAGCATGTCGTCGGGCCGCACGAAACGGAACATGCCATTCTTCTTGGCCACCGGCAGGCGCTTGGCGGCGACGATGTAGGCATCTTGAATCTGTTTGCTCATTTTTCAGTTCCTCAAAGGCTTACCGGTTTCCATCATGTGCGCGATGCGTGCCTGGGTTTCCGGCGTGCGAAGAAGCGCCATGAATTCGCGCCGCTCGACGGTCAGCAGCCACTCCTCATCGACGCGGCAGCCCTTCTCGACCTCGCCGCCGCACAAGGCCACTGCCGCAGCCTTGGACACCCGATAATCGTGTGCCGAGATCATCGCACCTTCCTTCATG
>JBKBOI010000113.1:0-5422 GCA_046294935.1 Rhodocyclaceae bacterium
GGCTTCGACGTTTTTTTGCCTCTGCTATTGCGCGGTTTGCCGCGGCTGGCGGACGCTCCGACCAGCTCTTCCAATTTCAGGCCGTATTTCGCGGCGATGGTCTTGATCTCGCCCAAGGCCTTGTTGCGCTGCAGGTTTTTACGCTGCTCGAGTTCTTTGTCGATGGCTTTTTTTAGCTTGTTCAATTCCGCCACGGACATGCTTTTGAGGTTCATGGTTTTTCTCCAATTCCGATTGGAGCGGAAATTTTATATTCATTCGCAACGACGTGCCGTGTCGCCAGCGCCGATTTCCAGAATGGGCGCCAGATAGCGCCCGGTATGGCTGCCGGGAATTCGCGCCACGGCCTCCGGCGTACCGGTGGCGATGATGCGGCCGCCGCCCGCGCCACCTTCGGGACCGAGATCGACGATCCAGTCGGCGGTCTTGATGACGTCGAGATTGTGCTCGATGACCACCACCGTATTGCCGGCATCGCGCAGCCGGTGCAGCACGGTGAGCAGCATTTCGATGTCGGCGAAATGGAGCCCCGTGGTCGGCTCATCCAGGATGTAGAGCGTGCGGCCGGTGTCGCGCTTGGAGAGTTCCAGCGCCAGCTTCACCCGCTGGGCTTCGCCGCCGGAGAGCGTGGTGGCGCTCTGGCCGAGCTGGATGTAGGAAAGCCCGACGTCGATCAGGGTTTGCAGCTTGCGCGCCACGACGGGCACCGGCTCGAAGAAGGCGTGGGCCTCTTCGACCGACATTTGCAGCACCTCGAAAATCGTCTTGCCCTTGTAGCGGATCTCCAGCGTCTCGCGGTTGTAGCGCTTGCCGTGGCAGACGTCGCAGGGGACGAAGATGTCGGGCAGGAAGTGCATCTCGACCTTGATCAGCCCATCGCCCTGGCAGGCCTCGCAGCGGCCGCCCTTGACGTTGAAGGAGAAGCGACCCGGCCCATAGCCGCGGCTGCGCGCTTCGGGGACATTGGCGAACAGCTCGCGGATCGGCGTCAGCACGCCGGTATAAGTGGCCGGGTTCGAGCGCGGCGTGCGGCCGATCGGGCTTTGATCGACGTTGATCACCTTGTCGAAGAACTCGAGGCCGACAATCTCCTCGTGCGGCGCGGGTTCCAGCGCCGAGCCATAGAGGTGGCGCGCCACGGCCGCATAGAGCGTGTCGTTGATCAGCGTCGATTTGCCCGAACCCGACACGCCCGTGATGCAGGTCAGCAGGCCGACGGGGATTTCCAGGTCGACGTGCTTGAGGTTGTTTCCCGTCGCACCGAGGATTTTCAACACCCGCGCCGGGTTGATGGGCGTGCGGTGTCTGGGTATCTCGATCCGGCGCCGGCCGGAAAGATAGGCACCGGTGAGCGATGAAGGGTGCCGGGCGATCTCCTGCGGCGTGCCTTGCGCGACGACGCGCCCGCCATGCGTGCCGGCGCCGGGCCCCATGTCGACGACCCAGTCGGCGGATTCGATCGCCTCCTGATCGTGCTCGACGACGATCACCGTGTTGCCCAGATCTCGCAACGAGGCCAGCGTGGCAAGCAGCCGCGTGTTGTCGCGCTGATGCAGGCCGATCGAGGGCTCGTCGAGCACATACATCACGCCGGTCAAACCCGAGCCGATCTGCGAGGCCAGGCGGATGCGCTGCGCCTCGCCCCCCGAGAGCGTTTCGGCCGAGCGGTCGAGCGAGAGGTAGTCGAGGCCGACGTTGATCAGGAAGGAAAGCCGCGAGGTGATTTCCTTGACGATCTTCTCGGCCACCTGGGCGCGGTGGCCGGAGAGCGTGAGCAGGTTGAAGAAGTCGCGGCAGTCGATCAGTGACATGCGGCTGATTTCATGGATGGTCTTGCCGCCGACGAAGACATGCCGGGCCTCCAGCCTGAGCCGCGCGCCGCCACAGGAAGGACAGGGCTTTTGGTTGAGGTATTTCGCCAGCTCCTCGCGCACCATCACGCTCTCGGTCTCGCGGTAGCGACGCTCCAGGTTCGGGATGATGCCTTCGAAAGCATGCGCGCGCTCGACGCGCTGGCCTCTTTCGTCGAAATACCGGAAGCGGATCGTCTCGCGGCCCGAGCCGTAGAGCACGACCTGCCGCACCTTCTCCGGCAAGGCTTCGAACGGCGTATCGACATCGAAGCCGTAATGCGCGGCGAGCGACTCGATCATCTGGAAATAGAACTGGTTGCGCCTATCCCAGCCCTTGATCGCGCCGGCAGCCAGCGATAGATGCGGATAGGCCACCACGCGCGCCGGGTCGAAGAACTGGATCTGCCCCAGCCCATCGCATTCCGGACAGGCGCCCAGCGGATTGTTGAACGAGAACAGGCGCGGTTCCAGCTCGGAGAGCGCATAGCCGCAGTGCGGGCAGGCAAATCTGGCGGAAAAGAGATGCTCGATGCCGGATTCCATCTCGACGGCGAGGCAACGGCCCTCGGCGTGCGTGAGCGCGGTCTCGAAGCTTTCCGCCAGCCGCTGGCGTTGATCCGCGCGCACCTTCAGCCGGTCGACGACGATGTCGATCGAATGTTTCTGGTTCTTGGCGAGTTTCGGCAGCGCATCGATGTCATGCACCTTGCCATCGATTCTCAGGCGCACGAAACCCTGGGCTTTCAGCTCGGCGATCAGATCGAGCTGCTCGCCCTTGCGGTTGGCGACGACGGGCGCCAGGATCATCAGCTTGGTGTCCTCCGGCAACGCCAGCACGTGATCGACCATCTGCGCCACACTCATCGCCTCGAGCGCGACGCCGTGTTCCGGGCAATGCGGCGTGCCCGCCCGCGCGAAAAGCAGGCGCAGATAGTCGTGGATCTCGGTGACGGTGCCGACGGTCGAACGCGGATTGTGGGATGTCGCCTTCTGCTCGATGGCGATGGCTGGGCTGAGGCCCTCGATCAGATCGACATCGGGCTTTTCCATGAGCTGCAGGAACTGGCGCGCATACGCCGAGAGGCTCTCGACGTAGCGGCGCTGGCCTTCGGCATAGAGCGTGTCGAAGGCCAGCGAAGACTTGCCGGAGCCGGATAGCCCGGTGATCACGGTCAGCTTGTTGCGCGGCAGGTCGAGATCGACATTCTTCAGGTTGTGCGTGCGCGCGCCACGTATCTTGATCGTTTCCATGCGGGTTGGGGAAAATCGCCGAACCCGACACTATACGGAAAATCGGCGCCGACCCGCCAGGCCCGCGGGTTGCAAAGAAAGCGGAACCTGCATACGATGCGCATCGAGTGGATCATCGAATGGGTGCCTCGACAAACTTGCTGCGTGGGCGAGGCTCGCGTTGCGCGGTGTTGGCTTCGGCCGCTCGGCTTCGCCTCGCTTAACGTTCGCTTCGCTCACGTTAGCCTGCGCCGAAACTTCGTGTTGGCTCTCTCGCCCGATGTTATGTCTCGCAGCTCGCGCACCAATCGCCTTGCACTCCACCCGCACAAGCGCAGGTTTTCGAGGCGCCCATTGATCACTTTCACCCGCCGATGAGAACTCCTTCACCGACCCAAGACCCAATGACCCCCACCGAGCGGCGCGTGGGCGCCGTGCTCGCCGCGATTTTCGGCCTGCGCATGCTCGGCCTCTTCCTCATCCTGCCGGTCTTCGCGCTGCTGGCGCGAAAGCTGCCTGGCGGCGATGACATGACGCTGGTGGGTCTGGCGCTCGGCGCCTACGGTCTCACGCAAGCCGTGCTGCAAATCCCCTTCGGCATGGCCTCCGACCGCTTCGGCAGGAAGCCGGTGATCGTCGTTGGCCTCTTGCTGTTCGCCCTGGGTAGCTTCATCGCGGCCGCCGCGCCGGACATTCACGTGGTGATCGTCGGCCGCGTGCTGCAAGGAGCCGGCGCGATCTCCGCCGCGGTCACCGCGCTGGCAGCGGATCTGACGCGCGAACAGCACCGCACCAAGGTGATGGCGATGATCGGCGCCTCGATCGCTCTGGTCTTCGCCGCCTCGCTGGTGATCGCTCCCCCTTTGGCCGCCGCGTTGGGGCTTTCCGGACTGTTCATCCTGATCGGCACCCTGGCGCTCGGCGCCATCGTCCTGCTGCTGGGTGCCGTTCCGCCAGCGCCGAGTTTCGCGGCCCATGAGCGCCCGCCCTTCTTTGCCGTGTTCTTGGATGGCAAGCTCGCGCGCATCAATTTCGGCGTGTTCGCGCTGCACCTGATGCAGACGGCCCTGTGGGTGGTCGTGCCCGCGACGCTGGTTGCTGGCGGGCTTTCCGGCAGCGAGCACTGGAAGGTCTATCTGCCGGCCGTGCTGCTGTCCTTCGCGGCGATGGTGCCCGCGATCATCGCCGCGGAACGCCGCGGCAAGATGCGCCTCGTCTATGCCGGCGCCGTGGCGACGTTGATCCTCGTGCAGGCCGGCTTGGCCTTCTTCGGCGGCGGCATCTGGACGAGCGGACTGTGGCTGATGCTGTTCTTCGTCGCCTTCAACATCCTCGAAGCGCTGCAACCTTCGCTGATTTCCCGCTTGGCTCCACCTTCCGCCAAAGGCGCGGCGTTGGGCATTTACAATACGACGCAGTCGCTCGGCCTGTTTCTCGGCGGCACGCTGGGCGGCTGGCTGACGAAGCACTTCGGGCCCGGTGCGGTGCATGGGGCCTGCGCAGTGTTGGGCATCCTCTGGCTCCTGCTGGCGCTCCGCCTGCAAGCGCCAACCCCACGAACGAACTAGGGAGATAAACATGGCATCGGTGAACAAGGTGATCCTCGTAGGCAACCTCGGTGCGGATCCGGAAGTCCGCTACCTGCCCAATGGCGACGCGGTGACCAACATTCGCGTCGCCACCACCGAAACCTGGAAGGACAAGGCCACCGGCGAAAAGAAGGAGCTCACCGAATGGCACCGGGTGGTGTTCTTCCGCAAGCTCGCCGAAATCGCCGGCCAGTATCTGAAGAAAGGCTCGCAGGTCTATATCGAGGGACGGCTGCGCACGCGCAAGTGGCAGGGTCAGGATGGTCAGGACCGTTACACCACCGAGATCGAAGCGCAGGAAATGCAGATGCTCGGCCGTCGCGAAGGGATGGGCGGCGATACGGTCCGTGACAAAGACGCCCGGCCCGCGGCTCGGCCAGCGGCAGCCAGCGTGCCGAGCGATGGCGGCTTCAATGATGTCGAGGACGACATCCCGTTTTGACTGGTCGAGAAACCACCTTTGCGGATGAAACCGGCAGGCCGGCGATACGTGAGCGGATGTCGGCAGCCGTAGGCGAGCCGAGCCTGTGCCGCCCACCCGTTCGAGCGTAAGCGGATCGCGGGTATCCCGTGGCCAAGCCGTATGACTGCCCCAGCCGCGAACCATGGGCAAAGACGGCCCACCGGCTTCATCCCTTGCGGTGGCCGTTCATGATCGCGGGTAGAATGGCGAGCAAGCATTCACGTGGGGTCTCACCATGGGCGGACGCGACGACATCACCTGGGATGAACTCAAAAAGATGATCTTTT
>JBKBOI010000114.1:0-5327 GCA_046294935.1 Rhodocyclaceae bacterium
CGTCCATCTCGACCAAGAGCTGGTTCAGCGTCTGCTCGCGCTCATCATTCCCGCCGCCCAGACCCGCGCCACGCTGGCGGCCGACCGCGTCGATCTCGTCGATGACGATGATGCAGGGCGCGGCCTTCTTGGCCTGCTCGAACATGTCGCGCACGCGCGCCGCGCCGACGCCGACGAACATCTCGACGAAATCGGAACCGGAGATCGAGAAGAACGGCACCTTGGCTTCACCCGCGATCGCACGCGCAAGCAAGGTCTTGCCGGTGCCGGGGCTGCCCACCATCAGCACGCCGCGCGGGATGCGGCCGCCGAGCTTCTGGAACTTCGACGGATCGCGCAGGAAATCGACCAGCTCGGCGACCTCCTCCTTCGCTTCCTCGCAGCCGGCGACATCGGCGAAGGTCACCGTGTTGCTGTTTTCGTCGAGGATGCGCGCGCGGCTCTTGCCGAAGGAAAACGCGCCGCCCCGCCCGCCGCCCTGCATCTGGCGCATGAAGAAGATCCAGACGCCGATCAAGAGCAGCATCGGGAACCAGGAGACGAAGATGTTCATCAGGAAGGATTGTTCTTCCTCGGGCTTCGCGACGACCTTGACGTTGTTCTTCAGCAGATCGGAGACCATCCACAGGTCGGCCGGTGCATAGGACGTGATCTTCTTGCCCTCGACGGTGGTCGCTTCGAGCGTGCGCCCCTGGATCACCACCTTGGCGATGTGGCCCTGCTTGACCTCGTCGAGGAAAGCCGAGTAATCCAACGTGTTCTGCGGGGCCTGGCGGGAATTGAACTGGTTGAACACCGTCATCAGCACGACACCGATGACGAGCCAGATGGCCATGTTTTTGAAAAGATTGTTCAAGCGGTAGCCTCTCTAAGCAAACAATTGCGACTGATTCTATGTCAACCGTTTCTTTCTCGCCAGCAAATACAGTTCCGCGCTGCGATCCCGCGAGGCGGCCGGCTTGCGCGTCGCCAGCGTCTCGAAGACCGCCTGCATCTCACGCCGCAGCTCCATGAACCCCGCGCCCTGGAACACTTTGACCAGCAGATCGCCGCCGGGTTTCAGATGCTGGCGCGCAAACTCGAGCGTCAGTTCCGCCAGATACATCACCTGCGCGCTGTCCGTCGCCGCGATACCCGTCATATTGGGCGCCATGTCCGACAAAACAAGATCGACGAGCCGTCCCGCGAGCGCCGATTCCAGTCGCGCCAGCACCGCCGCATCGCGAAAATCGCCCTGGATGAATTCGACCCCCGGAATCGGCTCGAAATCGAGCAGATCGAGCGCGACGAGCCGACCGCCGGGCTGGATGCGCTTCACGGCATACTGGCACCAGCTGCCGGGGGTGGCGCCCAGATCGACGACCGTCAAGCCGGGTCTGAGCAGATGATCCTTCTCGTCGATCTCCTTGAGCTTGAACACCGCGCGCGAGCGCCAGCCCTCCTGCTGCGCCTGCTGCACATAGGGGTCATTGACGTGCTCGCGCATCCACGCCTTGCTCTTTTTTTTCCGTTTGGTCGTCCAGCTCATCTAAAATCCATCCATGATCGAATTATCCCCCAGCGAACGGCGTGCCTTGCGTGCCGCCGCACATCATCTGCAGCCGACGGTCGCCGTCGCCGGCAACGGGCTGACGCCCAACGTCCTCAAGGAAATCGACGTCTCGCTGAAAGCGCACGAGCTCGTCAAGGTCAAGCTCCACGGTATCGAGCGCGACGATCGCGCCGCCGTGCTGAGCGAAATCTGCGCCGAGCTCGACTGTGCGCCCGTTCAGCAGATCGGCAACATCCTCGTTCTCTGGCGGCCAAGGCCCGAGGAAGAGGAAGCAGCCACCAAGCCTCGCCGCCGCAAGGCGCCCGCTCCGAAAACCAAGAAACAGGCCGCCGCGGCGCTCGAAAAGAAGCAAAAGCGGCGCTGAAAGATCCCGGCCCGCCATTCGTGCCGTCCCACCAGCGCCGAATTTCAGCGAGTCGCGCAGGCAGCCACGAGCGCGGGTTGCCGTTGCCTGCGCTCACCAAGCCATTCTGCCAGCGCCTCGGCTAGCGCTTGCACTGCCGCGCGCGTCGCCTCGACGCCCCCCGCGCTGTCGGGGGTCGGCGCCGGCCGCACGATCCGCTGCGCCTCTTGGGCGAGAATGCGTTTGCCACGCAATAGAGCAGTGCGCGTCAATAGCACGACTTCGCTGGATCGCGGCGTCGTGAAGCGTTGCTCGAGCTCGTCGAGCCACAGGACGAGGCGGCAACCCTCGGCAACCTCGCCTGCCGGTTGCTCCGGCAGGATGAGTCGCGAAAGCCAGCGCTCGAGCAATTCGCCCGGCGGCGCCACCCAACGGCTTGCGGCATAGCGCTGGCGCTGCAGCGGCGCGGCATCGACGCGACGATAAAACTGTGCCGGCGTATCGAGCCACGGCGCGGCCCTCACTTCCACCTCGCGGATCACGATCGCGCGTTCCGGCCAGCGGCCGGTGAAATCGCCCAGATCATGGCGGACGATCATCGTCTGCCGGGGCGGGCCGCCGGCACAGCCGGCCAGCAGGATGCACACCAGCGCAAGCGAGAGTCGGCGCATCGTCTCATTCCTTTCCGAGGCCCTCACCCGGCCCCGGCGGCGGCACAGGCGGCCCGAACAACAAAGCCTGTGGCGTTTCGTCGAGCATCTCGATGAGCCGGTCGAGGCGGCGTGTCGTGGTGGAAGCTTCCTGGATCAGTCTTTCCGCGCGTGGCAGTGTCGAAGCCTCGATGCGCTCGCCGAGCGTGCCGGCCGTCACCGCCAGCGCGTCGAGACGCTGCGCCAGACCATCGAGCGTTCCAACCAGCCGCCGTGCTTCGCCAGCGAGTGGCGCCGCCTCGCCGGCGGCGCTTTCGAGCTGGGCGAGCAGTGCATTCAGGCGGCCGAGATTTTCCTGCGACAGGGCGCTCTTCAGGTTGGCCATGATCACCGGCAGGGCTTTCAGGCTCTCGGAAGACGCGGCGAGGTTGTCGAGCGATTGCTGCAGGTGACGCAGATTGCGATCGTCGAAGGCCCGGTTCAAGCGCGCGACGAGCTCGGCAAGCTGCCCGGCGATGTCTCCCGCACGCTGGCCGAGGCTGTCGAGCAAGCCGGGCTGAAGCGGCAGGCGCGGCGGCGCGGCGTCGTCTGGATCGAGCGGCTTGCCCCCGCTACCCGCTTCTTCGAGCATCACGTAGGCGATGCCGGTCACGCCCTGATAGTTGAGCCGAGCGATGGTCTGGTCGGTCAGCCGGTACTGGCGACCGAGGACGATCTTCACCAGCAGCCTGGCCGGATCCTCCGGATCGGTGTAGATCCCCTTGACCTTGCCGGCACGGATGCCGCGGTAGCGCACCTGCGCTTCGAGATTCAGGCCGGTGACGTTGCCGCGCGTCTCCAACAGATAGACGTGCGTCTTTTCGCCGCTGCCGCCCAGCCACCAGACAGCCAGCACAGCCGCGATCAAGAAGACCAGCGTGAACAGGCCGGCCAGCAGCGCATGGGCACGGTTCTCCATCTTCAGGCTTCAGCGAAACGCGGCAAAGGCATGGCGCCCCCGGGTGGAATGGAAGAAATTATGCACAAAGGGATGATCGATGCGCATGATCTCATCGATCGTCCCATGAGCGAGAATTTTTCGTTCTGCCAGCACGGCGATGCGCGTCGCCAGTGCGGCGACGGTGTCGAGATCGTGGGTGACGAACACGACCGTCAAGCCGAGTCGCTCGCAAAGATTCAGGATCAGGCGCTCGAAGCCTTCGGAGAGGTCGGGATCGAGGCCGGCGGTCGGCTCGTCGAGTAGCAAGAGTTCCGGTTCGAGCGCCAGCGCCCGCGCCAACGCGACGCGCTTGATCATGCCGCCGGAGAGCTGGGCCGGCATCAGATGCGCGCAATCGGCGGGCAGCTCGACCATCTCGAGCTTGAGCATCACCAGATCGCGGATCATCGCCTCGTCGAGGGTCTTCAGCTCGCGTAGCGGAAAGGCGATGTTGGCGAAGACGTCGAAGGCGGAAAACAGCGCGCCTTGCTGGAACAGCACGCCGAAGCGCTGCCGCAGCGCCCGCTCGCGTGCCATGCCACCACCGAACAAGGGCTCGCCGAAGAGCCGCACTTCGCCTTCGGTCGGTGTCAGCAAGCCGACCATCTGCCGCAGCAGCGTGGTCTTGCCGCTACCCGAATCCCCCACCAGCGCCACCCGCTCACCACGCCGAATGTCGAGATCGAGACGGCGATGGATCCAGCGTCCGCCAAGACGCGTGGCCAAATCGCGGATCGAGATCACGGCAGGCTCGTCGCTCATAAGGGCATGCCGATGTTGCGCGTGATGATCGCGAACACGGCGTCGATCAGGATCACGCAGGTGATCGCGGTGACGACCGACGCGGTGGTGTTGAAGGACAGGCTCTCGGTGTTGGGCATCACGCGCAGACCGAAATGGCAGGCCACCAGGGCGATCGCCACGCCGAAGGCGAAGCCCTTGACCAGCCCGATCCACAGATTCGCCACTGGCACCGCCTTCGGCAGCGCGTCGAGGAAAAAGCCGTAGCCGACGTCGAGCTGAAAGTTCGCCGCCACCATGCCGCCGAGCAGGGCGCAGCCGGACGTCCATATCACCAGCAATGGCAGCGTGACCGCCAGCGCGACCACCTTGGGGAACACCAGGCGCAGGTCGCGTGGCACGCCCATCGCCACGAGCGCATCGATTTCCTCGGTGACGCGCATCACACCGAGCTGCGCGGTCATCGCCGAGCCCGAGCGGCCGGCGACGAGCACCGCCACCAGGAGCGGGCCGAGCTCGCGGATGATGCCGAAGCCGAGGATGTGGACGATGAACATGTCGGCGCCCACCCGGTTGAGCTGCAAGGCCGAGAGATAGGAGAGCACCACGCCGATCAGGAAACCGACCAGCGCCGTGACCGGCATCGCCCGCACGCCGGTCTTGAAGACGTTGGCCGAAATTTCCCGCTTCGGTAGATCGGCGGGATGGCGCAGCAAATGCAGCCCATCCAGCACGAGCTGGCCGAGGAGGACGACGAAATCCCGCAGGTGCCAGACCAGCGCCATACTCGCCAGACCCAACGCGACGAGCCAGGCGAGCGCATCCCGTCCTTCGCTCGCCGGTTGGGGCAGGCGCGCGATGGCTGCGAAGACTTCGCGATGTTCCGGTCGGATCCGCAAGGCATCGGGCAGCCGCCGGCCCCACAGATGCCAGAGCAGCACGGCCCCCGCCGAATCGAGCGCTTCGATGTCTTCGCAGTTCCAGCGCAGATCCACACGCTTGGCCGCTTCTCGCAGCCTGGCCAGCCAAGGGCGCCCCGCGGCGACGATGGCACGCAGCACC
>JBKBOI010000115.1:0-5308 GCA_046294935.1 Rhodocyclaceae bacterium
GTTCCCGTGCGCGGCGCGCGACGGCGGCGAGCTGCGCGTCGGCTAGCCATTGCAGCCAGGCATGCCAGTCGATCTCGACGGCATGTTTCCGGGCGAAGTCGGCCACGGCAAAAGAGTCTGGATCGTGGTATTCGACTGGCCAGGCCGGCCAGCCCCAACATCCTGGATCGCGCGCCCGAAAATGCGCTTGCAGCGCCTCGAACAGGCTGAACCGTTCCAGCGCCGCTCCCTGGTCGGCCCGCCAGCGCGCGAAATCTTCGAGGCAAACGGCATCGCGGCTGCGCTGGAAATCGAACAGATCACGCAACACGGCCAGCTTGAGCCGGGCCACGGCGGGGTAATCGACCAAGGAACGATCGCGCAGCGCTGCGATCCGCGACCGAAACTCGGCGCTGGCGACACGGCACCGGATGTTTTCGCAAGCGTCGAATTCCGGAACGGCCTCGACGTCGATATACAGCACGTTGAGGAAAGCGCGATGTGACGGGCTGTAGGGGCTGATGTGCGCCGGATCGTCCGGAAACAGCGCGTGAAGCGGATTCAGACCAATGAAATCGCCACCGGCCGATGCGACCAGATCGACGAGCCGGCCGAGATCCGTGAAGTCGCCGATCCCCCAGTTGCGATGCGAGCGCAGGCCGTAGAGTTGAACGCTCAAACCCCAAAGACGCCCACCGTCTGCCAGAATGGCTGGTTGGAAGCAGCGCTCGGCGGTGGCGTCGGAGGGGAGCGTGGGCGCTGCGCGCGCGGCGGCCTCGAACTCGGCGAGCAGCGTGGCCGGATCGCGGCTCAGGTCGAAATGCATCGCCGCGAGCAGGTCGTGCAATGTGTTTTCGGAAGTCGGATGATGGCCACCCCAGATGTCGTGGTATTCACGGGCGATGCCGCAGGCATCGGCCAAGCGTAGCAGATCGTTCATGGGCTTTGAGTGGAGATGGCTTGCTGGCGCAGCAGGGCCAGCGTGCGGCCCTCGAGCGGGTAGGCATCGCCACAGCGGAAACAGCCGTCCGCTGCCAGGCCATCCCGAAAGTGCGTGTCGATGATCACCTGCCAGTGACAATCTTCGCACAGCCTCGGCAACATGAAATCGATGCGCTCGACATGCGCATTGAACAGCAGAATGAAGTTGTCGTCGTGGATGACGCGGCCGTGGCGATCGACCTCACCGAGCGCTTCGCCGGAAAGATAGACGCCCAGGCAGCGGGCGTAGTCGTGCGCCCATTCCTCGTCGCTCATCTCGTTGCCATCGGGTTTGAGCCAGTGGATGTCCTTGATGCCGCCCACGCCACTGAAACGGATCGGCCGCCCCTGGAAGAAACGGCGGCGGCGGAAGACGGGATGGCGGTGTCTCAAGCGCACCAACCGGGCGACGAATTCCTGCAGCGCGCGATCTTCCGCCGTGAGGTGCCAATCGACCCAGCTGAGCGGATTGTCCTGGCAATAGGCGTTGTTGTTGCCATGTTGGGTGCGCCCCATTTCGTCGCCGGCGAGCAGCATCGGCACGCCCTGGGAAAGCAACAGCGTGGCGAGCAGATTGCGCTTCTGGCGCGCACGCACGGCGAGGATCGCCGGATCGCTGGTTTCGCCTTCCACGCCATAATTGCAGGACAGATTGTTGTCGGTGCCATCGCGGTTGTCCTCGCCATTGGCTTCGTTGTGCTTGTGCGCATAGCTGACCAGGTCGTGCAGCGTGAAGCCGTCATGAGCGGTGATGTAATTGATGCTGGCGTAGGGGCGCCGGCCATTGCGCGCGTAGAGATCGGACGAGCCGGTCAGTCGCGTGGCGAACTCGCCGATCTTGCCGCCGTCGCCGCGCCAGAACGCGCGCATGCAATCGCGGTAGCGATCGTTCCATTCCGCCCAGCCGAGCGGGAAATTACCGACCTGGTAGCCGCCTTCGCCGAGATCCCAAGGTTCGGCGATCAGCTTGACGCGAGACAGGATCGGGTCCTGGTGCAGGATGTCGAAGAAGGCGCCGAAGGGGTTGACGGCGTGCTCTTCGCGGCCGAGCGTGGCCGCCAGATCGAAGCGGAAGCCGTCGACGTGCATTTCCTGCACCCAGTAGCGTAGCGAATCCATCACCAGCCGCAACACACGCGGATGATCGAGATTCAGCGTATTGCCGCAACCGGTGTAGTCGCGATAGAAGCGCGGGGCGTCGGGCTGCAGGCGGTAATAGACGGCATTGTCGATGCCCTTGAAAGAGAGGGTGGGGCCCAGATGGTTGCCTTCGGCGGTGTGGTTATAGACCACGTCGAGGATCACCTCGATGCCCGCCGAATGCAAGGCCTTGACCATGGTCTTGAATTCCTTCGGCGAGCCGCTCGCCGAATAGCGCTGCTCGGGGGCGAAAAAACCGAGCGTGTTGTAACCCCAGTAGTTGCGCTTGCCCTGATCGACCAGATGGCGATCATCGATGAAGCTGTGCACCGGCATCAGCTCCACGGCGGTAACCCCCAAGCGTCTGAGATGGGCAATCACTGGCGCCGTGATCAACCCGGCATAAGTGCCTCGCAGCGGCGGCGGGACTTCCGGATGCTCGATCGTGAAGCCGCGCACGTGCAGCTCATAGATCACCGTCTCGTGCCAGGGAATGTTCGGCGGCCGGTCATCGCCCCAGGAAAAGGCGGGGTCGGTGACGCGGCACTTCGGCATCCAGGGCGCATTGTCACGTGGGTCGAACGACGAGTCGTCGGGCAGGGCATCGACCCGATAGCCATAATGCGCGTCGTTCCAGACGAGCGGCCCGACGATGTCGCGCGCGTAAGGATCGATGAGCAGCTTGTGCGGATTGAAGCGGTGCCCGCGCGCCGGATCGTAGGGCCCATGGACGCGATAACCATAGAGCAGGCCAGGGCGTGCCTCGGGCAGATAGCAATGCCAGATCAGATCGGTCTGCTCGGTAAGCGTGATGCGCTGGATTTCCTGCTGGCCGCTTGGCTCGAACAGACACAGCTCGACCTTCTCGGCATGTTCGGAAAACAAGGCGAAATTGACCCCTGCGCCATCCCAGGTGGCGCCAAGAGGGTAGGGGGCGCCAGGCCAGACGGTGGTGATCGGGAAGTGGTGGATGTGTTGCATGACTTACGATCTGAAAGGACTGGTTTCTCGCATCTCTCCCTCATTACAGGAAACGCTTCAAGAGCTTCCGGCTGTGCGCATCCAGCGCCATCCGGTCGGGAATCAGGTAGTGGATGCCGTTGCTGTCGGCGATCAGGAGTCCGTTGGGATGGATGCTGCCACGCAGGCGGCGGATGTCGTCCTCGCTCTTCAGGATCAATTCGGTCGCGCCCCGGTCGGTTTCCACGCGCCAGGTGGAAGGGGTGGCGAAGCTGCCAACCGAAACGATGCGCCGGATCACCGGCATGAATTCCCGCTGCGCGAGTTCCTCTTCGATGAGGGCGCGTAGCTTCGCGGGCAGATCGGCGAGCCGGTCGATCCAGGCGAGTTCCTTGCCTTCGGCCGAGAGCAGCGCAATGCCCCCTTCCGGAGCGCTGAGCGCGAAGGCGCGCACCGGGATGACGCCTTCGTGAGCGATGCCGTCGGCGCCGACGAAGACCAGTTTGCCGAACGGATTGCGGACAAGCTCGAAGGCAGGCGCGTTCATGCGACGGCCTCCCGTTCCGCGGCCTTGGGTTCAGGGAGGACGAGCGGCGGCACGGCTTCCTTGGCGGGCTCGCCCAGCGGTGGCGGCTCGTCGAGCTGCTTGCTTTGCGCCATGTAGAGTCGCCAGTAATGGCCTTGTCTCGCCATCAGCTCTTCGTGGTTGCCGATCTCGACGATCCTGCCGCGATCCATCACCACCAGTCGGTCGGCGCGCCGCAACGTGGATAGGCGGTGCGCGATCGCGATCGTGGTGCGACCGCGGATCAGGTTGTTGAGCGCCTGCTGGATTTCGAATTCGGTTTCGGTATCGACCGCCGAGGTGGCTTCGTCGAGGATCAGGATCTTCGGGTCGATCAACAGCGCGCGGGCGATGGAAATCCGCTGGCGTTCCCCGCCGGAGAGCATTTGTCCGCGTTCGCCGACCAATGAATCGTAGCCGAACGGTTGGCGCAGGATGAATTCGTGCGCATGGGCGGCGCGCGCCGCGGCGACGATCTCCTCGCGCGTGGCATCGGGCTTGCCATAGGCGATGTTCTCGGCGATCGTGCCGAAGAACAGGAAAGGTTCCTGCAACACGAGGCCGATGTGCTTACGATAGTCCGCCACGGCGATGGCGCGCAGGTCGATGCCATCGATTTCGATGCTGCCTTCGGAGACGTCGTAGAAACGGCAGATCAGATTCACCAGCGTGCTCTTTCCCGAACCCGAATGGCCGACCAGACCGATCATCTCGCCTGGGCGGATGTCGAGGTCGATGCCGCGCAGGATGGCGCGGTTGCCATGGCGGAAATGGACGTTTCGAAGGCGGATCGCCCCAGTCATGGGCGGTAGTGGCACCGGTTTCGCTGGCTCGGGCACGCTCGATACGTGATCGAGGATGTCGAAGATGCGCTTGGCGCCGGCCGCGGCTTTTTGCGTCACCGAGACGATGCGGCTCATCGCGTCCAACCGTGTGTAGAAGCGTGAAATGTAGGCGAGGAAGGCGGTGAGCACGCCGACGGTGATCCGGTCATGGGCGATCAGCCAGATGCCGGCCACCCAGACGACGAGCACGCCGATTTCGGTGAGCAGCCCGACCGTCGGGGCGAACAACGACCAGATGCGGTTCAACCGGTCATTGACGTCGAGATTGTGGCGGTTGGCTTCGCGGAAACGCTGCGCCTCCCGGTCTTCTTGCGCGAAGGCCTTGACGACGCGGATGCCGGGGATCGTGTCGGCCAGCACGTTGGTGACCTCGGCCCAGACGCGGTCGATCTGCTCGAAGCCGGTGCGCAGCTTGTCGCGCACGATGTGGATCAGCCAGGCGATGATCGGCAGCGGGATCAGGGTGATCAGCGCCAGCCATGCGTCGATCGAGAACAGGATCACCGCCGTCATCGCGATCATCAGCACGTCGGTGGCGAAATCGAGTAGATGCAGCGACAAAAAGACGTTGATGCGGTCGGTTTCCGAGCCGATGCGCGCCAAAAGATCGCCGGTGCGCTTGCCACCGAAGTATTCGAGCGAGAGCTTCAGGAGGTGTTCATAGGTCGTCGTGCGCAGATCGGCGCCGATGCGTTCCGAGACCAGGGCGAGGATGTAGGTGCGCGCCCAGCCTAAGCCCCAGGCAAGAAAGGCGGCGCCGAGCAGGCCGCCCAGCAGCCAACCGACCTTGGCCCAGTCGATCGGTGTGCCGTTCTGGTAGGGGATCAGCACGTCGTCC
>JBKBOI010000116.1:0-5204 GCA_046294935.1 Rhodocyclaceae bacterium
AGGATCGCATCGCCGACGAATTCCAGGTCGGCGGGGCGATAAAGATGATGGTCCGGAAACGGATGCGCTTCGAAGGCGAGGCCGAGGCGGGCGAGATGGTCGAAGAAACGCTGCGGTTCGCCAATGCCGGCCACCGCATGTAGCTTCAGGCCTGCCAGATCGTCCGCCGTACAGGTGACGACCGAATCGTCGAGGCGATGAAAGCGCTGCCCGGTCAGCTGCATCGTGTAGCAGGGTACCCCCGGCACGGGCGGCATGACGGCATCGTGCAGCACCAGCGCATCGACCTCGCGCATACGGCCGGGCGGCTCGCGCAACGGCCCGGCCGGCAGCGGCCAGCCGTTCATCAGTCCGCGCCGGTCGACCACGGCGATCTCGACGTCGCGCTGCAGTCGGTAATGTTGCAAGCCGTCGTCGCACAACAGCAGATCGCACTCGGGATGCGCGGAGAGCAAGGCGCGCGCCGCGGCGAGGCGATCGCCGCCGACCACGACGGGGCAGCCGGAGCGCCGCGCCAATAGCAGCGGCTCGTCGCCAACCTCGCGTGCCGTGTCGCCAGCGCCGACTTCGCGGATGTCATGCGTAACGCGGCCATAGCCGCGGCTGACGATGCCCGGATGGCGCCCTGCAGCACGCAGGCGTTCGGCAAGCCACAGCGTCAGCGGCGTCTTGCCGGCGCCGCCGGCGACGATGTTGCCGACCACCACCACCGGCACGGGCAGCCGCCCCGATTTCAGCCAGCCACGGCGATAAACCCAGCGGCGCAGCCCGGTCAACGCGGCGAAGACAAGACCGAGCGGCAGCAGCAGGCAGGCGGCCAGTCCCCTGCGGCGCCACGTTTGCATCAGGACGTCAGGGTTGCTTTTGCTGGGTGGCAAAGGAAATCTGGCTCAAGCCCGCATTGCGCGCGGCCTGCATCACGTCGATGACGTTCTGATGGGCGGTCTTGGCGTCGGCGTTGATGACGACGAGCGGCGAATCCCTGCCCGCCGCGGCACGCGCAAGCGCCTGGCTGAGCGCCTCGACGCCGCCGGCGACCGGCTGCTCGTCGATCAGCACCGTGCCGGCAGCCGTCACCACCACGTCGATCTCGTTCGGCTTTTCCTGCTGCGATTCGGCTTCCGCCGTCGGCAGGTTGATTTCCAGGCCGGCGAACTTCGAGTAGGTGGTGGTGATCATCAGGAAGATCAGGATCACCAAGAGCACGTCGATCATCGGAATCAGATTGATCTCCGGCTCCTCGCGCAGTCGGCCACGCTGGAAATTCATTTGCGCTCTCCGTGCATCTGCTCGACCAGTTTCAACGCCTGCTGCTCCATCTCGATCACGCAGCTATCGACGAAGGCACGGAAATGCCGGTAGAAGATCATCGCCGGAATCGCGATGATCAGGCCAAAACCGGTGTTGTAGAGCGCCACCGAGATGCCATGCGCCAGCTGCTGTGGGTTGTTGCCCGTGCCGGTGGCCGAGCCGAAGATCTCGATCATGCCGACCACCGTGCCGAACAGGCCGAGCAGCGGACTGATCGAGGCGATCGTGCCCAAGCTGGTCAGGAAGCGTTCCAGCTCGTGCGCGACGCCCCGACCGGCTTCCTCGATGGCTTCCTTCATCACCTCGCGCGAGGCCCTGTCGTTACGCAATCCGGCGGCGAATACCCGGCCAAGCGGTGAATGCGCTTCGAGCCGTGCGAGCAGCTCGTCAGTCACGCCGCTCTTGCGGTATTCGGCGATCGTGCTCTGCAGCAGGCCAGGTGGCACGATCCGCCCACGCCGCAACGTGGCGGCACGCTCGATGATCAGCGCGACGGCGATCACGGAAGCCGCCAGGAGAAACCAGATCGGCCAGCCGGCCGCCTGAATGATCGAAAACACGCTCGAACCTCCGGATCAATACATTCGGAATGCGCACTTTACTACAGCGAGACCTCTAAAATGATGTCGCATGGAGCCGACCAATGAGATCGCCGCGACCCTCGCCGCCTGGTTGAGACTGTTGGGACGACTGGGTGCCGGCGCGCCAGCGCCGAGTTTCACCACCGCATCGGCCCCGGTACGGCAGGAAGCCCTCATCGGCGCCTTGGCGGGGCTGGCGGCCGAAGCGCTGGCGAATGATCGCACGCTGACGATCGTCACCGCCGACGATGGCCTGCTGCCGGAGATTTCGAACGCCCTCGACCTGCACCTGCGCCCATTGTGCCTCGTCCTGCCGGGCGCCGATCATGCCCGGCCGATCGCCCTGCGCGCTACCCTCTCACTGCTGAAGAGCCGGCTGGCGCGCGCCGCTGCCGATTGCCAGGGGCCCATCTGGACGGTACAACGCGAGCGCTTGCGGCACAAGGATGCGCTCTGGCGCGCGAGCCTCGCCTGGGTGGCCAGAAATCTCCGTGACGAAGCGCCGCCTGCCGGCATCGCTGATCTGTTTCCAGTGCGCATCGGCCCCTGGCCAGCCATCCAACAACACAGCCTGCCGACCGACTGGGTCGTGCTGCTGCAGTGCGGGCGATTGCCCGCCGCGCTGTGCAGCGCCTGGGCGGGCGCGCGGCATACCCTGCTACTGACATCGTCCGACAGGAGCTCGCGGGGCCTTGCCCTGCCGGACGAGACGGCGCAGCTCTTGGCCGAAATCGAGCTGCTCGGCCAGGAGCTCGCGGAGATGGAGCTCGAGCTGGCGACGGCGCAAGGCGAGCTGGGGGCGTTTGGCGCGCGTTACCACGAGCTCGTCGGCGAGCGCATCGCCCGGCTCGACCGATTACAGGCCGAGCTCGCCGAAGCTCGGCTCGAACGCGCCCCGGAGGATGCGGCCTATGCACGGGCGGCTCGTGATGCGCGCTCACGCGCCACTCAATCGCAACAAGAATATGAGGCGACCGGGCGACGCGCGCAGGAACAAGCCCCGCCTTTCGCGCCAGACAACGATCTCAAGAAACGCTTCCGGCAACTGGCGCAGAAAATCCATCCTGACCGCGCCAGCAATGAGGCCGACCGCGCCTGGCGCACGCAGCTGATGTCCGAAGCCAACCGCGCCTACCGGGAAGGTGATGTCGCGGCATTGGAGCAGGTTTACGCCCGCTGGCTGGCTGGCTCCGAAGGCGCCGCCGAATCAGCCGGGGGTGCCGTCCCGCCAGCGCCGACTTTCACCACCCGACAGGGACTTGCCGCCCAGCGTGATGCGATCCGGCAGCGCATCGCCGCGATCGGTGCCGAACTCGACCGCCTTTATGGCTCGAAGCTCTACGAGCTGTTTGCCGCCGCGCGGCTGGCCGATCGCCAAGGCCGCGACCTGCTGATGGAAATGGTCCAGCGCCTCGACGCGCAGATCGCACGGGCCGAAGCGGAACTCGCCACGCTCGTCAGAGACTGATTTCCAGTCCTTCGTACGCCAATATCACCTCGCAACCGGCATCGGGATGCCGGGCGAGCGCCTCGGCAAACGCCTGCTCCAGCTCGTCGTCGCTGCGCGTCGGCTCGTGATGTGTGCACAACAGCCGCTTCGCGCCGGTACGTTTTGCCAAGGCGATCGCAGCGTCGAAAGTGCCATGCCCCCAGCCGATTTTTTGCGGATATTCGGCCGCCGTGTAGGCGGCATCGACGATCAAGAGGTCGACCGGGCCGATCGCCGCTTCGAGCCCGGCCTGGCGCTGCTCCACCATATCCTGATATTCCCCCCAGGCCGGATCACTTGGTGCATAGATATTGCGCCAGGGCTCGTGATCACCGGTAAAGAACAGCGATTTGCCATTGCATTCGATGCGGTAGCCCAGATCCGTCACCGGATGGTTCATCAGCACGGGGGTCACGGTGGCATCGCCGACCTGCACCGGCGCGCCGACCGTCAGCGTGAGGTATTCGACCGCAGCCTTGAGCTCGGCTTCGCGGATCGGGAAATAACTGTATTGCAGCTGCACGTTCATCACGTGCTCGACCCCTTGCAGCGTGACCAGATCGTAGGCGCCATGGATGCGCACGGTATTGCCCGGGATGTGCAGCGGCACGAAGAACGGCAGGCCCTGGATATGATCCCAATGGGTATGGGTGATGAAGATATTGGCTTCCACCGGCAGCCGGGCAAGCAGGCTCTGCGCCAGCGGGAAGATGCCGGTGCCGGCATCGAGGATGATCAGGCGATCCTCGTCGCTCCTGACCTCGATGCAGGTGGTATTTCCGCCATAGCGCACCGTGCGCGGACCGGGCGATGGGATCGAACCCCGCACACCCCACATCTTCACTTTCATCCTCCCTCCCCCCTACCGATTTGCGCGAAGGCCTGCGCCTCCGCCAGAAGCCCGTTCAGGTCGCCCAGACCGGCAACGATCACATCCGGATCGTTGCCGAAGCGCGCCGGTAATTGTGCCAGCTCTTCCTCCCGCCAAGGGTTGCCCGCGGCGCCGAAGCCCTGCTTACGGCAGATCGCATCGGCCATGCGCAGACAGTCGAGCATCGCATGCGGCGCGGCCTCGGCCGCATGGTGATCACGGATGCATTCGACCAATGCCTCGCCGAACTGCCACTTCCTGGCCAGCAGGGCGCCGACGAATGCATGATCGACGCCGATCGTTTCCACCTCGGCAACATGGAGCGGCTTGCCATCCCGCGCCGCGACACTCAATGCAAGTGCAAATTCGCTCGCCATCGTGTGGGCAAACACCACCTTGCCGAAATCGTGCAGCAGTCCGGCCACATAGCAGTCGCTGGAATCGGCTTCCGAACGTGCATATTTTTCCGACAGCAAACGCGCCAGCGAGGCGACGGCCAGCGAGTGCAGCAGATATTGCTCGCTGTCGAAGCTATCGGTGTGAAAGCGTGGCAGCACGCCGATGGCAGCACAGGCGAGTGCGAGGTTCTTGACCGTATTGATGCCGAGATAGACCACGGCATGGCCGACCGAGCCGATCTTGTTGGGCAAGGCATAGTAGGCGGAATTGATGACGCGCAGGATACGCACCGTCATCACCGGGTCTTTCTCGATCACGCCAACCAGTTGCTTGGGCAGGCAGCTACTATCGCGCGTCATGACGAGAATCGTCTGCACACTCTTGGGAAAGGCCGGCATGCGGTCGACGGCCGCCGTCAGCCTACGTTCGAGTTCTGGTGACATCTGCGGCATGGCCAGCCCCACCCCTAAGGACGATGCCGGCGATTATACGGAGCGCGACCGCGCCCACAGGTCAAACGGTGGCAACCCGTTCGTAATACCGCGCGCGGTAG
>JBKBOI010000117.1:0-5130 GCA_046294935.1 Rhodocyclaceae bacterium
GGCGCTCCTTTCTCGACGCGCGTGCCGGGCGTTACCAGCAGCGCGATCACCTTGCCGGGCATCGGCGCCGTGAGACTGCCCTCCATGCCGCCGCCCTCGCCGGCATGGAAGAGGGGATCGACCGCAGCGAAGACGAAGCTCATGCCGGCGAAGAAGAGATGGCGTTTCTCACCGGCGGCGATCACCGTCGTTGCAAGACGCCGGCCGCCCAGATCGGCCAGCAATGTGCCGTCATCCTCGAGCTCGCCGGCGACCGCCATCGTCTGCCCGTCGCAGTCGAGTAGGAAGCCGTCGCCGTCGTAGGCCGCGACGATGCGCTTCTCGGTCTCGCCGGCACGCACGAGCAGCGAACGGCGCGCACTGCCATTGACCCGCCAGCCATCCCGCAGATGCCAGGGCGAATACGGATCGGCGCTGGCCTGCGCATCCATCCGCGCGAAAATGCGATCGCGCAGGAGCTCGGCGAGCGCCACGAGGCACCAGGCTTCCCGCGGCGGCGCAAGGGATTCTGCCGGAAACAGGAGATCCCGCTCGCGCTCGATCAGTCCGGTATCGAGATCGGCGCGCCGAAAGGCCGGGCAGGCCACCACCCTGGAGAGGAAGCCGATGTTGCTGGCAACCCCGACGACGCGGAAATCGGCCAGCGCCTGCAGCATGCGGGAAAGCGCCCGTTCCCGGCTTTCGTCCCAGACGATCAGCTTACTGATCATCGGATCGTAATACGGCGAAATCTCGTCGCCGGCCGTAACGCCACTATCGACGCGCACGTTGAGCGTCTCGGCCGGCGGCGCGAAATGAACGAGGCGCCCCGTCGAGGGTAGGAAGCCCTTGTCGGCATCTTCGGCATAGATGCGGGCCTCGAGCGCATGGCCACGAATCGACAGCTGCTCCTGCGTGAGCGGCAGCGGTTCGCCAGCGGCCACCCGCAGCTGCCACTCGACGAGGTCGAGGCCGGTGATCATCTCGGTGACCGGATGCTCGACCTGCAGGCGCGTGTTCATTTCCATGAAGTAGAAAGCACCGGAAGGCTCGACGATGAACTCGACGGTGCCGGCGCCAACGTAACCGACGGCGCGCGCCACCGCCACGGCCGCCTGGCCCATCGCGGCGCGACGCTCCGTCGTCATACCCGGCGCTGGCGCTTCCTCGAGCACCTTTTGATGGCGACGCTGCACCGAGCAGTCGCGCTCGAACAGGTGGATGACATTGCCATGGGTGTCGCCGAATATCTGCACTTCGATGTGACGCGGCCGCTGCAGATACTTTTCGATCAGCACATGATCATCACCGAAGGCGGCCGCCGCTTCGCGTTTGCAGCTCGCCAGCGCGTCGGCGAATTCCTTGCCTTGCCAGACCACGCGCATGCCCTTGCCACCGCCGCCTGCCGACGCCTTGATCATCACCGGGTAGCCGATCGCCTCGGCCTGAGCGCGCAAAAAATCCGGTGCCTGCTCGTCGCCGTGGTAGCCGGGCACAAGCGGCACGCCTGCCGCCGCCATCAGCTTCTTGCTCTCGGATTTGTTGCCCATCGCGCGAATGACGCGCGGCGGCGGGCCGATGAAGACGATGCCGTTATCCGCGCACGCCTCGGCGAAGATCTCGTTTTCGGACAGGAAGCCATAGCCTGGGTGGATCGCCCGAGCGCCCGTCGTCTGCGCCGCGGCCACGATCCTATCGATCGCCAAATAAGACTCGCGCGCCGGCGCTGGGCCGATGCAGACGGCCTCGTCGGCGAGCCGCACGTGGCGCGCGCCGGCGTCGGCTTCCGAATACACAGCGACGCTGCGGATGCCCATCCGCCGCGCCGTCTCGATGATGCGGCAGGCGATCTCGCCGCGGTTGGCGATGAGGATCTTGGCGAACATCAGCCGATCCAGCCCGGTTTGCGCTTCTGCAGGAATGCGGCGAGCCCTTCCTGCCCTTCTGGCGAGACGCGCACGCGGGCGATGCGCTCGACGGTATCCTCGATCAGCGCGGCCGAGAAGGGCCGGCCGGCGATGGCGCGGATCAGCGCCTTCGCCTCGCCGATCGCCTGCGGGCCGTTCTTCAGAATCGCCTCGACCCATTCGCCGACCGCGGCATCGAGCGCGGCTTCGTCGGCGACCATCTCATGGATCAGCCCGATGCGGTAGGCCTCCGCAGCAGAGAAGGTTTCGGCGGTGAGCATGTAGCGGCGCGCATGGCGCTCGCCGATCGCATTGATCAGATGCGGGCCGATCACGGCAGGGATCAGGCCGAGCTTGACCTCGGTGAGCGCAAAGCGCGCTTCGAAGGTGGCCACCGCGATGTCGCAGGCGGCGATCACACCGACGCCGCCGCCATAGGCAGGGCCTTGCACGCGCGCGATCACCGGCTTCGGACATTCGGCGATGCGCCGCAGCATCTCGGCGAGTTCGCCGGCATCGCGTTTGTTGCGAGCGAAGTCATATTGGGCGGCGCGCTGCATCCAGCCGAGATCCGCGCCGGCGCAATAGCTCTTGCCGATGCTGGAAATGACGACGACGCGCACGGCAGGATCGCTGGCCATCGACAGCAGCGCCTCGGACAGTTCCGCGATCATCGCCTCGTCGAAGGCGTTGTGGCGCTCGGGCCGATTCAGCGTGACGATGCCGACGCCGGCATCGATTTCGGTGAGGATGTTCTGCTGCATGGCTTCTCCCGTCACATGCGGAACACGCCGAAGCGTGTCGGTTCGATCGGCGCATTGAGCGCCGCCGAGATGCCGAGCCCCAACGCGCGACGCGTCTGTTTCGGATCGAGGATGCCATCATCCCACAGCCGCGCGCTCGCGTAGTAGGGATGGCCCTGGGTTTCATACTGCTGGCGGATCGGCGCCTTGAAGGCCTCTTCTTCTTCCTTGCTCCAGACGCCGCCTTTCGCCTCGATGCCGTCACGCTTCACGGTGGCCAGCACCGAAGCGGCCTGTTCGCCCCCCATCACCGAGATGCGGCTGTTCGGCCAGCTCCACAGCAGGCGCGGGCCGAAGGCACGGCCGCACATGCCGTAATTACCGGCGCCGAAGCTGCCGCCGATGATCACCGTGAATTTCGGCACCTGCGCGGTCGATACGGCCGTGACCATCTTCGCGCCATCCTTGGCGATGCCGCCGTTTTCGTATTTCCTGCCGACCATGAAGCCGGTGATGTTCTGCAGGAAGACGAGCGGGATGCCGCGCTGCGCACAAAGCTCGATGAAGTGCGCGCCCTTTAATGCCGATTCGGAAAACAGGATGCCGTTGTTGGCGACGATGCCGACCGGATAGCCGTGGAGGTGGGCGAAACCAGTCACCAAGGTCGTGCCGTAGCGCGCCTTGAATTCGTCGAAGCGCGAGCCATCGACGAGCCGCGCGATCACCTCGCGCACGTCGTAGGGCTTGCGCGTATCGGCCGGAATCACGCCGTAAATCTCCGCCGGATCATAGAGCGGCTCTTCGGGGGGCGCCAATTCAAGCGAGATGTTCTTTTTCCAGTTGAGATTGGCAACACAGCGCCGCGCGATCGACAACGCGTGTTGATCGTTCTCGGCCAGGTGGTCGCAGACGCCGGAGATGCGCGTATGCACGTCGCCACCGCCCAAGTCCTCGGCCGAGACCACCTCGCCGGTGGCTGCCTTCACCAGCGGCGGGCCGCCGAGGAAGATCGTGCCCTGGTTCTTGACGATGATCGACTCGTCCGACATCGCCGGCACATAGGCGCCACCTGCCGTGCACGAGCCCATCACCACGGCGATCTGCGGAATGCCCGCCGCGCTCATATTGGCCTGGTTGAAGAAGATGCGGCCGAAGTGTTCCTTGTCCGGGAACACCTCGTCTTGCATCGGCAGATAAGCCCCACCGGAATCGACGAGGTAGAGGCAAGGCAACCGGTTCTCGCGCGCGATCTCCTGCGCCCGCAAATGTTTCTTCACGGTGAGCGGATAGTAGGTGCCACCCTTCACCGTCGCATCGTTGGCGACGATCATGCATTCGACGCCCGAGACGCGGCCGATGCCGGCGACGATGCCGGCACAGGGCACCTCATCGTCATACATGCCCAAGGCGGCGAGCTGGGCGATTTCGAGAAACGGCGCCCCCGGATCGAGCAGATGGTCGATGCGATCCCTCACCAGCAACTTGCCACGGGCGAGATGCTTGGCGCGCGCCTCCTCCGAGCCACCGGCGCCGTGCCGTGTCACCAGCGCCGATTTTTCGCGCAGGTCATCGACCAGCGCCTGCAGCGCGGCGGCGTTGGTCTTGAATTCCTCGCTACGCGGGTTGAGTTTCGATTTGATGACCGACATCGTCACTCTCCCGTCACCGCCCGCGCGATCACCAGCCGCTGGATGTCGGACGCGCCCTCGTAGATCTGGGTCACGCGCACGTCGCGGTAAATCCGCTCGACCGGAAAATCGCTCACATAGCCATAGCCGCCGTGGATCTGGATCGCGTCGGAGCAGACGCGCTCGGCCATCTCGGAAGCAAACAGTTTCGCCATGCTCGCCTCCTTCAGACAAGGCAATCCGGCATCGCGCAGGCTGGCGGCATGCCAGACCATCTGGCGCGCGACTTCGATCTGGGTGGCCATGTCGGCGAGCCGGAATGCCACCGCCTGGTGCTCGACGATCGGCTTGCCGAAGGCCTCGCGCTCTTTCGCGTAAGCCACGGCGGCTTCGAAGGCGCTGCGCGCCATGCCCACCGCCTGGGCGGCGATGCCGATGCGGCCGGCTTCGAGGTTCGACAACGCAATCTTGTAGCCCTCGCCCTCGGCGCCGATCAAATGATCCACCGGGATGCGGCAATCGTCGAAGACGATCTGCGCGGTATCGGACGCATGCTGGCCGAGCTTTTCCTCGACACGAGCGACGACGTAGCCAGGGGTATCGGTCGGCACGCAAAAGCACGAGATGCCCTTGCGGCCCGCCGCAGGATCGGTGACGGCGAAGACGATCGCGATCTTCGCGTGCCTGCCGCTGGTGATGAACTGCTTGACACCGTTCAGTATCCAGTGATCGCCGTCTTTCACCGCCCGGGTCTTGATCGCCGCGGCGTCGGAGCCGGCCTGCGGCTCGGTGAGGCAGAAGCAGCCGAGCAGTGCGCCACTGGCCGCGCCCCTGAGCCAGCGTGTTTTCTGCGCATCGTTGCCGTATTCGTTC
>JBKBOI010000118.1:0-5077 GCA_046294935.1 Rhodocyclaceae bacterium
CGCCCAGCCACCGGCGGCATTGTGGCCGGCATAACCCGACGCTTCGCCGCGCAGCAGACCCCGGACATAGTCGAATACTGCCCCGGGCCCCCGCACGAAACTGCCAAAACGCGCATGGCGCGTGCCGACGAAGCCCCACAGCAGGCGGAAGAGGATCACACCGACCACCGCGCCGCCGGCGGCAGCATGCACCAGCCGCCATTCCTCGCTCTCGCTGGTCACCCATGCCAGCGCGAAGGCGCCGACCAAGAGCCAGTGGCCGATGCGCACCGGCGCGTCCCAGACCAGGATCTCGTTCATCTCAGTCGTCCTCCCAACGTCCCCCGCTGGGTGACACGAGCTCGTGCTCGCTGAAACTGCCTTCCGCCGCTCTCGTATGGCAGGCAGCGCAGTTGGCCGGCGTTTTGACCTTGGGATGCTGCCAGTCGGCCCGGCGCACCTCCCTGTGCTTGCGTTGGAACCAGTCGGTCTGCGTCAGCCGCGGTGGCTCACCCGGCCGTGCCGTCCTGCCAGCGCCGATTTTCGCTCCCCCGGCAGTACGGACGAGGAAATCCTCGAGCTGCTGGCGCGTCTTCTCGTCCAGGCTGGCGTTGTCGCCGTAATGCTTGTCGAGCGAGCGCATCACGCGCCGCCAGTCGTCGGCCACCATCATTTGCGGTGGGAAGGCGACGTGGCAGCTGCCGCATTCGGCCTGGAAGGCCGGTGGCGCGCCGCGCAGCGGACGGACGTCTTCGGCAAGGGCGGCCAAAGGCAACAGGGCAAAGATCAGCAGGGACTTTTTCATCTCAGCGTCCTCCGGCAAGGAAGGCAATGAAGTCGGCCTTTTCTTGGGCGGTGCACTCGCGGCCGACGACCTCGGTGCAATTGCGCTTGAACCATTTCTCGACCTTCGCCGGATCGCTGAAGCGCTCAGGGTTGGCGGCCGGCGCCAGCGGCTTGATCGCCTTGTCGGTGACGACGTGGCGGCCAGACTGCCGCGGATCGTCGGTATGACAGCTTGCACAAGACGGCATCTTCGCCGAGACGCCGAAATTGCGCTTGTAGAACTCGGCGCCGCGCTGCGCGGAGGGCTGGAAGCCAGCGCCGGCGGATGCCGCATAGCTGGCGATGAGTTCGGCAGGCGTGGCCGCGTGGGCGCTCCAAGCGAGCGAGACGGCCAACAGGGCGATGACGGATTTCATGTGGGGCTCCTTACGGTGAATGAACACGCCCCGCAGTGTGTGCCCGCAGGCTTAAACCCGGCTTAACGCTGGCTTAAGCTTGGCTTATCGCCTTCGGCAAACCCTGTCTCGATCTCGAAATCCCACAGCTCGTGCGCGTCGAGCAACAGCCGGTAGCGCGCCTCGTTGGCATCGAGCAGCGCCTGGCTGGCGGAAAGCCGCGCTTCGATCGCCTGACGGCGCGCGGCCTGCAGGTCGGCATACTGTCCTTCGCCGAGCCGCCAGGCCCTCTCGACGAGACGGGCGTTTTCCTCCATCTGCCGCGCGACTTCGTCGAATCGGCGCCATTGCTCATAAGCTTCGCTCGCGGCGACGACGACCTGCCGCGCTTCAGCTTCGGCGCGCACCAGGGCGAGGCTTTCGCGCGCCGCAGCGGCTTCGGCTTCGGCGCTGGCGGCGCGAGCACTCGCCGCGCGAGCTTCGCCCGGCAATGGTATGGAGAGATGCAGGCCGATCAGGCGTTCCTGGCCGTCGCGCTCGCTGCCGAGCGTCAAGCCCACGGTCGGATCGGGCCGTCGTTCGGCCTCGGCGCGCGCAGCGGCGAGGCGTGCGCGGCGCGCCTCAGTGCGCGCGACGGCGAGCTCGTGGTTTTCGGCGAGGATTCGATCGTGCCAGCGCGCCAGGGCTTCCGGCATGGCGTCGATGGGCAGCGGGGTGACGAGCAAAGGCGCGTCCGGCAGCCGGATTGCCGGGAAATGCTGGCGCCATTCGAGCGCCACACGTTCGCGCCGTGCCCGCGCCTGGGCGAGCTGAGCTTCGGCCTGCTTGAGCTGGGCGTTGATGAGCATCGCCTCGAGACGTGCCGTCTCACCAGCGCCGACTTTCTTTCGCACGGCAGCATCGAGGTCAGTCAGGAGGGCCACCTGCGCCTGCCAGTCGGCGACGGCGGCCGCTTCGCGCTGCCAGGCGAACCAGCGCGCGAGCAGCTCGCGGCTGACGGCATGCAGCGAGTCGCCGAGCGCATGACGGGCGACTTCGAGGCCGGCCGCGCCAAGCTCGGCATCCAGCACCGCCTTGCCGGGCAGGCGCAGGCTTCGCTCGATGCCGATCTCGTGCTCGCGGTAGCGTTGGTCGACGCTTCGGTCTTTGCGGCTTTGCTCCATCGCCCGCAGCGTCAATTCGTGCGGCCCGGCGGTGAGGCCATCGCGCTGCGCCTGGGCCGCGTGCATACCGGCGAGCGCTGCACGCACCTGCGGATGCGCGCGTACGGCTGCGAGCGCCTGCTCCTGGGGAGGCAGATCCATCGTCTCGGCTCCTTGCGCGAGGCCATAGGACAATACAAGCACGCTCATCACCAACAGCTTTTTCATGCCAACACTCCCGCGCGCAGGATCGGCGTCAGCCACCAGACGCTCTCAGAGCTTGCCAGCCCAGCGCGCAGTTCGGCCAGCAGCGCTTCGACGTGTGCCATCTCCATCAGGATTTCAATGCGCACGCGTTCGGCCCAGCCACGCACCTTCTCGGCCGGACTTTCGATGCTGTCCGGATCGCCATGCCCTTCGACGCGATGCGTGGTGAAGGGCCCCACCCATTCCGGGTGCTTGAGCAGTTCGTCGAGCACCTTGTCCTTGAGGGCGTCGGGCAGGATCAAGTTCAGGCAGACGTCGATCGGCTTGCTCATGGCGCTTTCCCCCAGCGTTGATAGAAGATCGGCAGCACGACGAGGGTGAGCAGCGTCGAGGTAATCAGGCCGCCGATGACGACGATGGCGAGCGGCCGCTGGATCTCGGAGCCCGGCCCGCTGGCGAAAAGGAGCGGGACGAGGCCGAAGGCGGCGATCGAAGCAGTCATCAGCACCGGGCGCAGACGGCGCTGAGCGCCTTCGACGACGACCCGGGCGAGCGGCATCCCTTGGGCGGTGAGCTGATTGAAGTGCGTGATCAACACCAGGCCATTGAGCACTGCGATACCGAGCAGCGCGATGAAACCCACCGACGCAGGCACCGAGAGATATTCGCCGGAGATGAGCAGGGCGAACACCCCGCCGATCAGGGCAAAGGGAATGTTCACGAACACCATCGCCGCCTGCCGCACCGAGCCGAAGGTGGTGAACAGGATATGGAAGATCAGCGCCAGCGCCACCGGCACCACCAGCAACAGCCGTTTGGCGGCGCGCTGCTGATTCTCGAACTGGCCACCCCAGGCGAGCCGGTAGCCCGGCGGCAGCTGCACTTCGGCAGCCACACGCGCCTTCGCTTCGTCGACGAAGCCGACCAGGTCGCGTCCCACGACGCTCGCCTGGACGACGGCGAGTCGCGCGGCGTTCTCATGGTCGACCTTGACCGGCCCGGCGACGCGCTTGAGCCGCGCGAGCTGCGACAGCGCAACGCTCTCGCCGCTTGGCAAGGCGATTTGCAGGCCGGCGAACAGGGCCGGCGAAAGCCGCACGTCCTCGGCGCCACGCAGTAAGAGCGGCGTGCGCCGCCCGCCCTCGAGCACGAGACCGAGTGGCTGGCCTTCGAGCTGGGCGCGCAAAGCGCTGGCGACATCCTCGACGGTGAGGCCGAAACGTCCGGCCATCAGGCGGTCCACTTCGACCGTGTAATACTGCACGCCCTCGTTCTTAACCGTGAGCACGTCCTGTGCGCCGGCGATGGATTTGAGCAGCGCAGCGATTCTTTCCGCGAGCTCGTTGAGGGTGGCCAGATCGTTGCCGAAGATCTTGATCGCCAGATCGCCGCGCGTGCCAGTGAGCATCTCAGAGACGCGCATCTCGATCGGCTGGGTGAAAGCGATGTCCATGCCGGCGAATTCCGCCATCACCTTGCGGATCTCGTCGATCAGCGCTTCCTTGTCCGGCTGGCGCCAGTTTTCGCGCGGAGCGAGCACGAGGAAGCTGTCGGTTTCATTGAGTCCCATCGGGTCCAGCCCCAGCTCGTCGGAGCCGGTGCGCGCGACGATGTCCTGGATTTCCGGCACGCGCTCGAGCAGGGCCTTTTGCACCGCTAGATCGGTGTCGCGACTGGTTTCGAGGCCGATCGAAGGCAGCTTGGCGAGCTGCAACAGGATGTCACCCTCGTCCATCGTCGGCATGAAAGTCTTGCCGAGCTGTAAGAAGGCGAGAATCGCGGCGATGAGCAAGGCCACCGCGCCGAAGATGACTTTCTTCGCGTTGGCGAGACTCCAGGCGAGCACCGGTGTGTAAAGCCGCAGCGCCTGCCGTGGCAGCCAGGGTTCATGGTGAGCGGCAGTCGGCTTGAGCAAGAACGAAGTCATCACCGGGATCACCGTCAAGGAGAGCAGTAATGACCCGGACAAGGCGAAGACGATGGTCAGTGCCACCGGAATGAACAGCCTGCCCTCCAAGCCCTGCAGGGTCAAGAGCGGCAGAAAGACGATGACGATGATCAGAATGCCCGAGACCACCGGCACGGTCACTTCGCGCACCGCGCGGTAGATACGGTGCAGGAAAGGCAGCCGCGCATCAGCGGCATTCGCAAGCCGTGCCTCGATGTTCTCGACGACGACGACGGCCGCATCGACCAGCATGCCGATCGCGATCGCAAGACCTCCGAGGCTCATCAGGTTCGCCGACATGCCAAACGCATGCATGAGGATGAAAGTGATGAGCGCGGCGAGCGGCAGCACGCATGCCACCGCGATGGCAGCGCGCAGGTTGCCGAGGAAGGCCATGAGTAGCACCAGCACCAGCACGATCGCCTCGCTGAGTGCCTTCGAAACCGTGCCGATCGCACGATCGACGAGCGCACCGCGGTCGTAGAAGATCTTCGTCGTGACGCCGGGTGGCAGCATCGGCTGGATCTCGGCGAGCTTAGCCCGCACGCTTTCCACCACGGTGCGCGCGTTCGCCCCGCGCAGACCGAGGACGAGGCCCTCGACCGCCTCTTCTTTGCCGC
>JBKBOI010000119.1:0-4949 GCA_046294935.1 Rhodocyclaceae bacterium
ATCAAGTTGAAGCAGGACGTGCCGCTCGACGAAATCACCGACATCATCGCCAAGGCCAACGACTGGGTAAAAGTCGTGCCCAATGAGCGCGAGATCACGGAGCGCGAATTGACTCCCGCCGCAGTGACCGGCACGCTGACCGTACCGGTGGGGCGATTGCACAAGCTGGCGATGGGGTCGGAATATCTCGGCGCCTTTACTTGCGGCGACCAGCTTTTGTGGGGGGCGGCCGAGCCCTTGCGCAGAATGTTGCGAATTTTGCTCGGATAATCGTATTCGGCATATAAAGCAATGGTCGAGCTTGCGCCTTCAAGTGCATGATGTTATTTTGAATGCCTAGACATTCGTCTTGGGCGGGGTCAATCGTGATTAAATCACCCAGATCGTCGATCTTCAAAGCATCCCTGATGGCCATGCTCCTTGCCGGTGCTTGCGGGGCACAGGGTGCTGGACTGGGCAAGCTCAGCGTCTTTTCCGGCATCGGCCAACAATTGAATGCCGAGGTCGCCTTGAATGCAACCCCGGCCGAGCTTGCATCGATGTCGGCCAAGCTGGCTTCTCCCGAGGCGTTCGAGGAAGCGGGCATCGAGTACATGCCCGTGTTGTCCGACCTGCGCATCGAGATCGAAAAATCGGCCACGGGAGAGCCGGTCCTCAAGTTGACGACGGCACGCCCGGTCACCGAACCCTTCCTGCATTTCCTCGTCGAGTTGAGCTGGGGCTCCGGTCGCGTGGTCAGGGAATACACCTTCCTGCTCGACCCACCGGAGATGCTCCAGGTCGCCAAGCCCGCATCGGTGGTGGCACCAGCGGCACCGGCGATCAAGCCGTTGCCGACCCCTGCGGCGGTCGCGCCGGCTGCTCCGGCAGCGACCATGACGAAACCGACACCGAGCGCTGGCGGCGGTGAATACCAGGTCAAATCCGGGGATACGCTGAGCAAGATCGCCCGCGAAACGCGTCCCGAGTCCGTCACGCTCGACCAGATGCTGGTTGCGCTGTTCGAAAGCAATCCAGAGGCTTTTGCAGGTGGCAACATGAACCGGCTGCGCGCGGGCAAGATCCTGCGCATTCCGGCCGCGGACGAAGTCGCGAAAGTCGATCCCGCCAAGGCGCGCAAGCTGGTGATCAACCATACCCATGAGTTCTCCGCGTACAAGCGACGTCTCGCCGCTGCGGCCGCGGCGATGCCAGTCGTGGCCGCCGCTCCGCAACAGCGAGCGAGTGGCACGATCAAGCCGCAGGTCGAGGACAAGACCCCTCCGCCTCCGGCCAAGGACAAGCTGGAGGTTTCGCGCACCGAGCCGGCGAAGGCCGAACCGGCTGCTGGCGGCAGCAGTCTGGAAGAGGAGCTGATCGCGCGTGACAAGGCGCTGCGTGAAGCATCCGAACGCATCGCTTTGCTCGAGAAAAACATCGAGAACCTGCAGAAGCTGGTCGAGATCAAGAGCCAGACGGGCGCCGCCCTTCAGCAACGAAGTGAAGCGACCCCGACTGCCGCACCTGTGAAGCCTCCGGAACCGGCGAAGAGCGAAACCCTGACACCCAAGAAGGCAGAGGAGCCCAAGCCAGCCACGGCTGTGGAAGCCACCGCCGCGAAGCCAGCGGAGCCAGCGGAGTCAGTGCCTTCTGCGCCATCCGAGACCGCAAGAGCCACAAAACCCGCGACGCCGCCGGCGGCGAAAAAACCAGTGCCTCCCCTTACGCCCGAAGACGAGCCCAGCTTCGTCGAGGAAAACCCCGCGCTCGTCTATGGCGGTGCTGGCTTGATCGCGCTCCTGCTCGGCTATCTGGGGTACTCCACATGGCGCCGCAAGAAGGCGACGGCAGAAAGTGCGGTATCCGCAGCCAATGCCGTGGCGACGGCCGCGCCCAACGTACCTGCTGCCACCTTCGAGAGTAGCGAAATCTCGATCCAGGGCGAATTCAGCGAAGGGATGCTGCCATCCAGCGAGGTGATCGTCGATCCGGTGGCCGAAGCCGAAGTGTTGATGGCATACGGCCGCGACCGTCAGGCCGAAGAGGTTCTCCAGGCGGGGCTCGCCAAGGATCCGAGCCGCTCGGCGATCCACATGAAATTGCTCGAACTGTATGCCAAGCAGAAAAAACTGGCCCAGTTCGAAGTGGTCGCCAAGAAACTCCACGACCTCGGCGAGAAACGAGGGCCGGACTGGGAAAAAGTCGTGGCCATGGCACATTCGCTGGGACTGTTTGGGGGCATCTTCGCTACGGGTGCCGCGATGGCCGCCGCCTCGGGCTCCACTGTGGCAGCGGATAAGATCGAACCCACGTCCATCACGCTACAGCTCGAGCCCAAGGCAGGGCAAGTATCCGTGGCGGAAGCCGAAGCTTCGCCAGAAGCGGCTGAGGTGAAGGAAGCGGCATCCCTCGAGTTCGATTTGGATCTGGGGTCGCCCACCCCGGGAGAGCAAGCAGCCAGCGAGGCAGCGCAGACTCGGACACTGGCAGCGCCTATCCAGGAGACGGATATGGCGCTCGATTTCGACTTCGATCTTGGTTCCCCAGAAGCCGAAGAGGCTGTCGCGGCCAGAGTGGAAAAAGCGGAGGCTGGAGTCGCGGAAAATCCCTCCGCGCTCGATTTCGAGCTGGATCTCGGCTCACCCGTCGAGGAGGCCGGGGCGAAGCCTGCAACCGCCATCTCGGAATCCCCGCTCGACATCGATTTCGATTTCGATCTGCATCCTTCGACCGACTCGGCCGCAGCGGCGCAAGCCCCGGTAGCAGGCGCGCCATCTGCCGTTGCCCCGGTCGACGCCACGTCGCTCGAGGTTGCGCCCATACCAGGTCTGGGTGATCTGAAACTGGACTTCGATCTCGAACTCGAGGAAGAGACGCCGACCGACAAGCTGGCCATTCCTCCTGTGGCCGAAACGCAGGAAACGATTGCCGTCGAGACCGCCGCAGCCCCGGCCGCTCCAGAGCAGGTCGAAGCCGACAACGTCGAGGCTGCGACGAAACTCGAATTGGCGCAGGCATATGAAGAAATGGGCGATCTCGAGGGCGCTCGCGAGCTGCTGAACGAAGTTCTCAACGAAGGGTCGGCTGCCCAGCAGGCGCAAGCGAAGGCCAGGCTCGAACAATTGAGCACCTCTTCTTGATTGGCCCCAAGACATCGTCTGCATCGCATCGTCGCGATGCAAAGCGAACGGCGCGTCATGTTCCATCCAGCTTCGCTGTTGCTCTCCTGGTTGGCGTTTGCGCTGGGCTTGCAGTGGTTGGACGTTTTCTGGCTGATGTCCGCGGCAGTGATCTGTGTCATGTTTGCCCTAATGCTGGCGCCCGGACGTACTCGCGCCCTGTTGTGGCGCTCCCGCTGGCTGTTGCTGTCGCTGGCGATTCTCTACTCGTTCGCCACCCCTGGTGAATATCTGCCGGGATTGTGGGGAGCGTTCGGCCTCACCGAGGAGGGTGTGGAGCAGGGTGCAGAGCAGATCGGCCGCCTGCTGGCGATGCTGGCGAGTCTTGCCCTGCTGCACTGGCGACTGGGCACGTCCGGGCTGCTCGCCGCACTATATTGGCTATTGAGGCCATTTGCATGGCGCGACAAGAGCGTCGTCAGACTGATGCTCGTGCTGGAGGCGGTGGAGCGGCAACGGAAGATTCCGTGGCGGGAATGGCTGACGCCCGCAAGCCATGAAGAGCCTACTCTTCCTGCTCGGTTGACACTGACGCTGCCACGCTTTCATGTCATCGACGCCGGACTTTCACTGGTCTTGGCCATTCTCCTGATCGTTTCGTTGTTCGGCCGATGAGGATCGCGCTCGGTCTCGAATATGACGGCGCCGGTTTTTCCGGCTGGCAGTCGCAAGTTGGAGGCAATACGGTACAGGATGCGCTCGAAGCCGCTCTGGCTGCCGTCGCCGGACATCCAGTGCGAGTCGTCTGCGCGGGGCGCACCGATGCCGGGGTGCATGCGACGGCACAGGTGGTGCATTTCGACGTCGCGGTTTCCCGGCCCGTCACGGCGTGGGTGCGCGGCGCGAATGCGCATTTGCCACACAGCATCGCTGTACGTTGGGCGTCGCCGGTTGCCGACGATTTCCATGCCCGTTTCGCCGCGCGGTCGCGCAGCTATCGTTATCTGTTGCTCAATCGTCCCGAACGGCCCGGGCTGTTGGCGGGAAGGGTTGGCTGGTGTCACCGGCCACTCGATCTGGCGGCGATGCGGCAGGCGGCAGCCTGCCTGCCGGGAGAACATGATTTTTCGTCGTTCCGTGCCGCCGGCTGCCAGGCGAAAACGCCCATCAAGACCCTGTATCGGTTCGAAATCGAGCGGCAAGGCGACGTGGTCGTGTTCGACTGCTGTGCGAATGCTTTTTTGCACCACATGGTACGCAATCTGGTCGGGGCGCTGGTCTATGTCGGCCTGGGACGGATGTGTCCCGAAGATTTCGGGCGCCTGCTCGAAGCGCGCGACCGTCGTCTGGGCGCGCCGACCTATGCCCCCGATGGCCTGTATCTGACCGGCGTCGAATATGACGAGCAATGGGCGCTGCCGCAACATGGACGTATCATGGCGCTTCCCTGTCTGCCGATAGGCTATCGTTAGGTCGAACCCATGCAGCGCACGCGTGTCAAGATTTGCGGCATCACCCGCGGCGAGGATCTCGATGCGGCGGTGGCTGCGGGCGCCGATGCCGTCGGTTTCGTGTTCTACCCGCCCAGCCCGCGCTATGTGTCAGCTGAGCAGGCCACCGTCCTTGCATCAAGCGTGCCGCCCTTCGTGACGCGCGTCGGCCTGTTCGTGAATGCCGAAGCCCATTTCGTGCGTGAAACGCTCGCGCAGGTCCCACTTGATCTTTTGCAGTTCCATGGCGATGAGGATGCGCATTATTGCGAGCAGTTCGGCCGCGCCTACCTGAAAGCCGCGCGGGTGAGACCGGAAACCGATCTGCTAGAATTCGCCCGCGCCTTTCCGACAGCCCAAG
>JBKBOI010000120.1:0-4939 GCA_046294935.1 Rhodocyclaceae bacterium
AAGCCGCATCCGCGACATCGATGCCGGTAAGCCCCCGGCTTGCCAACGCGCTCGCGTCATACTCGACCAAGAGCTCGGGATCGCGCAGGCCGGTGGCGAAGACCTGATCGATGCCCGGCATGCGCTCGAATTCGTCGCGCAGCAGGCGCGCGCGGCTTCTCAGCACCTCGTCGGCGGCTTGCCCGGTCACCAGCACCAGCGCGGTCGGAAAGCCGTTCGAGGTGGTGATCTCGAGCACGCGCGGTTCCTTCGCCTCGGTAGGCAATTCACTCTTCGCCTTGTTCTGGATCTCGCGCCGCAGATCGTTGACACGCTTGTCGAAAGTCCGCTCGGAAATCTCGCGGAAGCGTACCAGGATGTTCGAGACGCTCTCGCGAGAGGACGACGAGGAGAAGCGCACGTCGGCCACGCCCTTGATCGCGTCTTCGAGCGGCTTGGTCACGCGCTTTTCGACGTCTTCGGCGGACGCACCGGGCAACACCGTGGTGATCATCACCCAGTTGAAGTTGATCTCCGGATCCTGCTCGCGCGGCATCGTCGAATAGGCATAGGCGCCCATCAGCAGCACCACCAAGAAGGCGATGTTGGCGAGCGGGTGGTTTTCGAGCAGGCGCCGGTAGAGCTTCATGGCAAGGCTTGGCCATCCTGCACGGCATGACGTCCCTGCGTCACGATGCGTGCATCCGTCGGCAGATCGAGCGGCGCGGGCCGGCCCTCCTGCGCTTGCGGCAGCGCATGAAAACGCGCCTTGCCGCCTTCCGCGACGAACACGCCCAGCCTTCCTTCGCGCTGCACTAGCAGCTCGGCCGGCAAGTGGGGCTGTACCTCACGCCAGACCAAACGGCCCTCGCTACCCGCCGCTGGCGGCTGGCCGACAAAGGCCAGCCGCGCTTCGATGCTGCGCGATTCGCGGTTCACCGCCGGCGATACACGCAGCAGCCTCACCTCATGGCGCTGCCCGGCGCTCTCGAAAGTCGGCGCGGGTGAGACGGCACGCTGCAAGGATTCCGCGTCGCGCGGCTGCAGCTGCGCGGCCAGTTCCAGCTCCAGGTGCGAGACCAGCGTCAGCAATATCGTGCCGGGTGCGGCCAGTTCGCCCACTTGGCCGCTTCGCGCCCGCACCACGGCGTCGAACGGTGCGCGCAGCGTGTGTTTTTCCAGCGCGCGGCGCGCCGTCTCCCGCTGGGCGACGGCCGCGCGCGCATCGGCAGCGGCGGCGGCCAGCTCAGTCTCTCTGATCGTCAGCGCTTCGGCAGAAATGAAATTCTTCTCCCGCAGCGCCCGCGCCCGCGCGAATTGCGCCTTCGCCTGGGCGTGCCGCGCTTCGGCCTGGGCCACGGCCGCCTGGGCGCGTTCGAGCGCGAGTTGGGCATCGCGTGCATCGAGCCGCACGACCACCTCGCCTTTTCTCACCGTTTGTCCGACATCGACCGGCATGGCCAGGATCGGCGCCGCGACCTCAGCAGACAGGCGCGCCTCATGCTTGCCGACGACCGTGGCCGGGGCGCTGCGCTCAGGGTAAATCGCCAGCTCGGCCACCGTCTTCAGCGTGAAAGTCGGCGCTGGCAAAACGGCAGGCGGTGGCGCTTCCTGCCGGCCACAAGCGAGCAACGAAAGACAGACCGGGATCATTCGCCACCAAGTTCTCATCAGGCCACTTTCCTCGCGCCGGCTCGCAAGCCCTGCAGCATCAGCGCGAAATACTCGGCGAAATAGGCTTCATCGGAAATGCTTGCGGCCGCGCAGACATCCAGCGAGTGCTTCCAGATCATGCGCATCAGCACCGGCGCGAGCACGATGGGAACGATGGCATCGAGAGCCACCGGCCGGAATTCGCCGCTTTCCACCCCGCGCTCGATCACGCTGCGGATCAGCGCCGTGCCACGCAGAATCACCTCTTCATGATAGAAGCGCGCGATTTCAGGGAAATTGCGCGCTTCGGCGAAAATCAGCTTGGGGATGCCGCCGATGCGCTGCGCGCCGATCAGCTGCCACATGCCCCAGCCCACCTCGCGCAGAAGATCGGCCGAGCTACCGGTGAATTCCGCCACCAGCCTTTCGCCTTCGGCCAGCGCCGGCAACAGCCCCTCGCGCACCACCGCCTTGAACAGCGCCTCCTTGCTCTCGAAATAGAGGTAGAGGGTGCCTTTCGATACTCCCGCTGCCGCGGCAATGTCTTCCAGACGTGTGGCGGCATAACCTTTTTCGACGAACAGCTCCAGCGCAGCCGCGGTCAGCTCGGCTGGGCGCGCTGCCTTGCGACGGCGATGGCGGGGTCTGGAAACGGCTACGGAGGAATTGGGCATACCCGCAGTATGGATTAATGACTGACTGGTCAGTAATTTATCCTCGTGCGAAGGGCTTGTCAAAAACGCCCGGGGATTGTCTCCGCGGTGACTATTCAAGAGCGTTCGCTGCCTTCAGAATCTCGTTTCGAAGTCATTGCAGGAGGGTTCATGTCGAGCATCGTCACCGTCGTTTTCGACCGCCACCGCGAATACGAGCTCATCAGCCACGCCTCGCTGCCGCGCGAGGTGGCCAACCGCTGGCTGGAAAGCCAGTGGGCGGAGCTGGAGTGCGAACCGAGCCATCCGATGGGCAAGGTGCTGATGCTCGACCGCATCCTCGGCATCGCCAAATATGCCGGCGAGAAGCGCTTCGCCCAACCAGACGGCTGGAGCCAACGGTATGCGGACGCCGTGGCCAGCGTGTTGGAGCGCCCGGTGGTGCGCGTCGATGTCGCGGAAAACGTCGTCGGCTGATCAGTTTTTCTCGAGAAATCGGTAGATCACGTCGAGTCGCGCGACGCCATCGTCGAGCTCGAGAATCTCCTGACGCTCGTCGAGCGGCAGCGGCAATAGCTCCGCCCAGCGGTCGGCCACCCAGGAAGCATCGAAGAAGCGGTGCGGCCGTGGGGGCGGATCTTCGAGCGCCTCGATGAGCGAGCGCAGCGTCGGCACGAGGCGGGCATAGTCAGACGGGATCGGCGTCACAGGCGGGTCGGGCAGCAGGACGACGCGGGCGCGCACCAGACCATTGGACTCGCGCCGCCACGACAGGATGCGAAAACGCTGCCCGCCATGCGTGACGATGTGCAGAATGCCCAACTGCGGCATCTGCCAATCGACGATGTTCGCCACCGTGCCGACCGCCCGCGGTATCGCCGTCGAGCCGGCAGGACGTGCGGCTTCGCTGCCCCGCGCGATCAGACAGACGCCGAATGGCGCGCTCGATCGCAGGCATTCCTTGACCATGTCCATGTAGCGGGTCTCGAACACGCGCAGCTCCATGCGACCGCCCGAATGCAGCACGGCATGGAGCAAAAACAGCGGTAGCTCCATTTCAGTCACGCGCATCCCCCCACCGCGGCATCAGGGCATGTGCGATGCCCAGCCGGTCGAGGATGCGCGCGACGACGAAATCGACGAGTCCCTGGATATCGGCCGGCCGGTGATAGAAACCGGGTGACGGCGGCAGGATCACCGCGCCGGCACGGGCGAGCCTGAGCATGTTCTCGAGATGGATGGCGGAAAGGGGCGTCTCGCGCGGCACCACGATCAACGGCCTGCCTTCCTTGAGCACGACGTCCGCGCAACGTGTGAGCAGATCCTTGGCGGTGCCGGCGGCCACTTCCGCGAGCGTGCCCATCGTGCAGGGGCAGATGACATAGGCGTCAGGCGGATTCGACCCTGAAGCAGGCGGGGCATTCCAGTCATTGCGATCGAAGACCACGAGCCGCTCGCCATCGGCGAAGCGCTCGGCCAGCAGCCGCTGCGCCTCGCGCGGTTGCGCCGGCAGGATGAGATCGCACTCCTGCTTGGCGACGATCTGCGCCGCCTGCGAATACATCAACCAGACACGACAGCCGGCTGCGATCAAGCATTCGACGAGGCGCAGGCCATAGGGCAGCCCGGAAGCACCGGTCCAGGCGACGGCAACGGTTTTCATGGGGATTCTTTCAGCAGCCTTGCGGCGATCAGGCCGTTCACGATACCGAAAACGAGCGCCGAGAGGCCAAAAATCGGCGCGAGCAGGAACACGCCGTCGTGCGGCACGAGCCACAGCCGCGCCAGGAGCAGCTGTCCACCGATGTGGGCAAAGGCCGCCAGCACACTCGCGGTCACCGCGCCGAACCAGCGGCGCGGCAAGCGTGCCGCCAGCGCGAGCGCCGCGAGGCTAGTGAGCGCTCCCGTCAGCGCGAGGAAGAAACCCGGGGCGAGGAACTGGCCGATCAGCACACTGCCGGCGACGACGCGCAGCAACGACACCCAGGCCGCCTCGCGCCAGCCGTAGCGCCACCACACGATCAGCACGACGATGTTCGCCAGCCCCGGCTTTACGCCGGGCAAGGGCGAGGGCAACGCGGCTTCGGCGACGGAAAGCGCGATCGCCGCCGCCGCATGACGCGCGATGCGGCGATCCGCCTCCGTCACGGCAAGTTCAATAGTTGAGACTGTCATGGCTGACATCCCGGCCGGACAATGAGAGACTGACGTGGTTCGGCGCACAGATGGCAATCGCGCCAGGCCGGCTCAGCCAACCCTGTTGCACGCAATACTGGCGCGGGCCGGGGTCGGAGAGCACGCGCGCACGGCCGGACGCGATTTCGATGATCGTCTCGCCCAAGGGACCGACAACGGTATAACGGCGCGGCGCGGTGAGCGGAAATTCGGCCACCACCTTGCCATCGACGCGCACCACGGCCCGCTCGGCCTGGCCGCCCACCCACGTGAGCGAGAATGAAACGCCGACTACGAGCGCGGCGGCAAGACCGACGAACCAGTCGCCGGGGCGCAACAAGACCAGCCACTCTCTCATTCCAGCAAAGCGCGATGCCGCACCAGCACCCGCACATCCATCCTGCCGCGAAAGTGATCGGCCAGCCTTTCCGCGAACCAGACGGAGCGGTGCTGGCCGCCCGTGCATACCAGCGCCACCG
>JBKBOI010000121.1:0-4930 GCA_046294935.1 Rhodocyclaceae bacterium
GTAGGCGCGGCCGATCCGGGCGCTGCCGCCCTGCTGGAGCGCTATGCCGCGCGCCGTCGCCTCGATCGTCGCGCCACCATCGATTTCACCAGCGGCCTGGTGCGGCTGTTCTCGAACGACATCGGATTGCTCCGGCACCTGCGCGGCGTCGGCCTGTTGGCGCTCGACCTCTGCCCGCCGGCACGCAGCTTCCTCGCCCGGCGCATGATGTTCGGCGCCCGCGGGTGGTAAGGGGTCGGCATGCGCTAAAATCGGAGCCCTGCTCCCTTTTTCCGGCGCTTTCCTCCGTTCTCATGGACTACCTCGGCTTTTGCTTGCGCAACAACCTATTCCTCGCGCCGATGGCCGGGGTGACGGACCGCCCGTTTCGCCAGTTGTGCAAGCGACTGGGCGCAGGTTTGGCGGTCTCCGAGATGGTGACCTCGAACTCGCTGCTCTACGGCAGCGCCAAGACGCGCCGCCGCGCCGATCACGAAGGCGAGGTCGAGCCGATCGTCGTGCAGATTGCCGGCGCCGAGCCCGCCATGCTCGCTGCCGCGGCACGCTACAACGTCGAGCGCGGCGCGCAGATCATCGACATCAACATGGGCTGCCCGGCGAAGAAGGTCTGCAACGTGATGGCCGGCTCGGCGCTGATGCAGGACGAGCCACGGGTGGCGAGGATTCTCGAAGCCGTCGTCGAGGCGGTGCCGGACACGCCGGTGACGTTGAAGATGCGCACCGGCTGGAACCGCGATCACAAGAACGCGCCGACCATCGCGCGAATCGCGGAAGAATCCGGAGTGCGCGCGATCGCGATCCATGGCCGTACCCGCGCCGACCAGTATCGGGGCAGCGCCGAATACGACACCATCGCGCTGGTGAAGACGCGAGTGAAGATCCCCGTGATCGCCAACGGCGACATCGATTCCCCCGAGAAGGCCAAGTTCGTGCTCGACTACACCCAGGCCGACGGCGTGATGATCGGCCGCGCGGCCCAGGGGCGTCCCTGGCTGTTTGCCGAAATCGAGCATTACCTGAAAACGGGTGCCGTCCTGCCGGCGCCGACTTTCCGCGAAATCCATGCCATCTTGCGCGAGCACCTCACCGACCTGTACGCCTTCTATGGCGAGCAGACCGGCATCAGGATCGCCCGCAAGCACATCGGCTGGTATACCAAAGGCATTGCCGGCGCGGCACGCTTCCGGCACCTGATGAACCAGCTCGACGGCATCGACGCGCAGCTGGCCGCCATCGACGAATTCTTCCTGTCGCCATCCGCGAACGACCCGATTTCCTACCAGGAGGCGGCATGAGCACGGAACTGGCCGATTGCGTGCGCCGCACGCTGAGCCGCTATTTCCGCGACCTCGACGGTGAAGCGCCGCATGCGATCTATGACATGGTGCTCGCCTGCGTCGAAAAGCCGATGCTCGAGGTCGTGATGAAACAGGCCGCGGGCAATCAGACCGTCGCCGCCGAGATGCTGGGTATCAGCCGTAGCACCTTGAGAAGGAAACTCGCCCAATATCACCTGGAGCCATCGTCTTGAGGGAAATTTCATGAAAGTCAACCAAGCACTCATCAGCGTTTCCGACAAACGAGGCGTCGTCGACTTCGCCCGCGAACTCGCCGCTTTGGGCATCGAGCTGCTCTCGACCGGCGGCACGGCCAAACTGCTGCGCGATGCCGGCATCAAAGTCACCGACGTCTCCGACTACACCGGCTTTCCCGAGATGCTCGACGGCCGTGTCAAGACGCTGCACCCGAAGGTGCATGCCGGCATCCTGGCCATCCGCGGCAACGCGGCGCACGAGGCGACCCTCCAGCAGCACGCCATACCGACCATCGACCTCGTCGTCGTCAATCTCTACCCGTTCCAGCAGACCATCGCGAAAAAAGACTGCACCCTGGCGGAAGCGATCGAAAACATCGACATCGGCGGCCCGACCATGGTGCGCGCCGCCGCGAAGAATCACGGCGACGAGAAAGGCGGCTGCGCGGTGGTCGTCGACCCGGCCGACTATCCTGCCATCATTGCCGAGCTGAAATCGAACGCTGGCGCGATCTCCCATGCCACGCGCTTTACGCTCGCCAAAAAAGCCTTCGTGCATACCGCGCGCTATGACAGCGCGATTGCCAACTGGCTCACCAGCCTCGATGCCGACGACCTTCCTACCCCCTTCCCCGAGCGCCTGCAACTCGCTTTCGACAAGGTCGATACATTGCGCTACGGCGAAAATCCCCACCAGCAGGCCGCGTTCTACAAAGAGCCGCAGCCGGTGCCCGGCAGCATCGCGAGCTTCCGGCAATTGCAGGGCAAGGAGCTCTCCTACAACAACATCGCCGACGCCGATGCCGCCTGGGAATGCGTCAAAGCCTTCGACACGACCGCCTGCGTGATCGTCAAGCATGCCAACCCTTGCGGGGTGGCGCTGGGCAAAACCGCTTGCGATGCCTATCGCCGCGCCTTCTTAACCGACCCGGTCTCGGCCTTCGGCGGCATCATCGCCTTCAACTGCCCGATCGACGAGGAAGCCGCCGTGGCGATCTCCGGCCAGTTCGCCGAGGTGATCATCGCGCCGGAAATCACCCCCGAGGCGCGCGCCGTATTCGCTGCCAAGCAAAACTTGCGCGTGCTGATCGTGCCGCTGGGCCAGGCCTCCGGCCAGCTCGATTTCAAGCGCGTCGGCGGCGGCCTTTTGGTGCAGACGGCGGATGAAGCGCGCATCACGCTGGCCGACCTCAAGGTGGTGACCAAGCGCGCGCCGACCGAAGCCGAGATGCGCGATCTCTTGTTCGCCTGGCGCGTGGCCAAATATGTGAAGTCCAACGCCATCGTCTATTGCAAGGACGAGATGACGGTCGGGGTGGGCGCAGGGCAAATGAGCCGCGTCGATTCGGCGCGCATCGCTGCGATCAAGGCCGAGAACAACAAGCTGACCGTCAAGGGCTCGGTGGTCGCCTCCGATGCCTTCTTCCCGTTCCGCGACGGTCTCGACGTGCTGGCGCAGGCCGGCGCGACGGCCGTGATCCAGCCCGGCGGGTCGGTGCGCGATGCCGAGGTGATCGCCGCCGCCGATGAGCAAAACATCGCGATGGTGTTCACCGGCTACCGTCATTTCAGGCACTGATCATGAAACTCCTCGTCATCGGTTCCGGCGGCCGCGAGCATGCGCTCGCCTGGCGGCTTTCGCAGTCCGACAAGGTGCAAAAGGTCTATGTCGCGCCGGGCAATGCCGGCACGGCTCACGAAGATGGGCTGGAGAACCTGCCGCTTTCGTCGATCCACGACCTCGTCGCCTTCGCGCGCGACAATGCGATCCACGCCACCGTGGTCGGCCCGGAGGCGCCGCTGGCCGCCGGGCTGGTCGATGCCTTCCGCGCCGCGGGCTTGCGCATCTTCGGCCCGACCAAGGCGGCAGCCCGGCTCGAAAGCTCGAAGGATTTCGCCAAGCAGTTCATGATGCGCCACGGTATTCCGACGGCGAGATTCCAGACCTTCAGTGATGCCGCCGCGGCGCATGCCCATGTGGATCGAGAGGGCGCGCCGATCGTGATCAAGGCCGACGGGCTCGCCGCCGGCAAGGGCGTCGTCGTGGCGACGACGCTGGAGCAGGCACACCGCGCGATCGACGCCATGCTCGCCGGCAACGAGCTCGGCGAGGCAGGCCATCGTGTGGTGATCGAAGAATTCCTCGACGGCGAGGAAGCGAGCTTCATCGTCATGGCCGACGGCCATCACGCGCTGCCACTGGCGACCAGCCAGGATCACAAGCGTCTCAAGGATCACGACGAAGGCCCCAACACCGGCGGCATGGGCGCCTATTCTCCCGCGCCGGTCGTCACCCCCGACGTGCACGCGCGCGCGATGCGCGAGGTGATTTTGCCCACCCTGCGGGGCATGGAAGCCGAGGGGTTGCTCTACACCGGCTTCCTTTACGCCGGCCTGATGATCCGGCCGGATGGCACGATCCGCGTGCTCGAATTCAACTGTCGCATGGGCGACCCGGAAACGCAGCCGATCATGCTGCGCCTGAAGAGCGATTTCGCCGATCTCATCGATGCCGCGATCGACGGCCGCCTCGATACGGTCGAGGCGGAGTGGGATCGCCGTGTGGCGCTCGGCGTCGTGCTCGCTGCACAAGGCTACCCTGAAACGCCCAGAAAAGGCGACATCATCCACGGCCTGCCGCGCGCATTGCCGGATGTTCACGTGTTCCATGCCGGCACCGCGGAAAAGGACGGTCACATCGTCACCGCCGGCGGGCGCGTCCTCTGTGTCACGGCGCTGGGCGACACGGTGAAGCTCGCGCAAAAGCGCGCCTACGAGATCGTCGACACGATCCGGTTCGAGGGCATGCAGTTCAGGCGCGACATCGGCTTTCGGGCGATCCGCCACTGATGGACGTCGAAGCCGTCAAGGCCTATTTCTCCGGGCTGCAGGAGCGTATTATCGCCAGGCTGGAAGCCTTCGACGGCAAGCCGTTCCTGCGCGACGTCTGGACGCGCCCGCAAGGCGGGGGCGGCATCTCGCGGCTGATCGAGGAAGGCGATTTCTTCGAGCGCGGCGGCGTCAATTTCTCTCATGTCATGGGCGAGGCGCTGCCGGCTTCCGCGACTGCGCATCGCCCGGAACTGGCCGGACGCCGCTGGGAAGCGCTGGGGGTGTCGCTGGTGCTGCACCCGAGGAACCCCTACTGTCCGACGGCGCACATGAACGTGCGTTTCTTCATCGCCCATCCCCCCGACGGCGCCGGCCCTATCAAGGAGGACACCGCCGCGCCGGACGGCACAATCCGCGCGGCGGCCGCTTTGGCGCCGCCCGTATCGTCGAGCGCCGCGACAAGCGGCGCGAGCACGAAAGAACCCCAGCGAGAGGCGAAGGGGGGCGGGGCTAGCACTGCCAGCCCGGCAGCGCCGGCGATGGGCCGCCCCGAGCCGGCGCGAC
>JBKBOI010000122.1:0-4887 GCA_046294935.1 Rhodocyclaceae bacterium
CTCACCGAACTTGCGCAACTGCCGCTCGTCGAGGATCGCAAAGCCGAGATAAGGCGTGAACATCACGGCCACCACCCAGGAGACGAGCAGTGCGATCGCCGTCACCGCGAAGATGGCAAACGCATATTCGCCGGCCGCCGAACGGGCAAAGCCCACCGGCGTGAATGCCGCCGCGGTGATCAACGTCCCCGTGAGCATCGGAAACGCCGTCGAGGTATAGGCGAACGTGGCGGCCTTGGCCTTTTCCCAGCCCTGCTCGATCTTCACCACCATCATCTCGACGGCGATGATCGCATCGTCGACGAGCAGACCCAGCGCGATGATCAAGGCACCCAGCGAGACGCGATGCAGATCGATGCCGAACAGCTTCATCAGCAGGAAAGTGACGGCCAATACCAGTGGAATCGACAGTGCCACCACCAGGCCGGTGCGCAAACCCAAGGAGAGGAAGCTCACCGCCAGCACGATGATCAAGGCTTCGGCCAAGCTCTTGAGGAACAGATCGAGCGAGACACGCACGATGCTCGGCTGATCGGCCACCGTAATGATCTCCATGCCGAGCGGCAACTGGCGCGCCTGCGCCGCGATCTCGGCTTGCAGGGACTTGCCGAGCGCGATCACATCGCCGCCCTTGGCCATCACCACCGCAATCCCGATGGCATCCTTGCCATCGACCCGCATCCGCGGGTTCGGCGGCTCGGCGAAGCCACGTCTCACCGTGGCGATATCCCCCAGCTTGAGATGGTGGCCGCCTATGACGAGCTCGGTGGCGCGCACCGCCTCGACCGTGTCGAAGGCGCCGGAGACGCGCAATCGCACGCGGTCGGTCTCGGTCTCGACGAAGCCGGCCGGCTGCACGGCGTTTTGCTGCGCCAGCGCATTGGCCACCATCGCCGGAGAAAGTCCCAGCACTGTGAGCCGTCGCGGCGCCATGTCGATGTAGATCTTTTCATCCTGCACGCCGAGCAAGTCGACCTTCTTGACATCGGGCACGGCTCGCAAGGCTTTCTGGATGCGCACTGCGGCGCGGCGCAGCTCGGCGTAATCGTAGCCATCGCCGGTCAGTGCATAAATGTTGACATAGACATCGCCGAATTCGTCGTTGGGATAGGGTCCCTGCACGCCGGCGGGTAGCGTGTGACGGATGTCGTCGAGCTTCTTTTTCACCTGCCGCCAGGCTTCCGGAACTTCCTGCTTCGGCGCGGTGTCCTTGAGCTGCAGGAAGATCAGCGATTCGCCGGGGCGCGAAGCCGATTTGAGGATGTCGATCCATGGCGTTTCCTGCAGCTTCCTTTCGAGGCGCTCGGTGAGTTCGGTTTCGACCTCGCGCGCGGTGGCGCCCGGCCAAAGCGTGCGCACCACCATCACCTTGAAGGTGAAATCGGGATCCTCGGCGCGGCCGAGCCCGAGGAAGGCGAATGCGCCACCGATCATCAGCACGATCATCAGGTAGAGCACCATCGAGCGGTGCGCGATCGACCACTCGGAAAGGTTCGGTACGATCATGGCCGCACGACTCGCACTTTTTCGCCGGCAGCGAGCTTGAAAGCACCCGCGGCGACGATGGTTTCACCCGGCTGCAGACCGCTCGCGACGATGGCGCCCCGGTCGGTGTAGCGAGCCACCTCGATCGGCCGCTGGCTGACCGTGCCATCCGTGCCGACGACCCAGACCGCCGGCTTGTCGCCTTGCTGCAGGATCGCGGCCAGTGGCACGACGAGTTCGCTCTTCTCCGCCTCGGCAAAACGCACGGTCGCAGTGCGGCCCAACACCACCTCGGCATCGGCATCGAGAATGGTCACCCGCGCGGCATAGGTGCGGCTCGCTCCATCGGCCGCCGGCGAAAGCTCGCGCAGACGACCGCGATAGGTCTTACCGGCCCAGAGTTCGACCGTCGCCTCGGCGCCGATCTCGAGCCCGGCGAGACGTGATTCGGGAATCGCGATCGCCACCTCGCGCTCACCGTCGCGGGCGATGCGAAAAATGGGCTGGCCGGCGGCGACGACCTGGCCGGCTTCGGCCAGCACCGCACTGACGACCCCCGGCGCATCGGCGATGAGCGTCGCGTAGGCGGCCTGGTTCTTCGCCAGCCGCGCCTGCGCCTCGGCGGCTGCCGCGGCACTTCGTTTGGCATCGAGCACGGCCTGGCTGATGAAATTTCGCTGGCGCAGCTCCAGGCTGCGCTCGAGCTCGGCGGCAGTGAAAGTGCGGTTTGCCTCGGCCTGGGCCACGGCCAGTTGCAGATCGGTGGCGTCGAGCCTCGCTAGCGGCTGGCCTGCCACAACCCGTGTGCCGACATCGACCCGCCGCTCGATCAGCTTGCCACCGATGCGAAAGCCGAGCGGCGTTTCGATGCGGGCGCGCACTTCGCCACTGAAGACCGCTTCCCCTGCCGTCTCGCCAGCGCCGACTTCGAGGGCCTTGACCACTTTCGGGACGACATCGGTCGTCTCTGCCGGCAAAGTTTTCTCGCCGCAGCCGACGAGCAAGGGAAAAGCGAGCAATAGCCAGTATTTCATTTTGAGACCTTTCGAGGCCGCATGGCCATCCAATACATCAGCGGTATCACGAACAGGGTCAGCACGGTGGAGATCGATAACCCCCAGACGATCGACTGCGCCACCGGCCCCCACAGCAAGGACTTGCCGGCGAGCCCGAAGGCGAGCGAGAACAGGCCGCCGATCGTCGTCACCGAGGTGATCAAAATCGGCACCACGCGCCGTCGGGCGGCATACACGGCCGCATGCAGCACGCTCATGCCGGCTTTGAGCCGCTCGTTGGCGGCATCGATCAGCACGATTGCCGAATTCACCGCGATGCCGGAAAGCGCGATGACGCCATAGAGCGTGTAGAGTGAGAGCGGATTGCGCGAGATCAGCAGGCCGAAGGCAACGCCGGTGAAGGCGAGCGGCACGGTGACGAGGATCAGTAGCGGCTGGAAATAGCTTTGAAACTGTGCGGCGAGGATCAGGTAGATCAGGCCCAGCCCAAGCAGGAACAGCCACGGCATCGCGGCGAGGCTCTCGCGAATGTCTTCCATCTCGCCGGAAAAATCGATGCTGGTATTCGGAAACTGTGCGGCAACCTTCTTCCATCCCTCGGCAATCAGGCGGTTGGCCGTCAGCGTATCGGTGGTCTTCTTGTCGAGATCGGCCTCGACGGTGATCGCGCGCAGCAGGTTGTAATGCTTGATGACGCCCTTGCCGACTTTCGTTTCCGCCACGACCAGGGCGCCGAGTGTCGTCGTCTGGCCATTTCCCAGCGCCAGCGGGGCGCGCAACAGATCGAAGACGTCGGCGCCCACCGAGCCATCGGGACGATGCTTCTGTCGCACGCGCAGCTCGATCTTTTCGCCGCGGTCGCGCGCGATGGCGACGATTTCGCCATCGACGGCCAGACGAATCAGTCTCGACACCTTCGCGGCATCGAGCCCTGCCGCGAGGAGCGCCTCGCGGTCGAGTTCCAACATAAGCTGCGGCCGGCCCGGAATGTCGTCATCGACCACGTCCTTCGCGCCTGGCACGGCGCGCACGATGGCGGCGAGCGCATCGGCGGCGGCGCGCAGCTCGAGCGGATCGTCGCCACGCACGCGCACGCGGATCGGCCGGGTGACGGGCGGGCCGCCCGAGAGCATCGTGAAGCTGATCTTGCCGGGGCTGTCCATCGCTTCGATGTCGGCGCGCATCGCGGCGACGATCTCCGGCACGCTGCGGCCGCCCTCGGTCGGCAGGAGCGAGACTACCACCTGGCCGTAGGCCTCGCCATACAAGGGCTCGGTATCGGTGAATTTCACGCCGGCGTAGGCGGCGGTATTGCGCACTTCGCCAGGCCGCAGATACTGTCTGACGCGCTCCTCGATCTTTTGCGCTTCACGCAGACTCTGCTCGATCGGCGCGCCAGCCGGCATGTCGACGCTGACATAGAACAGCCGCAAGGGATCGAAGGCGAAGAACTTCACGCGCACCAGGCCGCTCGCCACGGCGATTACCGCGCCGGCGAGCAACAGCAGCATCACCGTCAGCGACAGGATCGGCCGGCGCAGCGTCTTGATCAGCCAGCGGGAATACTTCACCCGCAACAGATGGTTCAAGCGCGCGCGCCAGTCGGAGACGGCGGGCTGGACATGACGGTTGGCGGTCACGACATGCACCGGCAGCATCCAGTAGGCCTCGAGCAGGCTGATGGCCAGCGCCAATGTCACGATGAAGGGGATGACGAACATGAACTTGCCGACGATGCCCGGCAGCAGCATCAGCGGCAGAAAAGCCGCCATCGTCGTCAGCACCGAGGAGGTGACCGGCGCGAACACCTCGCGCATTGCGGCAAGACTCGCTTCCAGCGCGGCCATGCCACGCTGCATCCGGTAGTAGATCGCCTCGACCACCACCACGGCGTCGTCGACCAGCATACCCAGCGCGATCACCACGCCGAGCAGCACCGAAATGTTGAGCGTATGGCCCAAAGCAGCGAGCGCGGCGAAGGTGCCGGCCAGCGCGAACGGGATGCCCAAGGCCACCAGCACGGCGATGCGCACGCCGAGGAACAACCAGCTCATGCCCAGCACGACGAACAGGCCGACGAGCGCGTTCGCCTCCATGATGCGGATCGATTCCCGCGTCTTTGGCGTCTGGTCGTCGAGCAGCTTCAGTTCGAGGCCTTCGCTGGCGAGCTGCGGGTTCTTTTCGGCGATGAAGCGGTTGATCCGCTCGATGAGCTCCAGCGTGTTGGTGCGGCTTTTCTTGGTGATCGCCAGCATCACCGCCGGCTTGCCCGCATAGCTCGCCAGCGAGCCGGCCTTGGCGCGCGCACGCGACACTTCGGCCACGCTGGAGAGCGGCGTGCCCGCGCGGCCGACGGGGATTTTCGCGATGCGCTCGGGATCGACCT
>JBKBOI010000123.1:0-4855 GCA_046294935.1 Rhodocyclaceae bacterium
CACCGCATCCTCGCGAATCTTGACCCGCAGGCAGTCGAAGAATACCACCGGGTACATCGGCTCCAACGGGCGGGACTGCCAGGCCGTGACTTCCGCCATCACGGCGTCAGTGACGGTGCTGATGAACTCCGGCGACACTTCCGTGCCGTACTGCTCGACCAGGAAGCCCTGAATCTCTCGCACGCTCATCCCCCGGGCGTACATGGCAATGATCTTGTCGTCAAAACCCGTGAAGCGCCGCTCGTGCTTGCGAACGAGCAGGGGTTCGAAGCGGCCTTCGCGATCCCGCGGCACATCGATGCGTATCGCCCCTTCGCCAGTGAGCACGGTCTTGCTGCTTGTGCCGTTACGATGATTGCGCGTGCCCGCCGGCTTGTCGCCACCCGGCGGATAGCCCAGATGGCAGCTCAGCTCCGCACCCAGAACACGCTCGATCAGGGCCTTCTTGAATGCCAGCGACGCAGCATTCACAGCCTCCCCTGTCATCGGAGCGCCGACAAACTGCTCGATCACTTCCTTGGGAATCCGCGGCAACGTCTTCACCGCTTTCTTCTCCTTGCTTGGCATACATGCTCCTTTCAGCTTCCATGTTATGCTTCACACACAAAATTCTGGATAAGCCCCGCCCTCCTTCGGCGCGGCAAAATTTCGGCGCCGCCCCATGAGTCGTCGCCGATTTTTCTCTTCAATCGCGCTGGCGACTTGGCTATATTCGCTCGGTTTTTCGCAATAGCCTTCTTACTTTTCAGGAAACCCACCATGAGTTGTGACGACAAAGTGGATTGCGGCAGACGTCGTTTGCTGGTTGCGACCTCTGTTGCCGGAGGAGTGGCCGGTATTGCCGCTGCCATTCCCTTCGTTAGCTCCTTCGCGCCTTCCGAGCGAGCCAAGTCGGCCGGCGCTCCCGTTGAGGTCGATATCAGCAAGCTCCAGCCGGGCGAGATGATGACCGTCGAGTGGCGTGGCAAACCGGTCTGGATCATCCATCGCACCAAGGAAATGCTCGACGGCCTAGCCAAGATCAACGACAAGCTCGCCGATCCCCAGTCGAATCGTCCCATGCAGCCCGATTACGCCAAGAACGAGCATCGCTCGATCAAACCCGAGTATCTCGTCGCCATCGGCATCTGCACTCATCTGGGCTGCTCGCCGACGGAAAAATTCATGACCGGCATCGCGATCGTCTCGAACAGACCGATGCCGAGCAAGCCGAGGTTGCCGAGGAGCACGCCCAGCAGCAATTCGCCGGGCACGGCGGGAAAGCCAAAACGCGCGGCCAGCGGCGCAAACAGCCGCGCGCTCATCAAGATGATGGCGAGCCAGAGCAGGTTCTCGCCGACCGCGCCCGAACCCGCCGCCCAGGCCGGCAGGGGCAGCAACCCGAGCAGCAGGGGGAGCGTCGAATCGCCACGTTCCGCGATAGCCGGCTACGCCAGCCGCGACCGGCCCGCTCGGGGCGATCGTCGGAGGCTCGATAGCGAACTTGCCTTCCTTGGGCGGTGCATGCGGATGCCAGCCCAGCAGCGCCGGCATCACGGAAAAGCCAGCGACACAGACCGGTACCATCGAGGCGCAAGCCCTTCACGGCAGCCGGCACCAGGCTCCATGCCGACTTGCGCAGCGGCCTCGCCAGCAACAGCGCCTTCCCGACGACCGCCCCGAGGAAAAAGAAGCGGCCGGCCGGCGGCAGTTTCGGCACAAGCGCGCCGGCATCCTCGAAGTGCCGCGCCAGCAGCGCGAAGCCGATCAGCTGGCAGAAGAAGTTGACCCGCAGCCCCCACTCGTGCCCCATATGCGCCGCGAAACCGGCCAACCCCATTTCGGTCTTGAAACCGGTAGACAAAACCACGTAGGTCGTGATGACGGCCAGACCCGTCAATGCAACTTGCAGCACAGGGCGGTGAAAAAGGACGACTAAAAGCGAGGTGGCGGCAAAGAGAACGAAATCGATGGGCACGCCGAGGGTTTCCATGAGCTTCTCCAAACGGGAAGCGGCCGATTCTAGCATCGCCCCCCGGCGCCTTTTGCAGCGTAACAATCGACTTTCGGCCAACATTCATGGTCGGGCGCCTCGCTAAGCCTGCTGCGCGGGCGAGGCTCGCATTGCGCAATGTTGGCTGCGGCCGCTTCGCTTAACCCATGCCCCGCTCGCCCTATCCGGCCCATTCCACCAGGCGGCCGCCATCCTCGATCAACACGCGCCCGGCGCTGATGCCCGCGCGCTGCATCTCGGCGACGATGTCGCGGGCGCGCCAGACGCTGGGGATGATGAGCACATCCACCGGCTGCTCCTTGAGCACATCGCGGTGCTGGATGCGCTGGCCTGTCCCAGGCACATAGGTGCCCACCTTGGCAGCATCGGAGTCCACCACCAAGGGAAAGCGCTCGGCATCGACGCCATAGTGGTGCATGAAGGCCGCGGCCTTGCCCGTGCCGCCCCAAAGAGCGATGCGCTTGCCGCTTCGCGCCAGTTCGTCGAGCTGGGCGGCGATGGCGCGGCGCGCAGCTTGGCTTTGCTCGGCAAAACGCCGGCTCGCCCGCGCCCGCTCGCGCGCCGCCAATGGCACGTCCAGGCGCAGCCAGCCGACCAGCACCTCGCCGCCGTAGGTCTCGTCGATACTCAGCACCTGTCCGCCGTGGGCGAGCAGCCGAGCAAAAGACTCACGGCAAAACTGCTGCGGATGCTCGTAGAAAAAATCCGCCAGCCGGCCGCTGTCAAAGACATGATCGATGCACGGCACCTCGGCGAGCAGCAGCACCTTCTGTTCGAGTTCGGCCGCCGCCCAGGCCAGCTCCTCGATAAACGTCGCCGGCTGCTCGAAGTGCTCGAGCACATGGCGCATCACCACTAGATGCGGTCGATAGCGGGGCACATCGGCAAATGGCTCGAAGAGTCTGGCCTCGAAGGCAAAGCTGCCATCCGTGCCGACATGGGCGTGCGGATCGAAACCGAGGTAGCGTCCTGGCCGGCGGGCGGCGAGCGCCGCCAGAAAATGCCCATCGCCGCAGCCGATTTCGATCACCGTCGGCGACGTCGGCAGACGTGCCAAGGTCTGCTCGGCCAGCTCAGCGAGCACCCCTTGCCAGAGCGCGCCACGGTTATACATGCGGTTGGGCTGGTTCTGATAGGGAATGTCTCGATAACGAAACGATCGGTTCCAGACATGCCCGCACTGAGGGCAGCGCACGAAATCGAGCGGGTAGCGCGGCATCGTCTGCGCTTCTTGAGCGGTCTGCGGCCAGCCCAGCGTCGCCAGCGGCGCTTGGCCGCCCTCGAAAAACGGCACTGCCCAGTGATGCCCGCACACCGGGCAGGGCGTTGCGATCCAGTTCATGACATCCACACCCGACGAAAATAGGCAATCGTCTCTTTCAACCCATCCTCCAAGCTCACCGTAGGCGCCCAGCCGAGCACCGCTTGCGCCTTGCGGATATCGGGCTGGCGTTGCACCGGGTCGTCTTGCGGCAGCGGGCGAAATTCCAGGCGGCTCTTCGAGCCGGTCAGGCGCAGCACGAGCTCGGCCAGCGCCAGGATGGTGAATTCGGCCGGATTGCCCAGATTGAGGGGGCCCACCTCGCCGTCTTGCCGCATCATGCGCAGCAGGCCCTCGACCAAGTCATCGACATAGCAAAACGAGCGCGTCTGCTGGCCATCGCCATAGACCGTGAGCGGCTCGCCCTTGAGCGCCTGCACGATGAAGTTCGACACCACCCGGCCATCGTTGGGGTGCATGCGCGGCCCATAGGTATTGAAGATGCGCACGATGCGCACGTCCAGCCCATATTGCCGGTGGTAGTCCAGACACAAGGTCTCGGCGCAGCGCTTGCCTTCGTCGTAGCAGGCGCGTGGGCCAATCGGGTTGACATGGCCCCAGTAATCCTCGGGTTGCGGATGCCGCTGCGGGTCGCCATAGACTTCGGACGTCGAAGCCTGCAACAGGCGCGCCCCGCGCCGACGGGCCAGGCCCAGCATGTTGATTGCGCCAAGCACCGAGGTCTTGGTGGTGCCCACCGGGTCCTTTTGGTAGTGCACGGGTGAAGCCGGACACGCCAGGTTGTAGATGCGTCCGGCCTCGACATAAAGCGGCAGCCACACATCGTGGCGGATCAGCTCGAAGCGCGGATGGGCGAGCAGATGGCGGATGTTGTCCTTGCTGCCGGTATAGAAATTATCGACGCACAGCACCTCCTCGCCCTCGGCGAGGAGGCGCTCGCACAGATGCGAGCCGATGAAGCCGGCGCCGCCGGTGACCAAGGTGGCGGGCGTCACGGCGCTCCTCCCGAAGCCGGCGCCGCCGGCACGGCGCTCTCGCCCACCCGCCAGCCCGAAGGCAGCTTCTCGCCGCGTGCGGCGGCGGCAAGGGCGGCGTCGATGAAGGCTTCGAACTGCCGCACCGCCAAAAGGTCGGCGAACAGCTTTTCCCGCGCGGCAAGCGCCTGTTGGCGAAACGCCGCGCGGCGGGCCGGGTCGTTGGCCCATTCGACCGCAACGCGAGCATAGTCTTCGAGACGATCTGCCACCGGCACATCGGGCAGCCCCATCTGCCGATAGCCGCCGGCGACGATGCGCCCGCGCATGAAGCGCCCCGGCCAGGTGACGACGGGCGTGCCGTAATACATCGCTTCGTAAAACGTCGTGCCGGAGCCGAAATGCACGGTGTCGAGCAACAGATCCGCAAGCCCAATTAAACCCATGTAAGCAAGATAATTCTGTCGCGGCAGAATCTTTATCTTTTCGAGCAGCAAAGGTGCGGTTGTTTGCCAGCGCGCCTTCAGTCTTTGTGTCAGAGCGGTGTTTTTCGACTCGACAATGACAAAGACGCCCTCTGGATCTTCCTGCACCAGGCGTAGCAAT
>JBKBOI010000124.1:0-4843 GCA_046294935.1 Rhodocyclaceae bacterium
CTGATCGCCTTGGACGTGACGAATCCCGGCGCTTTCGGCAGCCAACCGACGCACTTCAAATGGTCATACCCGAATGGAACAGACGCGGATCTTGGCTTGATGCTCGACGCCCCCCAGATCACCAAGATGAACAACGGCGACGTCGCGGTCATCGTCGGCAATGGATACAACTCGACCAATGGCCGCGCCGTCCTGTACATCCTCAAGCTTTCCGACGGCAGCGTGCTCAAAAAGATCGATACCGGCGTCGGCTCCGACAACGGCCTGGCCGCCCCTGGTCTCGTCGATGACGATGGCGATGGCGACGTCGATGTGATTTACGCTGGCGACCTCAAGGGGAATGTGTGGAAGTTCGATGTCTCCAGTAGCAATCCCAGCCAGTGGAAATCCGCCTTCCTGTCTGGCACGACCCCTTTGCCCTTGTTTACGGCGAAAGCGCCCAACGGCACTGCGCAGCCGATCACCGCGCCGATCACGTCGGCGCGCAACCTCATGCCCGGCGACCCAAACTTTGGCAAGCGGTATGTCTTCTTCGGCACCGGAAGCTATGTCTTCAGCAACGATCCGGCCAACCCCCAGACTCAAAGTTGGTATGGCCTGATCGACGATGATCAGCGAATCACCGGCAGGAGCGAGCTCAAAGTGCGTTCGATCACCGAGGAAGGCACGTTTGCAGGCTTCAGCATCCGGAAATTCTCGCAGGCTACTGCCAACGACATGGCCGGCAAGAAAGGCTGGGTGCTCGATTTCACGACCCAATCCGGCGAGCGCATCGTCACCGCCTCCCGGCTCCATGTGTTCGCAAGCGAAGCGCCGGTGCTCATCGCCAGCTCCATCATTCCGCGCTTCGATCCTTGCTCGCCGGGGGGCGATGGCTACATCAACGCGATCAACCCATTCACGGGCGGACGAGTCAGCGCAGGCATCTTCGACCTCAATGCCAATGGGAACTTCACTGAAGAAGCCGGCATCGGTGGCTTCAAGCCGAACGTCGGCATGCCCACCGAGCCCGTATTCGTGGGCAACCGTCTCGTCGTCGGCGGCTCTGCCGGCACAGTCGCCAGCGTGATAGCGAACCGCCAACCTGCCGGGCGCATTTCCTGGCGCGAAATCATGAGGGACTAAGCCATGCCAATGCCAAACCTGTCGCGCGTATGCAAGCGCAATTCGGGCTTCACCCTGATCGAGCTGATGATCGTGCTCGTCGTCATCGCCATTCTCGCCGCCATCGCCTATCCCAGCTACCAGAACCACGTGCTCCGCACGCGCCGCGCCAGCGCGGCTGCCTGCTTGCAGGAGCTGGCACTGCAAATGGAAAGGCGCTACGCCACGAATATGGCTTACAACCCGCCTAATACGCTGCCAACCGTCTCCTGCACGAATGATTTGGCCGGCTTCTACAACTTTGGCTTTGCAAACATTGCGTCAACCGCTTATACGCTGCGCGCTGTGCCCACCGGTCCGCAAACGAAAGACACCCAATGCGGCACGCTGACGCTCGACCATTTGGGCACCAAAGGCAAGACTGGCCCAGCCAGCGTCGCCGAGTGCTGGCGATGACGTTCGCGCATCGGGCGATTCTCACCTTCCAGCCAGTATGCCCGGCAAGGGGAAGATTATCCCTTCGGATCGCCTGCCCGGATCAGGCAATGCTGCGCCGGTTTGGTTCGCCACTTCTTGCGCCACTTCCCCGACCAGCGCTTCCGGTGCCGAGGCGCCGGCGGTGATTCCGATGTGGCTTGCGCCGGCAAACCAAACCGGGTCGATCTCACGGGCGGAGTCGATCAGATAGGCGCGGGCGCCGCGCTGCTCGGCCACTTCGCGCAAGCGGTTCGAGTTGGAGCTGTTGGGTGAGCCGACGACGAGGATCACGTCGCAGCTTTCGGCCAATTTGCGGACGGCATCCTGGCGGTTCTGCGTCGCGTAGCAGATGTCGTCCTTCTTCGGGCCGACGATGGTGGGGAAACGTCGCTTGAGCGCCGCGACGATCGCGGCTGCATCATCGACCGACAGGGTCGTCTGGGTCACATAAGCCAGCAAAGGCGCCGTCTCGCCAGCGCCGATTTCCAGCGTTTCGACGTCGGCGACGTTTTCCACCAGGTGGATGCCGTCCGGCCACTGTCCCATCGTGCCTTCGACTTCCGGGTGGCCTTTGTGGCCGATCATGATCACTTCGCGGCCGGCCTTGCGGTGGCGTTCGACTTCGAGATGCACCTTGGTGACCAAGGGACAGGTGGCGTCGAAGACTCTGAGGCCACGCCGCTCGGCTTCGCGGCGCACGCGCTTGGGCACGCCGTGGGCGGAAAAGATCACGGTCGCGCCATCCGGCACCTCGTCGAGCTCTTGGACGAAGATCGCGCCTTTGGCCTTCAGATCGGCGACGACGAAGCGGTTATGCACGACTTCGTGACGCACGTAGATCGGCGCGCCGAATTTTTCCAGCGCCCGTTCGACGATGCTGATCGCGCGTTCGACGCCGGCGCAGAAGCCGCGGGGATTGGCGAGCAGGATGTTCATCGATGCACCTCGACCAATTCGGGGTAAGCGACAAGCAGCCGATCCGCAGTGATGAGGCGCAAGCCCTCTTCGAGGGCCTGCACCACCAACAGACGATCGAACGGATCGCGATGATGCCAAGGCAGCCGGGCGAGGTGTAAGGTCTGGCGGGCGGTGAGCGGAAGTTCGACGAAATCGCTATCTTGCGCTGCCTGCATGATTTCTTGCGGATCGAAGGAAAAGTCGGCACGCCCCAGCGATGACTTGAGCGCGATCTCGGCGATCGATACCGCGCTGAAATACACCTCGTTGTGCCGATCCATCAGCCGCTCCTGCAGTTTTGCCGACAACCTTTCCGGGCGATAAATCGCCTAGAGGAGCATTTGCGTATCGAGGAGGAGCCGCATCAGCGGCTATCCTCCGGACGACCATAAAACATCGCTTCGATCTCGCCGGCAAAAGGCCCGTCGATGTCGTCCGGCACCGAGCGCTTGCCGGCGAGGATACCCAGGCGGCGCGGTGCGGCGCCGGCCTTTTCCATCGGCACGAGCCGCGCCACCGGCCGGCCGGCCCGGGCGATGACGATCTCGGCGCCTGCAGCTGCCCGTTCGAGCAGGCGCGACAGATGGGTTTTGGCTTCGTGAACATTGACGGTTTCCATATGCGCCTCATGGACCTGGCTTGGGTGAGTCATTCTAGTGAAGACGCGCAACGATGGCTCAAAGTATTCCGATCACCTCGACCTCGAAGCGGATCGACTTGCCGGCGAGCGGGTGGTTGAAATCCACCAATGCAGTCTCGGCGTCGATCTCGCGCACCAACCCGGCGAATTTCTGGCCGTTCGGCGCTTCGAACTCGACGAGCGTCAATACGCCGATGTCGGCGCCGCCGTTGGGGAGCTCGCCGACGGGCAGGCGTTTCATCAGCTCGGGGTTGTGCGGGCCGAAGGCCTGATGCGGTTCGAGCAGGAAGACATGGCGCTCGCCGACCGGCAGATCATCGAGGCAGGCTTCGAGGGTGGGCGCAAGCTCGCCGCTGCCAAGCTGGATCGTCGCCGGTGTGCCGCCGAAGGTCGAAAGGATCTCCACGTCGTCGGCGGTGGCGATGCGGTAGTGGAGGGTCACGAGGTTGTCGAGTTTGACGCGTTCAGTCATGGGGCGTGTGCCTGAGTTGCTGCCAGAGCAGCAGTATGACGCCGATGGTGATCGCGCTGTCGGCGACGTTGAAGGCCGGCCAGTGCCAGCCGCCGAGATGGAAATCGAGAAAGTCGACCACCGCGCCGAAGCGCACGCGGTCGATGACGTTGCCGAGCGCGCCGCCCAGGATCAGGGCGAGCGCAGTAGGCATCAGCCGCTCGCGGGCATGGCGCCGGATCATGACTGCCAGCCAAGTCGAGATCGCCAAGGCAAGCGCGATGAAAAACCATTTCTGCCAGCCGCCGGCATCGGCGAGAAAGGAAAACGAGGCGCCGGGGTTCATCACCAGCACGAGGTTGAAGAAGGATGTCACGGCAACGCTCTCGTGCAAATGGAAGGTGGCCAGCATCCAGGCTTTGCTGACGTGATCGGCGACGACGACTACGCCCGCCAGAATGAACCAGCGCGAGGCTTCAGGCAAACTCACGCGCCTCGCCCGCGCCGAAGAGGTTCGTCGTGCAGCGGCCGCACAATTCCGCATGCGCCGGATCGTGGCCGACATCCTCGCGCCAATGCCAGCAGCGCGCGCATTTCTTGTGCGGGCTGGGCGTAACGATCAGTGCCGTCTCGCCAGCGCCGACTTTCTGCAGGACGACTTTCGAGCAGATCAGCACGAACTTGAGATCGTCGCCGAGCGAAGCCAGCAGGTCGTGGGTTTCGCCCGCCGCCCGAATCTCGACCTCGGCCTGCAGCGATGAACCGATCTTGCCCTGGCTGCGAACGTCCTCGATGGCCTTCATCACGTCGGCGCGCACCGCACGGATCTGCCGCCAGCGCGCCAGCAGCGCTTCCTTGCCGGCGACTTCGGGCAACTCGTGCCAGGTTTCCAGCATCACGCTGTCGCGTCCCGTCACTTCACGGATTTCCTCGGCGGTGAAAGCGAGGATTGGCGCCATCAGCCTGGTCAGGCTCTCGGTGATGTGCCAGAGCGCCGACTGCGCCGCGCGACGCGCGCGCGATGCGGCAGCGCTGGTATAGAGGCGATCCTTGAGGATATCGAGATAGAACGCGCCCAGATCCTCGGCGCAGAAATTTTGCAGCGCCTGCACCACCTTGTGGAACTCGTAGCGCTCATAGGCCATCGCGCAGGCCGCCTGCAAGTCTCGTGTCAGAGCCAGCGCATAGCGGTCGATCTCCAGCCACTCCCCGAC
>JBKBOI010000125.1:0-4808 GCA_046294935.1 Rhodocyclaceae bacterium
ATGCGGTCGCCCAGCTCGACGACGGTAAGCTTCACGCCGCGCGCGGCGAGCGCTTCGAGCAGGATGCAGCCGATGAAGCCGGCGCCGAGCTGCACGAGGCGGCTGCCGGGCCGAGCTTTCTCGGCGATCGCGCGCGCATCGTCGAGCGTCCAGCAGGTATGCACATTCGGCAGGTCGATGCCGGGAATGTCGGGCCGCACCGGATGCGACCCGGTGGCGATCAAGAGCTTGTCATAGCCGAGACGCTCGCCAGAAGCGAACTGGAGCTGTTTGACTGCCGAGTCGATGCAGGTGACGCGTCCTTCGATCAGGTGGATGCCGTGGGTCGCGTAATGGTCGTGCGCCTTGCGTAAGTGCGTGCCGTGTTCGTCGATCCTGCCTTGCAGGAAGTAAGGAATCGCCATGCGCGCATAGGGCGGTTCGGCCTCGTCGCCGATCAGGGCGATTTCGACCTCCGGCCGCAGGCGGCGCAGCGTTTCGGCGGCAACGACCCCGGCGGGGCCGTTGCCGATGATCACGTGTTTCATCTCACAAACCCAGACGCGCCAATGTTTCGGGCTTGGGCCTGCCTTCCGTATCCCAGCCGCGCAGTCGGTAATACTCGGGCTTCATTTCGTCGAGGCGGTTGACTTGGCCCTTTGCCGGCCCGGTCTTGGCCGGTTCCGTCTTCAGGCGCGGCGGCAGGTCGTCGTCCTTCGCGGTGAAGCCGGCGGCGAGGTTGAACTGCCTCTCCAGGTTCCAGATGCGCTCGCCCATCTCGCTCAGCTTTTCCAACGACCAGTCGCCCTCGCAGGCGGCGGCGATCTGCGGCTGGATGTCGGCGAGCGTCCAGGCGAACGAGGTGAAGATGCACAGGCCGGAAGAATCGAAGACCGCCGTGGCGTCCTGAAATGCTTTCACCAGCGCCGCCTTGCCTTCGGTGACGTGCGGATCGGTCTTGACCGGAATGCCCAGCACTTCCGAAGCGACCGTGTAGCCGCGCAGGTGGCAGGCACCGCGGTTCGATGTGGCGTAGGCCAGCCCCATGCCCTGGATGCCGCGCGAATCGTAGGCCGGGAACTCCTGCTTCTTGACCCCCATCGACAGTTCGGGCCGGCCGTATTGCGCGCACAAACGCGCCGAGCCCTGGCCGAGCACCTTGCCGAAGCCTTCGCCCTTCGCCGTCATCTGCGCCAGCTCGACGAGCGCATGGGCCGAGCCGAACGGCGCTTCCATGCCGATGTCTTCTTTCTTGAGGATGCCGAGCTCATAGAGCTCCATCGCCGCGCCGACGGTGGCGCCAAACGAGATCGGATCCATGCCGTCCTCGTTGCAGATCATGTTGGCATACTGCAGCGCTTCGAGGTCGCCGACGCCATTGGCGGCGCCCAGGGCCCAGGCCGCCTCGTATTCCAGACCGCCGGAGGCCCCCCAGTATTCGGGCTTGTTGACCACCGAGAAGTGGGTCTCGTCGATGCGCGAGATGCGCCCGCAGGCGATCGTGCAGCCGAAGCAGGCGGCATTGGTCACCAGATGCGTCTTGCCGTCGGTCGGCCGCTTTTCATGCATCGCCTCGGCCGAGATCTTGCCGGCGTCTTCGAACTGCACGTCGCGATGGTTACGGGTCGGCAGCGCGCCAATCTCGTTGATCACGTTCATCAGCACCTGGGTGCCGTATTTCGGCAGCCCTTGGCCGGTGACGGCATTGTCGGCCAGCACCTTCTTGGCGGCGGTGGTGGCGGCCATGAAGGCCTTGAAATCCTTGATGCCGGAAACCCCCTTCGTGCCACGCACGGCGACGGCCTTCAAGTTCTTGCTGCCCATCACGGTGCCGACGCCGGAACGGCCGGCGGCGCGGTGCAGGTCATTGACGATGCACGCGTAGAGCACGCCGTTTTCACCGGCACGGCCGATGCTGCAGACACGGATCAATGGATCCTGATGGGTCTTCTTGATGATCTCTTCGGTCTGCCAAGTGGTCTTGCCCCACAGATGCGCAGCATCCTTGAGCTCTGCCTTCTCGTTCTCGATCGAAAGATAGACCGGCTTCGGGCTCTTGCCTTCGAAGATGATCATGTCCCAGCCGGCGAACTTCAATTCGGCGCCGAAGAAGCCGCCCGAATTCGAGCAGGCGATCGCGCCGGTGAGCGCACCCTTGGTGACCACCGAGTAGCGGCCTCCGGTCGAGGCAGCGGTGCCGGTCAAGGGGCCGGTGGTCATGATCAACTTGTTCTCGGGTGAGAGCGGATCGACCTGCGGATCGACCTCGCTGACGAAATACTTGGTGGCCAGGCCGCGCTGGCCGAGATACTGCTGCGCCCATTCCATGTCGAGCGGTTCGGCTTGGCAAGTGCCATTGGTCAGATCGACGCGCAATACTTTACGGGTCCATCCCATGATGTTTTCCTCCTTCGCTCAGGCGGTTGCGCGTGGCGCGGTATCGGTCTTGCCGGCCCAGGCGAGCATCTTGCCAAGACCGGTCCACTCGGCGTCGATATAGGTGATCGCACCCGTGGGACAAGCGGCGGCACAGGCGGGCTCGCCGCCGCACAGATCGCACTTTTGCACCTTGCCGGTCGCGGCGACGTAATTGATCGTGCCGAACGGACAGGCGATCGTGCACACTTTGCAGCCGACGCAGGTGGCTTCCAGGACGATCTTCGCGCCGGTGGCGGCATCGATGCGGATCGCATCGACGGGGCAAGCGTTCATGCACCAAGCGTCGGAGCACTGGGTGCACGTGTAAGGCACCTTGCGTCCCTCGTGCTCGAAGTTGAATACCTTGATGCGGGAGCGGGACGGATTGAACATCCCGTAATTTTCGTAGGAACACGCCAGTTCGCACTGCAGGCAGCCGGTGCATTTGTTGGCGTCGATGTGCAGCGATTTCTGCATGAGCTTCTCCTCTCGTTGTTGTTGTGGTTTGGCCAGCCCGATGAAGCCAAGCACAGCAAAATGACGGCTTCAATGCGGCAGTCGGCCGAGCACGATGGCATGCCTGAAACGTGCCGGCGCGTGGGCGGAGATGGCCGAGCCGGCGACGATCAGCCAGAACAGTGATTGCTGCATTGCCACATTGAAGACCATCCAGCCGATGAGGGCGAGCTTGAGCAGCACCACGATGCCGGAGGCCTCGCGCAGATGTTGCGGCTTGCGCCAGACGTCGAGCGCGAACATCGCGAAACCGGTGGTGGCCACGGCGAGGACTATTTCGGCGTTTTCCTGCCGCGCGCCGAGCAACATGGCGCCGAGCAAGATCACGGCGCAAAGATGCAGACCACGCAGGATCACGTTGATCCAGCGCAGCCACCAGTCGAAGGCGGTCATCGGTTTGCGGGCCATACCCGGCATGATAGGCTGCAAATCATGAGCGAAGAAGCCCTGGAGTACGAAACGACAGCGACGCAGTCGGAGTTTTGTCGCGCGCTGCATTGCGCCTTCCCCGACGGTGTATTTGGCAAAGATGCCTTGTGGCGCGTCGTGGGAGAAGGCGCGGCGATGGAAATCACCCTCACCCCATTACCGCCACGCGTGATTGCCGCCTTGCGATTGCCGAGGGTGGCAGTGCGCATCCGCTTCACCGATGGCACTTTGGAACAACGGCAGATCCTGCTGGCGCGCCTGGATCGAGCCATGCAGCGCGGCGGGGGCTGAAGCCGTGCCGTATCGCCAGCGCCGATTTTTCGCATCGGCGATAATTGCGGCCCATTCATCACTGATCCCACCATGCCCATCCAGTGGTTTCCTGGCCATATGGCTGCGGCGCGCAAGAAGGCGGCCGAGACGATGGCGCGCACCGACGTCGTCATCGAGGTCTGCGACGCGCGCTGTCCGGAAGCGAGCAGCAACCCGATGATCCGCGAACTGCGCGCAGCTCGCCAGCGCCCCTGTCTCAAAGTGCTCAACAAGGCCGACCTCGCCGACCCCGTGGTGACGGCGCAGTGGCTCGCCCATTATGCGCAACAACCGGGCGTCAAGGCCGTGGCCATCTCCTGCAAGAAACCCGGTGATGCCGCGCGCATACCCGGCCTGTGCCGCCAGCTCGCACCGCACCGCAACGACGGAACCAAGCCACTGCGCATGCTGATCATGGGCATCCCCAACGTCGGCAAGTCGACGCTGATGAACGCGCTGCTCAAGCGCCGCATCGCCAAGGTCGGCGACGAGCCTGCGGTCACCAGGCAGCAACAGAGCTTCGACCTCGGGCCGGACATGACGATCACCGACACGCCCGGGCTGATGTGGCCGAAGATCGAGCATGATGCAGATGGCTACCTGCTCGCCGTCTGCCATGCGATCGGCCGTAACGCCGTGATCGACGAGGAAGTGGCCGAATTCCTCGCCGGCATCCTGCTGGCGCGTTATCCGGCGCTGCTCGCCGCGCGCTACGAGATCGACGTGGCCGGCATGGATGCAATCGGCATCGTCGAGGCAGTCGGCAGGAAGCGCGGCTGCCTGCGCGGCGGCCAGATCGACCTGGAGAAGGCCGCGCTGATCCTGCTCACCGATTTTCGCTCGGGCGTGCTGGGCCGCATCAGTCTCGAGACTCCAGAAACCCGCGCGGCGATGCTCGCAGCCAGCGAGGAGAGTGCCTGATGGAAGACCGGATCACCGAACTCGAAGTCAAGCTCGCCTTCGCCGAAGATCTGCTCGACACCCTCAATACGACGGTATATCGGCAACAGGAGCGAATCGCGCAGCTCGAACGCTCGCTGCGCGACCTGCGCCAGCTCGTCCTGCAGGCGATCCCCGCCGAGCAACGCAGCCTGCGCGACGAAATACCACCGCACTATTGAGGTCGGTGCCGTCCCGCCAGCGCCGAGTTTTCG
>JBKBOI010000126.1:0-4792 GCA_046294935.1 Rhodocyclaceae bacterium
GCCATGTGGCCGGAGAGCGAGGTCAAGAGCTCCTCGGCGCCGGCGAGCACGCCCTCGAACTTCCAGCGTGCCAGAGGTGTGGCGCTGGCCAGCGCATCGAGCTGCTTGTCCTTGAGCCAGAGCATCAGGTCGGTCGGCTGCATCAGCGGCCAGGCGAGCGACGAGGGCACGAACTCGGTGAAGCGCCCGGGCAGGAACGACGGCGAATAGGTGGCAATCGCCTGCGGAAAGGCCGCCTGCACGAAGGCGCGGCCGACCAGCGCCGGGTTGAAGACGTTGCAGCCGATGCCTCCCGTCAGCGCCTTGCCCAGTGCGATCGCGACAAAGCCGGCGACAGCGCCCATCCACAGCGGGAAGGCCGGCGGCAGCGAGAGCGCGAGCAACAGGCCGGTGATCACGGCGGAAAAGTCCGAGATGTCGCCGGCCTGGGTGCCGGTCTTGACGAACAGCCGTTCGGTGGCCAGGCAGCTGGCCGTGACGACGGTGAGCGAGGCTGCCGCCGAAAGGCCGTATTGATAGACGAAGAAGGCGCAGACCGGCGCGAGCGACCAGACGACATGGCGCATGATCGTCGTGACGCTCACGGGCGCTTTGATGTGCGGGGCAGAACGGATTTCGATGGTCATGACGATTTCGCGGCGGCGGCCTTTTCGCGCAGGATCTGCTTGGCGACGCGGAACTGCTGCACCAGCGGGATGTTCGACGGGCAGACGTAGGAACAGCAGCCGCACTCGAAACATTCCCCCAGATGATATTCGCTGCCCATCAGGTCGTATTCGCGCTTCGCGGCGAGCATGCCGAGCATCGAAGGATTGAGTCCCATCGGGCAGGATTCGACGCACTGCGCGCATTTGATGCAGGGGTAAATCTTGCGGTTTTCATCGAACGCGAGGTCTTCGCCGCGCAGCACCACGACGCCGGAGACCCCCTTGGTGATCGGCACATCGAGCGAAGCCGCCGCCAGCCCCATCATCGGTCCGCCGAGGATCACCTCCTTGGCCTGGGCATCCGGTGCCCCGGCGTAATCGAGGATGAAGCGCAAGGGCGTGCCAATCGGCACGATGTAGTCGCCGGGACGCGCGATACCCGGGCCGGTGATCGTCACGACACGCTCGGTCAGGCCCTGGCCACGTGGCAGCAGCCGGCCCAGTGCCGCCAACGTGCCGACGTTGTTGACCACCATGCCGAGACTCACCGGCAGCCCGCCCGCCGGAATCTCGACGCCAAAGAGCGCCATGATCAGCATCTTCTCCGAGCCCTGCGGATATTTGGTCGGCACCAGCTCGGCGTGGATCTCGCCTTCCGGCAAAGGCCCACGGCGGGCGAGCGCCGCTTCGATCGCCTCACGCGCATCCGGCTTGTTGTCCTCGATGCCGACGATCGCCCGCCGCGCGCCGGTGGCCCGCAGCGCAAAGCGGATACCCTGGATCAGATCATCGGCCTGCTCGACCATCACACGATGATCGCAGGTGAGATAGGGCTCGCATTCGCAGCCATTGACCACCAGGGTGTGCACGCGGGCCTCTTGCGGCACGGTCAGCTTGGCATGCGTCGGGAAGGCCGCGCCGCCCAGCCCTACCATGCCGGTGTCCCGGATCGCCTGGAGGATTTCCTCGGCGCTGGCATTCGAGAAGTCTCGCGGCTGCCCCCAAAGGTCTTCCTGCGTGGCGCCCGGGTGGGCGCGGATCACGATCGACTCGACCCAAGGCCCACGCATGCCTGGCTTGAGGCCGATGAATTCGACCACGCCGGTCACCGGCGCGTGATGCGGCACCGAGAGCCAGTCGGAGGCGGCAGCGATCGGCTCGCCGCGCACCACCTCCTGGCCAACCTTGACGATCACGCGCGGCGGCTTGCCGATGTGCTGTGCGAGCGGCACGATCACGCGCGGCGGGAACGGCAGCCGGCGGATCGGGGTGTGGGCCGTCAGCTTGCATTGCGGTGGATGGACGCCGCGCTGGAAGGCCTCGCCTCGAAAATAGGAAAGCAGACGCATCGCGTTAGCGTGAAACAGCGGCCCGTATGGGATGAAACCGGGGTGGTTTGTCGACCATGATCGTTAGTTGTATTTCGCCGCCCGCGCCATCAGCTTCTCGATGCCCGGCTCGCTCATGTTCCAGGGCGTGCCCGGATGGATGCATCCCGCCGTGCATTTCTCCGCCGCCTTGACGATGTCGGCGAACTTCGCGCCCTTCGGATCGATGACGATCGCCAGCTTCTGCTCGTTGTAAGCGAACACTTTCGGAGCGATGGTCATGCATTCGTCGCAGGCCGTGCATTCGGGCGTATCGATCCACACCGGCTCGTAATCGCCAGTCCCCGCCGCGCCTGCTAGCAGCGACTGCTGCAGAGTCGGCGCCGACGAGACGGCACCCAAAGCGTGGTCGCTGCCGGCGAGCCCGAGCGTATTGCTGATCTTGGCAATGAGATCGGCGCGCACCTGCTCGGCGATCGCATGGGTATCCACCGGCTGCGCATCGAGCCCGGCGATGCCCTTCAACTGGCGCCAGAAAGCGAGGCGTTCCTCGGTCGCGCGCACCATGTCGGCGGTGACCAAGAGGCGCATCAGCCGGTTCTTTCCATCGACGGCCCAGATGAAGGGATACTTGCCCTCGCGCTCGTCCTCGTCCAGGGCGATGAAGTCGGCGAGCAGCACCATGTTCTCGTTCCAGGTCTCGGGCGGCGCCTTCTTGAACTGCTTGGCAAAGCGCGCCTCGGTGGCGGCGAAGTCGGCGAAGGTCAGCGGCAGGGTCATGCTCTGCTCGTGGCCGCCCTCGTCCCTGTATTTGAGCGTATAGGTCGGCCAATCCCGATCGAGCGCCGGGTTGCCCTCGAGACTCACGGTCTCGTGGAAGGTGGTGCCCAGATCGGGATCGAAGCGGAACAACGGATAGGCGCGAGACTCCACCGCCAGCTTGCTCTGCTCGACGCTCTTGTCGTCGCCGACGCCATGCTCCGGAGGGCAGACCGCATAGACGTTGAACAGCGCCGGGCGGCGGCTGTTCAGACCATCGATGTAGCACTCCAGCAGGTGATTGACATGTGCGATCGTGCTCTGGCAGACATAGGCGGTGCGGTGCGCCATGCCGATGAGAGAAATTTCCTTGCGCGTCTCCTGCTTGCCGTGCCGAGCCTTGCCGAAAGGCGCCATGTCGGAGACCTGCGCGATGAAGCCGGAGGTGCAAGCCTGGCCGCCGGTGTTCGAATACACCTGCGTGTCGACCACCAGCACCTTGATCGGCATGCCCGACATCAAGGCACGCGACAGGTTCTGGAAGCCGATGTCATACATCGCGCCATCGCCGCCCAGACTGACGACCGGCGGGCAGAGCAGCCATTCTTCCTCGTTGAAGTCATGCCAGGTGAAACGGCGGAAGAAGTCGTCGTCGCGGTCTGGCAGGTAATCGCCCGCCAGCTCCTTCTCGGCCATGCGCACGGCCTTGAAGCCTTCGGCCATTTTCGCCATGTGACCTTCGAAGATACCCATCGCCACGGACGGCGAATCCTGAAAGAGATGCGAGGTCCACGGGAAGGGATAGGGGTGGAATGGCCAGGTCGAGCCCCACACCGAAGTGCAGCCGGTCGAGTTGACAATCCCCATTTCGGCACGGCCGCGGCCGGTCGGGCCGGCGACGTAGCGCCACTTGAGATCTTTCAGCTTTTCGAGCAACTGGGCGGTGTTCTTCACCCAAACTGGATCGAGCAGCTGCGAGGGCTTGTTCTCGGTGAGCTTGGCGGCGAGCTTCGAGAGCGTCAGATCGTGCTGACCGGTCGCCTCGACAGCCTTGACCACCGCGCTGGTATCGGTGAGATCGACGGCGGAAGCGAGCTTGATACGCATGTGCTGCTCGAGGCGCGCGATCAGGCCGTCGAGCTTGGCGACGAAAGCCGCAACGCGCGGCTGCATCAGTGCCGTCACCGTCGCGGTGAACAGATGGATCGCGGTCTTTTCGCCGCAGCCGAGGCAGGCGCCGTCGCCGCAGTTCATCGAGTTGTAGTTGTGCTTGTCGAGCAGCAGGGTCTCCAACGCACCGATCTTTTCGTCGAGGCTGTCGATGCGGCCGTACTCCTTCGGCGTGGTCGGCAAGTCGAGCCAGAAATCCCAGTCGCGGCGTAGTTTCTCGACCGTTTCATCGGTCTGCGTCACCATCTTCAGGGCGTCGTCTTCGCAGACATCCACGCACAATGCGCAGGCCTTGCAGGTATAGGGGTTGAGGGTGATCGAGAACAGCCCGCCCGTGCCCTTGGCCTTTTTCTCCTTCAGGCTCCAGTAGGGCTTGGTGGTGGCGAACTGGAAGTCGCCGAGCTCGCTGGTGAAGAGCTTGAACTCGGCGCCCATCTTTTCCCAATCGTCCTCGTCCGCCTCGGCGATGGTTTCATCGATCGCCTTGTCGATCAAAGGGCGCACCGCGACCCCATCACTCGTACCGATCAGCGTGCGCAGCTTCTTTTCCAGCGTGCGTACCCCGCGCCGCAGGTAGCGCGTCGGCGTGCCGGCGGTTTCGATGCGGTTGACGATGGTGTTGAAGACATCACCGATCGTGCTCACCAAGCCGGGAATCGCCGAATCCGGACACTCGGTATAGCAGTTGCCGCAGGCCGTGCAGTTCTCGGGGATCCATACCGGATGCTCGAAACGGATGCTAGTCAAATCGCGGAACACGCCGGTCGCCGCCGGCATCAGTGAAGTGCCGATGAATGGGTCGACGAGATTGTCGGAACCCTTGCCGGTGAGATAAAAATGGCCCGTCTGCTCCCAGAAGCGATGGATGTCGGCCACCCGGCCATCGGC
>JBKBOI010000127.1:0-4759 GCA_046294935.1 Rhodocyclaceae bacterium
CAGGCGGGGTGATTGAAGCGCCGGTCGCCGGGTTCGGGTGCTATCAGTGGGGCAGCCGGAGTCTGCTTGTCGCGCTGGAGCATCGCTTGCCATAGTGCCGCATGGCGTTCGCGCCATTCTTTTTGCAACGCGAGCAAGGCGTTCTCTTGGGTGGTTTCAGTCGTGGTCATGGGGCGATTCTGCAATGCACCAATTTCACTGTCAAATCCAGATCAGGCTCGCCATCCGCCCGGTGACGCCATCGCGACGGTAGGAGTAAAAGCGCTCCACCTCGCGGACGGTGTCAAAGTCGGCGCTGGCGATACGGCACACACCGAGCGCGGCGAGGCGCAGGCGGGCGAGGCGGTAGAGGTCGCACAGCCATTTGCCGTTCGGCCGTGCGCGGAAGGCCGCTTTCGCCGCCGGATCGTGGGCGATGAAGGCATCGCGCACTTCGCCGCCGACCTCGAAGCTCTCGGGGCCGATCGCCGGGCCGAGCCAGGCGATCAGACGCTCTGCCGGCACGGCCATCGCCGCGACCGCGGCTTCGATCACTCCGGCGGCCAGGCCCCGCCAGCCGGCATGGGCCGCGGCGACGATGCTGCCGGCTTCGTCGCACAGCAGCACCGGCAGACAGTCCGCGGTGAGCACCGCGCAGACGACGCCGGGTCGGCGGGAAAAGCTCGCATCCGCGGCCGTGTCGGGCGGCTGCCGCGCCGCATCGACACAGCGCGTGCCGTGCACCTGCTGCAACCAGACGGGCTCGGCCGGGAGCAGCATGCGCAGGCGGCGGCGGTTCTCGGCGACGGCCGCCGGATCGTCACCGACGTGGTCGGCGAGGTTGAAGCTCGCATGAGGCCCGATGCTGACACCGCCGCGGCGCGTCGTCACCAGCGCATGGACGTGCGCCGGCGCCGGCCAGTCGGGGACGATGAACTCAGGCGGCACGCAAAGCCTCCAGCAGGGCGGCGAAATCGACCGGCAGCGGCGATTCCCACCGCATCTCGATACCCAGCTCGGGATGCACGAGCTCGAGCCGATGGGCATGCAGCGCCTGGCGCGGAAAAGCATCGAGCCGCGCATCGCCGCTTTTCTTCTTGCCATAGACAGGATCGCCGACCAAGGGGTGGCCGATGCTGGCCAGATGCACGCGGATCTGGTGCGTGCGGCCGGTCTCCAGACGGCATTCGAGCAGGCTGCACGCGGCGAAGCGTTCGCGCACGAGATAATGCGTGCGGGCATTTTTGCCGCCGCTTTTCACCACCGCCATCTTGATGCGCTGCGTCGGGTGGCGGCCGATCGGCGCGTCGACGGTGCCGTCGGCGACGACGCAGCCATGCACCAGCGCGAAGTAATGACGTTTCACCTGGCGCGCCGCCAGCGCGCGGACGAGATGAGTTTGCGCGGCCAGCGTCTTCGCCACCACCATCAGGCCGGAAGTATCCTTGTCGAGCCGGTGCACGATGCCGGCGCGCGGCACCTGGGCGAGTTCCGGCGCGTGGTGGAGCAGCGCGTTCATCAAGGTGCCGCGCTCGTTGCCATTGCCCGGATGCACGACCAGCCCCGCCGGCTTGTCGATGACGATGAGCGTGTCGTCCTCGAAGACGATCGGCAGCGGGATGTCCTCCGCCACCGTCTCGAGCGTCGGCGCCGCCGGGACGGCGCAGGTGACGATCTCGCCGCCATGCACCTTGCGCTTGGCGTCGAGCTGGGCGCCATCGACCCGGATCAGACCGTCGCGCAGCCAGGCTTGCAGGCGGCTCCTGGAATGCTCGGGAAACAGTCTCGCCAGCGCGGCGTCGAGCCGCAGGCCAGCGCAGTCGGATGGGATCACGACTTGGCTATAATCGGCCAGACTTTCTTGGCCTTTCTTGGCGTGGCTCATCATGCGTAGTTTAGCTTTCCTGCTCGTTCCGTTCCTGCTCGCCTTCCTCGGCGGTTGCGGGCTGCTGCCCGAACAGATCGACGAGACCGCCGGCTGGTCGGCCAACAAGCTCTATGCCGAGGCGAAGAGCGCGATGGGCGACGGTGCCTATGACAAGGCCATCAAATATTTCGAAAAGCTCGAGGCGCGCTACCCTTACGGCCGCTATGCGCAGCAGGCGCAGATCGAAACCGCCTATGCCTACTACAAGCAAGGCGAAAAAGCCCAGGCCCTGGCTGCCTGCGACCGCTTCATCCGCCTGCACCCGAATCACCCTCACGTCGATTACGTCCATTACCTCAAAGGGCTGATCAATTTCAACGAAGACCTCGGGCTGATGGGCTACGTCAGTATGCAGGACCCGTCCGAGCGCGATCCGAAAGCGGCGCAGGAGTCCTTCGCCGCCTTCAAGGCGCTGGTCACGCAGTTTCCCGACAGCAAGTACGCCAAGGATGCCGCGCAACGGATGGCCTATCTCGTCAATGCGCTCGCCGCGCACGAGGTGCACGCCGCGCGCTACTACCTGAAGCGCGGCGCCCATGTCGCCGCGATCAACCGCGCGCAGTATGCGATCCAGACCTATCCCGACGCGCCCGCGATCGAAGAGGCGCTGTTCATCATGATCAAGGCCTATGATGCGCTCGGCATGAACGATCTGCGCGACGATGCCGAGCGCGTGATGCGGAAGAACTTCCCGAACAGCGAATACTTCAAGCGCGGCCTCGACAAGCCGGAGCCCTGGTGGAAGCTCTGGTGAGGCGGCTGGGCTGATAAGCGGTTGGGCGGTAAGGCGATTTGTGAGCATTCGTCGGGCATCGTTGGCGTAGCGCACGGAAAAGCCGCCCGCTTGTCCGAGCGCAGCGAGTTGCGGGCGGCCCGGGCGCAAGCCTTACGAGGCCTCCGAATGCGAACCATGAGCCGAACCGCTCAACCGGTTATGACTCGACCGGTTATGAAACTTTGGGCGGACGGTTCCTGCTATCAGCACCGCTGCCGTCGCGCCTCGAACAGGCAGATTCCGGCGGCCACCGAGACATTGAGGCTCTCGACCGCGCCGTACATCGGGATCTTCGCCAGCTCGTCGCAGGTCTCGCGGGTCAGCCGCCGCAGGCCTTCGCCTTCCGCGCCCAGCACCCAGGCCGTCGGGCCGGTCTGGTCGATGGCATAAATCTCTTTCTCCGCTTCGCCGGCGGCGCCGATCGTCCAGATGCCGCGCTCTTGGAGCTTGCGCAAAGTGCGGGCGATGTTCGTGACGACGAGGTAGGGCACGGTGTCGGCCGCGCCGCTCGCGACCTTGATCGCCGTCGCGGTGAGGCCACAGGCGCGATCCTTCGGCGCGATCACCGCATGCGCCCCGGCCGCGTCGGCGACGCGCAAGGCGGCGCCGAGATTGTGCGGGTCGGTGACGCCATCGAGCACCAAGAGCAGGGCCGGCTCGCTGAGCCCTTCCAGCACGTCGTCGACCGTCAGGTATTTCTGCCGCGCCGCTATCCTCGCCACCACGCCCTGATGCCGCCCGTGGCCGGTCATCGCATCGAGCCGCGCGGCATCGAGCGTGTGGATGCGCACGCCGTGCGCTTGCGCCAGCCGCACGAGGTCGCGCATGCGGGCATCCTGGCGCTGCGCCGCGCAATAGAGCTCGCGCACGCCTTCCGGGTCGTGGCGCAGCCGCGCGGTGACGGCGTGGAAGCCGTGGATCAGCCGGGTTTCATCCGCCATGCCGGATCACGCGGTATTGCGCGCTCATGCAGTGGGTCTCGCCCGGCGCCAGGGTGATCACGTCGTCGGCGGCATTGGCGGTCTCGACGCAGACCATGCGCTCCTCGCCGCGCTTGCCGAAATCGCCCATCTTCGCGGCCTTCTCCTTGCCCGGATTCCACACCACCGTGGAACAGCTGCCGGTGCTGGTGATCAGCAGCGTGCGCTTCATCGCCGGATCGATGATGCCGCAGCAGCCACTGGTGCCGAGATAGACGCGATCGACTTCGCCTTCGATCGTCACCCGGCCTTTCTGCTTCTTGCGCTTGCCGCCATCCACCTTGTCGATGTAGGTGCAGCCCTCCAGTCCGGCGATCTCAATGCGCTGCGCATTTCCAACCTCGAAATAGGTATGCAGCGCCTGGCCGAGCGTGAAGGCGGCCTCGCCGGTGTTCGTCGTCGCCAGGCTGACGACGAGTTCCTGACCGAGCGTCACCGTGTAACGCACCGACGATGGGTGCGGCCACTGGCTGCGGCAGGTTTCGTCGAGCTGCGGTTCGAAGACCAGCCGCACGCGGCCATCCGGCAGTTTCTTCGCCTCGATCAGCAGCCAAGGGATCGTGCGCGCGAAGCCGTGGCCGGGATAGCCGCTTTGCGTCGCATGCGGCCCGAACCACGGCCAGCAGATCGGCACGCCGCCGCGGATCGATTTGCCCGGCACGAATTTCGCAGCCCGCGACAGCCAGATGACGGGTTTCTGGCCCTTCGGCTGCCAGGTCATCAGATGCGCGCCCTGCAGCGCGATGCTGGCGGTCGAGAAAGGCGTCTTCACGTCGATGACGATGAATCCCGGCGCGATTTCGGCAAAGCTCAGGAAATCGGCGGCGGCGAAACGCAATTGCAGTTCGGCGAGTCTGGACATGATCAATCCTCCTTGGTTTGTAATTCCGCGAGGCTCTCGGCGACGATCTCGCGCACGTCGGGGTCGGGATCATCGCGCCGGGCTTCCAGGTATTCGATGGCTGCCGGGCTGCCGGTCAGGCCGAGCAGGTGGCAGGCATCGGCGCGCACGCGGGGGTCGCCGTGGCCGGAGAGCATGGCAAGCGCCGGGATCAGCGCCTGCAAAGCCTGCGTGCCTGCGTAACGTTCGAGCACCGC
>JBKBOI010000128.1:0-4735 GCA_046294935.1 Rhodocyclaceae bacterium
GTTGCGTCAAGGTAGTCCGGTTGTTCGCCCTTGCCCTTCGTGATCTTGATCTTGCGCACGCCGTTGAGCGTGACCGACTCGGCGCCGGAATGCCGGCCGACGCGCAGCAAAAAGATGTCGCCGCGCCGCATCCTGTCGTCGGCTGCCGCCAGCAGCTCTTGGATGGCGGCGTCCCAGTTCGCGTCGAGATAGCCGCGCTCGCGCAACAACCGGTTTTCCGATTCAAGGATCGGACGATAGAAACGATTGCAAGCCTGGGCAATCTGCCTTGCATCGAAGCGCAGGTCGGCGGCGGGCAGTTTCTTCGCATGCGTTTCTTTCAGTCCGCCGACCGATTGCAGATTGAGTTGCCCGGAAAACGCGCGATAGTGCCAGCCGGGCACGCATTCGAGGATTTGATACAGTTCGTCGGCCTTGGATTTGCGCAGCACGCCCTTCTCGTCCACCACGGGCGCTTTTTTGCGGTTGACCGCCAGATGCACCCGGGTGGCGGGCAGCCCCGGCTCGCCGCGCCATGCAGCATCGGCCAGTTGCACCAGGCGCATGGGATCGCGCTCAAGGGCCATCCGAGGACGGGCGTTCTCGTCGTAATAACGGAACAAGCGCCCCTGGAATTCGTGCAATCCCTTGCGCTCGTGCGCCCGTTGGCCGTTATTTACCTTGTCGAGCAACGCGGTCCGGATGGCACCTTTGATCGACGAGCCATGCAGCACCGGCTGGCGGGTGATGGGGTTGAAGCCGGTGCGGTCGATCTCGAGCCGGTTGATCACCTTCTTGCCACCGGCTTCCAGGTTGGCCGTTTGTCCGATACGGCTTGCGTAGAGCGCGGCCACCCCCGGAAGCACGGGAACCTGCTGCATGGCATGCGCCATCAGCGTTTCCCGGCGCTCGTAGAAGAAGCGCTGCAAGGCCAGGATCATGCCGGCATCCGGCTGGCGGCTGGCGATGGCGAGAAGTTCTTTGCGCTCGGACGCAGACAATGCCGCCACCGTCGCGCCGGTGTCGAATTCGTGCAGGATGCCATCCTCGATGACGTAATTGGTCGGCTCGTAGCTCTCGCCGGTGCCGATGTGGATGGGCGAGAGTGGGGTGATGAGGAGTCGGTAACTGTCGAAGGTCTTCATGCGCCCTCCCCGGCGAGCATGTTCATGATCAGGCGAATGAGCACGTCCTTGTCTGCCGGTTTCGATTCCGCCACCAGCAGCGACAGGGCGGCGAGGCCGATGTCGTTGATGATGGGCGTGCCGTCGGTCTGCATGAGCCGACCGTTGCGGTGCAGGAAATCGATGAACAGCAGGGAACCGATGCGCTTGTTGCCGTCCGAAAACGGATGGTTCTTGATGACGAAGTAGAGCAGATGCGCCGCGCGTGATTCGAGTGTGGGATAGGCCGGTGCACCGAATACGGTCTGGTCGAGATTGCCCAGAATGGAGGCCAGGCCCTCTTCGCGCTCGATACCGAACAAGGCGCTGGCCTGGCCCTTGGCCATCAGGTCGGCCTTGAGACGGGCGATGGCTTGGGTGGCGTCATGCCACGAAGGCAACTCGCCGCCAGGGCGCCCCTTGGGGTCGGTCAGCAGACCTTCATCGTAGCGTTGCAGCCAAAGAAAGGTCTGGGTGTAGCGGGTGATGATGTCCGCCAGGCCGACGCCGGCTTCGGCGCTGAGTTCCGGGCTCTTCAGCGTTGCCCGCACCAGCTTCAGGGCGGCTTCGAGTTCGTGCGCGTTGGCCTCCAGCCGGCGTCGGTCGAGCGCGTATCCGCGCACCAGATAGTCTTTCAGCACACGGCTCGCCCATTGGCGAAAACGCACGCCCTCCGGCGATTTGACGCGATAACCGACGGAGATGATGACGTCGAGGTTGTAGTGATCGACCTGGTAGGTCTTGCCGTCGTCGGCAGTTGTTGCGAATTTTGCAACAACTGCTTCCCGGTCCAATTCACCTTCCGCGAACACGTTGCGCAAGTGCCGGGATACCACCGACTTGTCCCGCCCGAAAAGCACGCTCATCTGCATGAGTGAGAGCCACACGGTTTCGTGTTCCAGACGGACGTCGATGGAGCCGTCCTGACGTTGGTAAATGGCGATTTCAGGCATGGTTATCAGTTTCCTGCCGTCGGCAGTTTGATCCCCAGCACGGGGGCGTAACCCTGATGCACGGTCTGCGCCATGGCCTTGGACAGGCTGCCATCGCCGCCCAGCCCCTGACCCGTGAACGGCGCGCCGATAGCCGTTTCCGGGCGAGGGGTGAGCACGGCGCCGGTGTCGGCCAGCAGCACCGGCGTCTTGAACGGGTTGCCCTGATGCACGCCGATGTCGCCGTGACGGCCGAAGCGGGTAAACACCTTGTAAAAGCAATGCTCGGCGTCCCAACCGAGGCGCTGCGGCGCGCAGGGAGCCAGGGTCAGCCAGGCGTTGGCGCCTTTTTGGCTGGGCAGTTCGGCGGGGCCGAAAGCATCGACCCGGAAGCGCCCCAGGCCGATGCCGGCGTCGCGCCCGAGGCCGAGCGCGCCGATGTCGCGCAGGGCCTGTTCCAGATCGGCGACGGTCAGACGGGTGTCGTCGAGGACGATATGGATTTCCAGCTCGGTCTGCGCCGCATACCAGAGCCGCGTGAGGGTGTAGGGCGCGAAGTTCTTGCCGGTGGTGCCGCTGCGGCGGTCGATGGCGTTGTGCGGGTGAGGGTGGGAATGGGGCGCGCCGCCCGGCAGTTCGGCCTCGGCACGGCAGTGGCGCAGCCAGTCGGCCACGGGTTCGTCGAAATGCTCCACAGGCAGCCAGACGCGTTTCTTGACGGCCTTGCGATCCCCGTCCGACAGGGGAGCGAACCAGTGGCCGGGCAAGCTGGGGCGCGGCAGGTAGCCGGCGGGCAAGGCATCGGAAACCACCGCGAAAGGCCGCCCTGCCGTGTAGCCGTCGAGCAATCCGGCAAGCCACGCTTCACCATGCCGGTTGCGCAGCGCCCAGCACAACTGGCCAAACAGCGTGTCGCCCTTGGGCAGTGTGCCGAAGGCGGAAAGCGGCGTGATGCGGGCGGTGTAGGTCAGCATGAGGCGCTCCGTGAATCGAGCGGCATGTCAGGCCGCCGCAGCGAGGTTGACCTTGGCCAGCGCTGGCAAGACATCCTCGCCATCGAGCGTCAATTCGGCGAACCGGATCTTGCCGTAGCCGCGCGAGCCGGAGCCGCCCAGGCCGGTGAGTTCGAGCAGCCTCAATCCGTGGAAGACCATGGGCAGCAGGTCGTCGCCTTCGTGCACGCGCAGGGTGAGGGCGAAGTCGAAGCAAGCGCCTGCGGGCACGCGCTCGGTGTTGCGCGGGTGCTCGGCCACGCCGCGGATGCGGTCGATCATGTTCTCCATCTTGGTTTCGGTGAGCAGCAGGTTGCGCCGGCTCATCTCCTCCACCCAGGAACGGGTCGGCGGGCAGTCCCAGAAGGCCAGGCGCGTAGGGCCGATCTCCTCGACCAGCTTCATGTCCTGGCTGGCGCCTTCCGGCGCGCCGCCGAACAGCTTGAGCAGGCTCTTGGCCGCCTCGCGCCCGGTTTCCGGAACGCGGCCGATGTCGCGAAAGCCCAACGGCTTGCCTTCGGTGAGACCCACCACGCCCAGATGCCACTCCAACAGGCTGCGGATCTTGCCCTTGATGCTGGAGCCGGGGATGTAGGGCTCCTGCGTGATGGGGTTCTTGATCACCGGATTGTCGGTGCCGCCGATGTGCATCTCGTTGTTGCCAGAGCCGATGTGCAGGCCGGTGACGAGTTCGATGCGACCGGTGAATTTGCGGATGGCGGTAAGTTTCATGTGGGGTCTCCCGGGTTCAGTCTTTGCGGATCTGTCTGTAAAAGCCCATGAAAGCTTCCCAGAACAGCTTGCAGGTTGTCATGGTCTTGGCGTCTTTGACTTCGGCTAGAGTGTGTTGCAGCAGATCAACGAAGTTTTGATCGACCAGTTTGGGCTTGCGTCCCTCCGCATAGGCTGCCTTGGCATTCATCATGCGGATGAATGGCAAAAAGTCGTCGAACTTCTCCGGCTGGCGGGATACTTTTTCTTCCCACATGCACAATTCGTCGTAAAAACGGCGAAGCTGGGTACGTTTGTTTTCGTTGCGTTCCCGACCATCGTCACATAACCCGATCCGGCGCGCTTCCCTCTGGGCGATGCTGTTGAATAACTCGGGATTCAATGGCGTAGTAAAGCGGATTTGCTTCCAACTCGTATCGGCTTGCTGGCGGGGCGTTTCCTCGGTTCGTTGCGGGCTGTCTTTACCATGCAAAGCTTGGGCCATTTCGCTCTCCTCAGTCGCGTTGTCGATACAGATGGGTAAATAGGGCGATTTTGTAGGCCGCCCGGTGCCGTTCGATGCCTTGGCTGGCAATTTCCACGGCCAGCTCCTGTTGCAGTTGCTGACGCTTGCGCTCGGCGGCGTCGCGGTCGCCCTCGTTTCTGACCTTGGCCTCCAGCATGCGCCGGGTACGGTAGGCAAAACGCGAGTGCCACAGGGCATTTTGCGGGCGGGACGAATCCGCCGCCATGTCGGTGAGATGAAGCAGCCCATAGAGGTAGCCGGTGGACAGCTTCAGTTCGTCGCCAAGTCGGCCCAGCGCGGCTTCGCGCTCCATGAGGTCGCCGAACGTATTCCAGCCGACGGTTTGGCCAAAGCAGGTGACGGCGTTTTTTCCCGGCAGTCCTTTCGCATTCTCCAAGGCCTCTTCCGCTCCTCGCCCCAGATGGCGGATGG
>JBKBOI010000129.1:0-4694 GCA_046294935.1 Rhodocyclaceae bacterium
CGCCCCGCTACGAGCGATCCGCAGGGTCATGCCGCGATTTACAAGGGCAAGAGGCGCGAGGCCGAAGTAAAAACCCATTCTTCGCGCAAGAGTTCACCTCAACCCCATGGGGCCGAATCAATCGCCACGGGCGCGGACCGCCCCGTTGCCGTTCGCGGCCGCTCCGCGGCGGGCGCTCGCCAGCGTCTGCCGCCTCGGCGGCCACGACGAGCTGATGCATCCCCCTGAGCCACCGGCAATCATTGCCTTACCACTGCAGGCCTGGCCCCTGTCCATCGGGCGGGTTAGGTCGAGCGTATCATGGCCCAGCTGTTACAATGCCGCCATGTTCTTTGTCGCTGATTGGCTGCGCCGCTGGCATCGCCTGGAATCCGCCATCGCTCTGGATGACTGGCAGCGGCTTGGGCAGCGGGCTTCGTCGCATATCGCGGCGCGGTTACCCCGTCGCGATGCCGCCGTCCAGCGTGCCGTCGCGCCTTCGAAAGCTCATACGATGAAACTCGCCGATCGTCTCGCCTGTCCGGTCTGTCATCGGCCATTGCCCGTCGTGCTCGACCGTTGCGAGGGCTGTGGTTTCACCATCTCCCGCATCGGCAAGGTGCCAGTGTTGCGCCGCAGCGATGCCGGCGAGGCGCTGGATTTGCGCGTTCAAAGCGCCAGTTTGCCAGTTCAGGACAGCGCCACCCTGGCGATTCCATTCGTGCGCGAGGCGCTCGCTTCCGGCAAACCGGTGCTGGAAATCGGCGCCGGCGTCGATCGATGCTGCGCACCCAATCTGGTCAAGACCGATGCCTATGTCTATGCCGATGATCTCGACTACGTCGTCGATGTGCACGCGATGCCTTTCGCCGACGAGAGCTTTGATTACGTCTATTCGCTGGCCGTGTTCGAGCATCTGCATACGCCCTGGCAGGCCGCGGCCGAAATCTACCGCGTGCTCAAGCCCGGGGGCAGGGTTTATGTGCTGTCGGCATTCAATCAGCATATCCACGCCTATCCGCATCACTACTTCAACATGACCGACATGGGCCTGAAACGCTGTTTCGCCGACTTCGTCAACGTGCGCGTCGAACCCAGCCCTTACTGCCCGCTGGACCAGATCGGCGTTTCGCTGCTCGATCTGCTCGAGATGGTCGACAACGTGCGCAGCCGGCTACGACAGCCGGCCGTCGGTCGGCTGCGCGAGGCGATCATCCAGCTCGTCAAGACCCTGCCGGAGATCCAGAGCGAACTAATCCGCGATCCGGCCAACGGCGAGGCGTGGCGCCGCATCGCGCCGGGCTTCGATCTTTATGCGGAAAAGCCGCTAGCATGAGCGACAATCGCATAGCCGGCCCCATCAAAGCATCCGTCATCCTCCCGACCAAGAACGGCGGCGCCCTGTTCCGCGATGTGCTCGCCGCCGTGCTGGGCCAGAAGACGAGGTTTTCCTATGAGGTACTAGTGATCGATTCCGGTTCGACCGATGGCACGGTGGAATTCCTGCAAGGGCGGCACGACCCGCGCCTACGCCTGCAGCGGATTGCGCCGGCGGAGTTCGGCCACGGCCGCACGCGCAATTTGGGGGTGCGCCTCAGCCAGGGCGAGTATGTCGTATTCCTGACCCAGGACGCGCTGCCCGCAAACCGCAATTGGCTTGCCGCGCTGGTAGCGCTGGCCGACAGCGATCCGCGTATCGCCGGGGTATTCGGCCGTCATCTCGCCTATCCGCAGGCCTCGCCTTTCACCGCTGCCGAGCTCGAAGCACATTTCGCCGGCTTTGCCGCGCAACCCGTTGTTTGCCTCGACGATCCGGCGCGCTACGCCCGCGATATCGGCTATCGTCAGTTCCTACATTTCTTTTCCGATAACAACGCCCTGATTCGCCGCAGCGTTTGGGAACAGATCCCTTACCCCGACGTCGACTTCGCCGAGGATCAGATCTGGGCCCAGCGCGTCATTGAAGCCGGGTGGAAAAAGGCCTATTGTCACGAGGCCGCGGTCTTCCATTCCCATGACTATGGCCCGCTTGGGCGCCTGCGTCGCAGCTTCGACGAAAGCTCGGCCTTGCATCGCTTGTTCGGCTACCGACTGTGCCCGAATGGGCGTGCCTTGTTGCGCAACTGGCTGGCCCTGGTGTGGCGCGATTGGCAGCTAACCCGCCGCCAGCGGCTGTGGCGCACCCACCCAGGAAGTATGCTGGCCATGCCGCTGGATCACTTGATGCGCTTGATTGGCCACGCCTTGGGCCCGCTGGGCGAGCGTATGCCCCCCTGGCTGCGCGACTTCCTGTCGGCCGACCGGCGTCTGTTGCTCGGGCAGGATTTGCCGCGTAAAGCATGAAGCCATGCCGTCTGTGTGTGCGCAAGCTGCGCACCGCCTGGCGCGTGTTGCGCGTGCAGGGCCCAGGCACCTTCTTGCGCTTGACGCAACAAAGACTGGCGGCGTCCCGGCACATCGACGTCTGCCGGCATTATCGCTTTGTCAGCATGCCGGCCATCGGCCAGCCTTGCAAACAGCCGCCACCACCACGCAGCGTCAATTGGGTGATCCCAATGTACGCCCCCGGCTCGGGTGGCCATATCAACATCTTCCGCTTCGTCGATCTGCTCGAGCGACGAGGCTTTGATTGCCGCATCGTCATCGTGCCAGGCCAGGGTACACCGCCCCCATCCGCGCGCCAGGCGGCGAAAGAGATCGCCGCGTGGTTCCAACCGCTGCGGGCACCGATCTTTTGCGATATCGCCAAAGCGCCGCCGGCGCGTGTCACGTTGGCAACCAGTTGGCCGACCGCCTATTATGCGCGCGCCTTTCAGCCGACTTGGCAGCGCGGCTATTTCGTGCAGGACTTCGAGCCATGGTTTTATCCGCCTGGCTCTGAATACGCCTTCGCTGAGGCGACCTACCGTTTTGGTTTCTTCGGTATCACCGCTGGTCGTTGGCTTGAGGCGAAGCTTGCGAGCGAATATGGCATGCCTACCGAGGCGGTCGGTTTTTCCTACGATCACGCGCTCTACTCGCCCCAGCCACGCAAGAATCCGCGCCAGCGGCAAATCTTCTTCTATGCCCGGCCCCCGACGCCGCGGCGCGGCTTCGAGCTAGGACTGCTGGCACTCGCCGAGGTGGTGCGTCGAATGCCAGATGTGCGCGTCGTGTTCGCCGGTTGGGATGTGTCCGCTTACCGTATCCCGTTCGATCACAACAATGCCGGCGTCCTGCCGGTTAAGCATCTCGCCGAACTCTACAGTCAATGCGACGTCGCCCTGGTGCTGTCGTTTTCCAATCTGTCGTTGCTCCCGCTGGAGCTGATGGCCTGCGGCACGCCGGTGGTCAGCAACCGCGGCCCCTGGGTCGAGTGGCTGCTTGACGATACGGTCGCCGAACTGGCCGATGCCACTCCGACGGGGTTGGCCGATGCCTTGTGCCGCGTGCTGGAGGATGAGGCCCGCCGTCGATGGCTACGCGAGAACGGCTTGGCGCTCGCCCGCGCGACCAGCTGGGAAGCCGAGGGTGACAAACTGGCGCAGATCCTGACACGCTTGGGTGCATGATGGACTTGTCCGCGCTCGATTGCGTCGTCATCGGCGGCGGTGGCTTCATCGGTACGAATCTGTGCCGCCACCTGCGCGACCGCGTCGCAAGATTGCGCGCCTTTGGGCGCAGCAAGGGGTTTGCCGCCGCGCTCGACGGCATCGACTGGATCAACGGCGACCTCGCCGACACAATCGCCGTGGCCAATGCGGTCGAGGGGGCTGATGTGGTGTTCCATCTGGCAAGCACCTCCACCCCGGCCAGCTCGAACGTAGACCCAGCCGCTGACCTCGTTGGTAGTGTGCGCAACTCCCTCAACCTGTTGGAGGCCTGCCGCGCCGCCGGCGTCGGGCGCGTGGTGTTCGCTTCCTCAGGCGGTACGGTCTATGGGATCCCCGAGCTGATCCCGACGCCAGAGAGCGCTTCGACACAGCCGATCACGGCCTATGGGATCACGAAGCTGGCCGTGGAGAAGTACCTTTATCTCTACGAGTACCTCTATGGCCTGGAATATCGCGTACTGCGCATCGCCAATCCCTACGGGCCTTACCAGCTTGCGCTCAAGAGCCAAGGGGTCGTGGCGGCCTTCCTACGACGCGCTTTGCATCATCAACCCTTGGAGATCTGGGGGGATGGGCGGGTGACGCGCGATTACATCTTCATCGACGATGTCGTCGCGGCCTTCGAGCGTGCCGCCACGCACGAGGGCACGGGACGCATCTTCAACATCGGAAGCGGCCAAGGGCTTGACTTGAATGGGATCGTCGCGGCCATCGCCCAACTCTTGGGTCGGCAACCCCAGGTGCGCTATCTGCCGCCGCGCCGAGTGGATGTTCCAGTGAGCGTCCTCGACGTCCGTTTAGCGGCTCGGGAGCTCGGCTGGCAGCCGCAGACGCCGTTCGCCCAGGGGCTGGCCAAGACCGCTGAGTGGCTGAGTGCGCTTGATCGATCGTGATGGCTGAGGTCTGCATCCTGTTGGCCACTTACAATGGCGAGCGTTTCCTTGCGCAGCAGCTCGATTCACTCCTCGCTCAAGACTACCGGTATTGGCACCTGATCGCCGCTGACGACCGATCCACGGACGCCACCCCCCAAATCCTCGCCGACTTTGCCGCGCGACTGGACTCGACGCGCGTCAAGCTTCGCCATGGGCCTGGCCGCGGGGTTGTGGCGAACTTCCTCAC
>JBKBOI010000130.1:0-4657 GCA_046294935.1 Rhodocyclaceae bacterium
ATGCGTGACGATGCAGCATTATCTCAAAGAATCAATATGTTGTGCTTGATCTACGACAAAAGAACACGGATTCAGGTGTTTGCCCTCTACCTGATAGGCATTCTCGCCGCCGTCGGTACCGGCCTGCTTCTCAAGCATTCACTATTGCGCAGCAAACCCACGCCCTACGCAATGGAACTGCCGCCCTATCTCCTCCCCACCCTACGAGGTGTGACGATTCATGGGTGGGAACGGCTCAAAAGCTTCATCATCAGTGCTGGCCGCATCATTGTGCCCATGGTGGTGGTCATCAACTTCCTCAACGCCGTCGGCCCAGATGGTAGTTTCAGCAATCAAGACAGCGACAAGTCCATCCTCGCGGCCATCGGCCGTGCCATCTCACCTGTTTTCGCGCCTTTTGGTCTGAGGGAAGAGAACTGGCCGGCGACCGTTGGCATCTTCACCGGCATTCTGGCCAAAGAGGTCATAGTCGGCACCCTCAATGCCACTTACTCGGCGCTGACAGAAAACACCGCTGGCGCGAAAGAAGAGGATGGCTTCGATCTCGGCGGCACCCTCGCCGTTGCCGTCGCCACCATTCCGACCAATCTCGCCAATGCACTCGGCAAGTGGTACGACCCGCTCGGCATCGCCGTCGGAGAGCTCACCGACCTTGATACCGAGGCCGAGAGGCAGGGGGTCGAGAAAGTCATCTTCAGGGAGATGATGACTCGCTTCGACGGTCCGGCTGGCGCCTTTGCCTATCTGCTCTTCGTGTTGCTTTACACGCCTTGCACTGCTGCGCTCGGCGCCATTTATCGGGAAAGCGGCGCGCGTTGGATGCTCTTCGTCGCCACCTGGACCTTCGGCCTCGCCTACGGCGCGGCGACCCTTTACTACCAAGTCGCTACGTTCGCGGCGCATCCGCTGTCATCAGCGGTCTGGATCGGCGCGGTCGGCGCGGTCTTGGCAACCGCGCTCGTCGCCCTGCGACGCTACGGCCAGCGCAGGGAATACCAGGCCATCCCGCTGATGCCGCAGGCCGTGGCGTCCGGCTGCGATGGTTGCAACAAAGCCGGCCTGTGCGGATACAAGTGAATCGTGAGCGCACACGACATCGCCTTCTGGCAGCACGACCACGATTTCGGCACCTGCGCCGAACGCAACGCGGAGCGCCGCACCCGCTGGGTAGTCGGCCTCACCTTCTTCGCCATGCTCGTCGAGCTCGCCGCCGGCTGGCTCACCGGCTCGATGGCGCTCTTGGCCGACGGCTGGCACATGGCGAGCCATGTCGGCGCTCTGGGCATCGCCGCTTACGCCTACCGCTTTTCGCGGCAACACGCGAACGACGCACGCTACACCTTCGGCACCGGCAAGGTCACCGCCCTAGCCGGCTATTCGAGCGCGCTGTTCCTCGGCATCGTCGCAGCCTGGATGGCCTGGGAATCGGTGACGCGCCTGTGGGCCCCGGTCGAGATCCATTACGCCGAGGCGATGGTCGTCGCCACCTTCGGCCTCATCGTGAACCTCGCCTCCGCCTGGCTGCTGGATCACGACCATGATCACGAGCATGTGGATCACAATCATCGGGCCGCCTACCTGCATGTGCTCGCCGACGCGCTGACCTCGGTGCTGGCCATCCTCGCGCTCGGCGGCGGCCTGTTGTTCAGCTGGGCCCTCCTCGATCCCGTCATGGGCGTCGTCGGCGCGCTCGTAGTCGGGCGCTGGGCCTTCGGGCTGGCGCGGGACAGCGCCGGCGTCCTGCTCGACGCCGAGGATCACGGCGAAGTCGCCGCCGAGGTGCGAAAAATCATCGGCGCGCTGCCCGACCACGAAATCGCCGACCTACACATCTGGCGCATCGGCCCGGCCAGTCGCGCCTGCATCCTCTCGCTGGTGAGCCATGACCCGCTGGCGGTCGAGGAATACCATTGGCGCCTGTCCGTCATCCCTGGCCTCGACCACGTTACCATCGAGGTCAACCAGTGCCGCCGGTGCGGCGAACGGCAGGCCTGACGTGGGTGCGGCGCGACGATGGCGTACGGGACGTGCGGCGGCATTTCGCGCGCCGGGCTCGCATTCGTCGTCGCGCTGCATGCGCTCGTCTTCATGGCGCTCTTGCAGGCGGACGTCGTGCGGCTGCCGCAAATGCCTTCCATGCTGACGGTCGATCTGATACGCCCGCCGGAAGCCGCGCCGCGCCCACCCGCCACCACGGAACCGCCCCGGCCGCAGCCGGTGGAAAGACGGCCCACGCCGCAACCGATAGCGCAACCTGCGCCGCTCGCCGCGCCCGAAGCTCCACCGGTGCCGCCTACCGTCGCCGTCCCATCAGCGCCGACTATTGTGCGATCAGGCCACCAACTTTGAGAACACTCAGCGCCGGCTGATCCGCCGCGCCAGCAGGAACACCGGCAGCAGACCTGCCGCGATGATGGCGAGCGCGGCGGTGGAAGCCTCGCCCAGTCGCTCGTCGGCGGCGAGCGTGAAGGTCTGCGTCGCCAGCGTGTCGAAGTCGAACGGGCGCATCACCAGCGTGGCCGGCAATTCCTTCATCACATCGACGAAAACCAGCAGCGCCGCAGTGAACACGCTGCCGCGGATCATCGGCAGATGCACGCGCCGCAGAACTTGATTGGGCCCGCAGCCGAGGCTCTGCGCCGCCGCATCCATGTTCGGCGTCACGCGTGCGAGGCCGGCTTCGACCGTGGATAGCGCCACGGCGAGAAAGCGCGCCAGATAGGCATAGATCAGTGCAGCGATGCCGCCGGTGAAAATCAACCCAGGATTTTCGCCGAACCATGTCAGCCAGCGCGCGGCGAGCCAATGGTCGAGGCGGGTGACCGGTATCAGCACGCCGACCGCGATCACCGCGCCAGGTACTGCATAACCCAGTCCGACGAGCCGGTTGACCACCGCGGTGACAACAGAGGGTTTCAATCGCCGCGCATAGGCGAGCACGACAGCCAGTCCCATCGCCAGGAAAGCGGCAAGGCCCGCCACGAGCAGGCTGTTTCGGGCCAGGGCGACATAGCGCATCCCGAATTGTGCATCGCCTTCGGCGAGCGCGAGCTCGAGCAGCAGCCCTGCCGGTAACAAAAAGCCCAACAGCAGCGGCAGGAAGCAGACCAGGACGGCGATGCCAGCCCGGCCGCCGACCAGCGCTTTGCGCTCCGCTCTGCGTCGGCCGCTTTCGGCGAAGCGCGCCCGGCCACGGCTGGTTTGCTCCAGCACGACGAGCAGCAAGACGAATCCCAACAGCACCGCAGCGAGCTGAGCGGCGGCAGTGCGGTCGCCGAGCGCGAACCAGGCGCGATAGATGCCGGTGGTGAAGGTCGGCACGGCGTAATAGGCGACCGTCCCGTAATCGGCCAGAGTCTCCATCAACACCAGCGCGATGCCGGCGACGATCGCCGGGCGCGCCATTGGCAGCGAAACACGCAGGAATGCAGCCCAGGGCGATAGCCCCAGCGAGCGCGCCGCTTCGAAGGTGCTCGCGCCGCGCTCGAGGAATGCACTGCGTGTGATCAGATAGACATACGGGTAGAGCGCGCAGACGAACATCAGCGCCGCGCCGGGGAGGCTCCTGATCTCCGGAAACCAGTAGTCGCCACGCCGCCAACCGAAGCTGTCGCGCAAGAACGTTTGCACCGGACCGACGAACTGCAACAAGTCGGTATAGACGTAGGCCATCACATAGGCGGGCATCGCCAGCGGCAACAGCAGCGCCCATTCGAAGACGCGCCGGCCGGGAAACTCATGCATCGAGACGAACCAGGCCGTGGCCACGCCGACGATGGCCACGCCGATCGCGACGAGCAGGGAAAGCAGCAGCGAATTGATCAGATACTCGGGCAGCACGGTGGCTGCGAGATGCGCCCAGACGTCTGCCGTGCCGCTGGCGAACAGATTTGCGCCGACCGACAGCACCGGGAGCGCGACCAGCGACCCGATGGCAAAGGCGAGGATGAGCGATGGGGAAAGGATGCGCATCGGTGTTTTTGAGAATTTTTCTCAATTATAATCGTGCCATGCCTTTGCTCGCACTCGAAAACGTCAGCCATGCCTATGGTGCGCACATCGTCGTCGACGGGCTGTCGCTCTCCCTCCGGGACGGTGAAATCGGCTGCCTGCTGGGCGCTTCGGGCTGTGGCAAGACGACGGTACTGCGGCTCATCGCCGGCTTCGAGCAGCCCGTCTCCGGGCAGATCCTTCTGCGCGATGTCGTGGTGGCAGATACCCATCGCTGCGTGCCACCGGAGAAGCGCCGCATCGGCATGGTATTCCAGGATTACGCACTGTTTCCGCATCTGACCGTCGCCGGCAACATCGGCTTCGGCCTGCGCGAAAAGTCGGCGCTGGCGAGACGGCACGTCGACGAGCTCCTCGCCTTGGTGGGCCTCTCTGGCCAGGGTGACAAATACCCGCACGAACTTTCAGGCGGCCAGCAGCAGCGCGTCGCTCTCGCCCGCGCGCTGGCACCGCGCCCGCATCTGTTGCTGCTCGACGAGCCGTTCTCGAATCTCGATGTCGAGCTCAGACAGCGGCTCTCGCTCGAAGTACGTGACATCCTGAAAGAAACCGGCACCGCGGCGATCCTCGTCACCCACGATCAGCACGAGGCTTTCGCCGTCGCCGACGTGGTCGGCGTGATGCACGAGGGGCGTATCGAGCAGTG
>JBKBOI010000131.1:0-4640 GCA_046294935.1 Rhodocyclaceae bacterium
CCATCTGCGGACGCTTGCCGGGATCGCGCTCGCCGCCGCAGCCGAACACGCAGACCAGCCGGCCGCCGCGCGCGCGGGCCGTGCCGCGCAGGGTGGTCAGGACCTTTTCCAGCGCATCGGGTGAATGCGCATAATCGACGATCACCAGCGGATCGACCGGACCGCCGCCCACCGGCTGCATCCGGCCGGGTGGCGCGACGATTCGCGCCAGCGCCGCGGCGATGGTCGGCAGCGTCAGCCCGGCGGCGAGCAGGGTGCCGGTCACCGCGAGCAGGTTGGCGGCGTTGAAACGGCCGATCACCGGCGCCGAGATGCGCACGCCGTCGAGCGTGAAGGCGATGCCGCTGCCGCTTTCCGAGAGATCGGTTGCGCGTAGCACCCGGTCGGCGCCGCGCTCGTCCCCCAGGGTGTAGCCGATCGTCGGCACGCGACCGGCGAGCCTCGCCGCGAGCTCGCGGCCGAAGGGATCGTCGAGGTTCAGCACCGCGTGCTCGAGTCCCGGCCAGTCGAACAGCTTCGCCTTCTCCGCGGCGTAGGCGGCCATCGTGCCGTGGTATTCGAGATGGTCGCGGGTCAGGTTCGTGAATACCGCGACATCGAAACGCAGCCCCGCGACGCGGTTTTGATGCAGGCCGATCGAGGACACTTCCATCGCGCAGGCGACGGCGCCCTGGCGCACGCATTCCGGCAGGAACTCACGCAGCACATGGGCGCCGGGGGTGGTGTTCGGCCCTGGCACCAGCGCGCCCGGAAAGCCATTGCCGAGCGTGCCGACGATCGCGCATTTGCGGCCCAGCAGGGTGAGCGCCTGGGCGATCCATTGCGTCACCGAGGTCTTGCCGTTGGTGCCGGTGACGCCGACCATGAAGACAGGCTGGATCACGTTACATTTCCTCCGGGACGGGCGATTCGCTTTTCGCCACCGTCAAGAGCCGCGGCGTGGCGTCGGGCGGCACGCCCAGCGCGCGCAGCGCGCTGCCCATCACGCTGGAGAACACCGGCGCGGCGACATCGCCGCCGTAGTATTTGCCGGCCGAGGGCTCGTCGATCATCACCGCGACGATCAGGCGCGGATCGGAGACGGGCGCGAAGCCGACGAAGGCCGCGACGTATCGATTGACGTAGGTGCCGCCTTCGAGCTTGACCGCAGTGCCGGTCTTGCCGGCGACGCGATAGCCGGCCACCTGTGCCTTCTGTGCCGTGCCACCAGGTTGCACCACCCTCTCGAGCATAGCGCGCATCTCCTTCGCGGTCTGCTCGGAGAACACCCGTGTGCCGACGGCCGGCGGCATCTCGACGCGGGTGAGCGAGAGCGGCACGAGGTCGCCATTGCGCGCGAACACCTGATAGGCGCGTGCCAGCTGGATCAGCGTTACCGAGATGCCGTGGCCGTAGGACATCGTGGCCTGCTCGATCGGCCGCCAGTGCTTCCAGGGGCGAAGGCGGCCACTGGCCTCACCAGGAAAGCCGATCCGCGTCGGCTGGCCGAAGCCGAGCTTGTCGAACATCGCCCACATCTCCTCGGGAGGCAGGTTGAGGGCCATTTTCGAGACGCCGACGTTGGAAGACTTCTGGATCACCTGCGCCACCGTCAGCAGGCCGTGTGGATGCGCGTCATGGATCGTCGCCGGGCCGATGGTGAGCTTGCCCGGCGCGGTCTGGATCGGCGTGTCGGGGCGCACCCGCCCCTTGTCGAGCGCCAGCGCGACGGCGAAGGGCTTGAAGGTCGAACCCGGCTCGAAACTATCGGTGAAGGCGCGATTGCGCAAAGCGGCGCCGGCAAGCCGGGCCCGATCGTTCGGGTTGTAGGTCGGCAGGTTGGCGAGCGCGAGGATCTCGCCGCTCTTTACGTCGAGCACGACGATGCCACCGGCCTTGGCGCGGTTCTCCAGCACGGCCTGCTTGAGCTGCGAGAAGGCGAGATATTGCAGCTTGGCATCGATGGAGAGCGTGACGTCCTTGCCTTCCTGCGGCGCGCGGATCGATTCGACGTCTTCGACGATCCTGCCGAAGCGGTCCTTGATCACCCGCCGGCTGCCGGGCTTGCCGGCAAGCATGCCGTCGAGAGCGAGCTCGATGCCTTCCTGGCCGCTGTCCTCCGCGCCGGTGAAGCCGAGCAGATGCGCGGTGACCTCGCCGGCGGGATAGTAGCGGCGATATTCATTCTGGAAGTGGATGCCCGGCAGCTTGAGATCGGCGATCTGCGCGGCGAGATCCGGCGGGATTTGCCTCTTCAGATAGACGAAATCCCGCTCCGCGGCGAGCTTGCGGGCAAGCTCGCGCACATCGAGGCCGAGCAGCGCGGCGAGTTGGCGGGTCTGCGCGGGAGTCAGTCGTGCGTCTTCGGGAATCGCCCACACCGACTTGACCGGCGTCGACACCGCCAGCACATCGCCGTTGCGGTCGAGGATGCGGCCGCGGGTAGCCGGCACTTCGATCACGCGCTCATAGCGCGCCTCGCCCTTGCCGATCAGGAAATCCTTCTGGATGCCCTGCAGATAGAACGAGCGCCCGATGAGTGCCACCGAGCCGGCGAGCAGCAGGGTGAGCAGCAGCCGGGCGCGCCAGATCGGCAGACGGTCGACGAGCAGGGGGCTACGGGCAGGTTTCATTCGCTGACGCTATAGATCTGCTGCGGTCGGGGCGCATGCATGCCGAGCTTGTCACGGGCGATCTGCGCGACGCGCGCATGGGCGGCCCAGGTGCTCTGTTCGAGCTGCAGCTGGCCCCATTCGACCTCCAGCGCGCGCTGCCGTTCCTGCTCGCGCTCGAATTCGGTCACCAGCTTGCGCGCGCGATGATGGGTCGACACGAGTGCCAGCGCCGAAACCAGCACGGCCAGCAGCAAGACGAAATTCAGCTTCGCCATCAAAGCTTCTCCGCGACCCGCAGCGTGGCGCTCCTGGCGCGCGGATTGCGAGTGACCTCGGCTGCGCTGGCGCGCACCGGCTTGCCGATCAGACGCGCGCTCGGCGCGGGCAGATCGGCGGCGCGCACCGGCACGCCTTTCGGCGGCTGGGGCGGTTTGGCCGCATCGTGCAGAAAGCGCTTGACGATGCGGTCTTCGAGTGAATGGAAGCTGATCACGGCGAGTCTGCCGCCCGGTTTCAGACGACCGAGCGCCTGGGGCAAGGCTAGCGAGAGCTCCTCAAGCTCCCGATTGATGTGAATCCGTAGAGCCTGGAAGGTGCGCGTCGCCGGATGTTGATTTGGCTCGCGCGTGCGCACGACCTGCGCCACGAGCGCGGCAAGTTGTCCTGTGGATGAAATACGCTCCCTGCTCCGAGCAGCAACAAGCGCCTTTGCAAGCGCATGAGCAAACCGTTCTTCGCCATACTCACGAATCACCTCCTCGATTTCCGATTGATCGGCCCGCGCCAGAAAATCCGCCGCGGTCTCTCCTTGCGTCGTGTCCATGCGCATGTCGAGCGGCGCATCGAAACGAAAACTCATGCCTCGTGCCGGGTCGTCGAGCTGCGGCGAGGACACCCCCAGATCGAGCAATACCCCATCGACCTTTGCCACCCCCAGCGCGTCCAGCACCATGCCCAGGCGGCTGAATGCGGCATGATGGATCGTGAAGCGTGGGTCGGCGATTTGCCTGCCGGCAGCGATCGCTTGTGGATCGCGATCCAGCGCGATCAAGCGCCCCACTGGCCCCAGCAGCGCGAGGATCGCGCGGCTGTGGCCGCCGCGGCCGAAGGTGGCATCGACATAGATGCCATCCGGACGGATCGCCAGCGCGGCGAGGACTTCGGCGAGCAGCACCGGAAAGTGGGCTGCGTTGATCGACTCGTCCATGAAGGTGGCTCACAGGGAAAAGCCCTCGAATCCCGGTGGCGGCTCGGCTCCGGCCAGGGCCTCGAAGGCGGTTTCATGCTGGCGGCGCCAGCCGGCGTCGCTCCAGATCTCGAAGTGGGAGCCCATGCCGACCAGCCAGACCTGCTTGTCGAATTCGGCCGTGTCGCGCAGTTCCGGGGCGATCAGGATGCGACCGGCGGCATCGAGCTCGACTTCGCGCGCATTGCCGACCAGGATGCGCTTCAACGCCGCGGAACGCGGGTCGAAACTCGGTGCGGCGAGGATCTTGTCGCGGATCGGCAGCCAGGCGGGCTCGGGATAGAGCAGCAGGCAGCGGTGCGGATGCGCGGTCAGCACGAGACGGCCATTGCCTGCGGCAACGAGGTCGTCACGATGCCGGGCGGGGATCGCCAGCCGTCCCTTTGCATCCAGACTCAGTTGTGCCGCGCCTTGGAACACAAGCCTCCCTCGCTTCCCACTTATCCCCACTTGGCCCCACTTTATTCCACCAAATTCGTGGAGTCAATAGGGAAACGCGCGGAAATTTCAGGCGGCACAATGACTTAGCGACGGGATCGCACAAAAACTATGAAAAGAAAATCGTTGTAAATCAATACACGATGAGATTTTGTGAAAGTTGATTGTTAAGAGTGGAGAGGGAAGCCCGCCGATAAGCCGGGTTCTGTCGTGGGCAGCCATTCCTCTAGGCCTGTCGTTGCCGACAGGCTCCAGCAGCCTACCCGGGAGCGGCGCGAGCCACGCCATCGCTCCCCTATTTGGCCTTGCCCCGGATGGGGTTTTGCCTGCCGCTGCCATTACTGGCAGCGCGGTGAGCTCTT
>JBKBOI010000132.1:0-4617 GCA_046294935.1 Rhodocyclaceae bacterium
AAGCCGCTGGCCTGCAGCGTCTGATCGACGAATTCGGCATGACGCATCAACAGGCGGCCGAAGCCGTCGGGCGTTCGCGTTCGGCATTGACCAATCTACTGCGCCTGCTGCAACTGGCCAAGCCGGCCCAGGATCTATTGATGGCGGGCGACATCGAGATGGGTCATGCGCGCGCCATCCTGGCCGCGCCCAAGGCCGAGCAGGGGCGGCTCGCCGCCGAGGCGGCGGACAAGGGCTGGTCGGTGCGCGAGACCGAGCGCCGCGTGGCGCGCGAACTCAACCCGCAGGCGCACAAAGGTGCGTCCGCCAAGAGTCGCGACCTCGAACGGCTCGAAGAGGAACTATCGGATTCGATCGGCGCCACCGTGAAAGTGAGCGCCAACCGCAAGGGAGCCGGGACGCTGACCATCCGCTTTGGCAGCCTCGATCAGCTCGATGGCATCCTCAAGCGCCTTCGCGGCTGAGTAAAGCGGCCAAGCAAGCCGAGAAAACGCCGGTGTTCGGACACAGAGGCAACGAGAAGGGAGGGCTGTAGGGGGCATGTGGAAAATCCTTTTGTTCCAAGCGGTCACGATCATGGCAGTGGCGATGGCGGCGGGTCTTTCGGGAGGGTTTGGCACTGGCCGGCCGGCCGCGCTGTCGGCATTGGCGGGCGGCGCCGCCTATTTCCTGCCGAACCTGCTGTTCGCCCTGCGTCTGATGACCCCGGGCGCTTCGGCGGGTCGGCATTTTTCGGGGCCGATCATTTTTCTTGTTGGCGAAGCACTGAAATTGTCGGCTATAATCGCCATTCTTTTAATTTTGTCGCGCATCATCGAAATCTATTGGCCAGCCCTGCTCGCCGGGCTGTTCGCCGTGCTGATCGTGAATCTTTTCGCGCTGTTGCTGAAGACCTAGGACTTGAAAGACCATGGCCACCGAGCACGCCCCCACCGCTTCCGAGTACATCGTCCATCACCTGACGCACTGGAAGAGCGCAACGCAGACGTCCTTGGTCGACTGGTCGGTTTTCCATCTCGACACCCTGTTTTATTCGATCACGTTGGGACTGCTCGCCGTTTTCTTGCTGGCGCGCGCCGCGCGCAAGGCGACTTCCGGCGTGCCGGGGCGCTTTCAGGCCGCCGTCGAAATCCTCGTCGAGATGGTCGCCGATCAAGCCAAGGGAATCGTCCACTCTCCTGAATCGCGCAAGTTCGTCGCACCGCTGGCGCTCACCGTGTTCGTCTGGATCTTCCTGATGAATGCGATGGACCTGCTGCCGCTCGATCTGTTGCCCAACCTTTGGAGCGCGATCTACGAGGTGGCAGGACACGACCCCCACCACGCCTACATGCGCGTCGTGCCGACGGCCGATCTGAACGCCACGCTGGGCATGTCGCTCGCCGTGTTGCTGATCTGCCTCTACTACAACGTCAAGATCAAGGGCCTCGGCCACTGGATCCACGAACTGTTTACGGCACCGTTCGGCGCCCATCCGCTGCTTTGGCCAGTCAATTTCGCGATGCAGCTGATCGAATTCATCGCCAAGACCGTTTCTCACGGCATGCGTCTGTTCGGCAACATGTATGCCGGCGAACTGATCTTCATGCTCATTGCCCTGATGGGCGCCGCTTGGGCTGGAACCTTCGGCTCGGGTCTGCTCTGGCTCGGCCATGTCATTGCCGGGTCGATCTGGGCGATCTTCCACATCCTGATCATCACGCTGCAGGCCTTCATCTTCATGATGCTGACGCTGGTCTATGTCGGTCAGGCACATGAAAGCCACTGATTTCGTTTAGCCCTTTCTTTCATTCAACCTTCATTTCGACAAGGAGTCATCATGGAAAGCATCGTTGGTTTCGTCGCGCTGGCCGCCGGTCTGATCATCGGTCTGGGCGCTGCGGGCGCCTGTATCGGCATCGGCATCATGGGCAGCCGCTTCCTCGAGGCATCCGCCCGCCAGCCCGAGCTGATGAACACTCTGCAAACCAAGATGTTCCTGCTGGTCGGTCTGATCGACGCCGCGTTCATCATCGGCACCGGTATCGCCCTTTGGTACACCACCGCCAATCCGTTCATCAAGTAAGCGGCTTCCCTCTTCGACGCTTAGAAGGATTGATACCGTGAATCTGAACGCAACGCTATTCGCCCAGTTGGTTGTGTTCTTCATCCTGGCCTGGTTTACGATGAAATTCGTGTGGCCGCCCATCATGAAGGCGCTCGACGAGCGTGCCGCGAAGATCGCCGAGGGCTTGGCGGCAGCAGATAGAGCCAAGACCGATCTGCAACTGGCCGAGCGGCGCGCCACCGAGGAGTTGCGCAAGGCACGTGAGACCGCCAATGAGCTGCGCAGCAATGCCGAACATCAGGCCGCGCAGATCATCGACGAAGCCCGTGCCGAGGCGGCGCGGATCGTCGCAGCCGCCCGGGCGGCGGCCGAAAACGAGGCCGCGATCGCTGCCCAGCGCGCCAAGGAAGCCCTGCGCGATCAGGTCGCCATGCTCGCCGTCGCTGGCGCCGAGCGCATCCTGCGCAAGGAAATCGACGCAGGCCGGCATGCCGAGCTGCTCGAGCAGCTGAAGGCGGAGCTCTGATCCGCCATGGCCGAGAACGTCACCCTCGCCCGGCCTTACGCCGAAGCCGCTTTCGAGCTTGCCAAATCGACTGGCACCTTGGCCTCCTGGCAGGATGCGCTCAAGCGGCTTGCCGTCGCGTCCCGGGATGCGGCGATGCGTGAGTGCATGGCGGATCCGCGGCTTTCCTCCGCGACGCTGGCCGAGCTTTTTCTTGGTGTGGCGGGCGAGCTCACAGCCGAACAAAGCAACTTTCTCCGAATACTCGTCGACAATCGCCGTCTCGATGTGCTGCCCGAGATCAGTGCCTTGTTCGAGGAGCTGAAGAACGCCCAGGAAGGGACCCGCGAAGCGCTGGTCACATCGGCGTTTCCAATCACCGATGAGCAACTCGGCAGGCTCGTCGATGACCTCGAGCGCAAATTTGGCTGCCGGATCAAGGCGACCGTCCAGGTCGACCCGGAACTGATCGGGGGAGTGCGCATCGCTCTGGGTGACCAGGTTATCGACGCGTCCGTCCGTGGCAAATTGAACGCCATGGCGGCTTCGCTCAAGAACTAGTAGGAGCTATTTCAATGAACCTCAACGCTGCTGAAATCAGCGAACTGATCAAGAGCCGGATCCAGAATCTGCAACTGGCACCCACCGCCCGTAACGAGGGCACGGTGGTAACGGTGACCGACGGCATCTGCCGCATCCATGGCTTGGCCGACGTGATGCAAGGCGAGATGCTCGAATTTCCAGGCAACACCTATGGTCTGGCGTTGAACCTCGAACGCGACTCGGTCGGCGCGGTGGTGCTGGGTGAATATGAGCACATCACCGAAGGCGACACCGTCAAATGTACCGGACGCATCCTCGAAGTGCCGGTCGGGCCAGAGCTGATCGGCCGCGTCGTCAATGCGTTGGGCGAGCCGATCGATGGCAAGGGGCCGATCGAGGCGAAGCTCACCGACAAGATCGAGAAAGTCGCTCCGGGCGTGATTTGGCGCAAGTCGGTGTCCGAGCCAGTGCAGACGGGCCTGAAAGCCGTCGACTCGATGGTGCCGATCGGCCGTGGCCAACGCGAGCTGATCATCGGCGACCGCCAGACGGGCAAGACCGCCGTCGCGGTCGACACCATCATCAACCAGAAGGGCAAGGACCTGATCTGCATCTATGTCGCGGTCGGCCAGAAGGCCTCCACGGTCATGAACGTGGTCAGGAAGCTCGAAGAAACCGGCGCGATGGACTATACGATCGTCGTCGCTGCGACAGCCTCTGAATCCGCCGCGATGCAGTTCATCGCCCCCTATGCCGGTTGCACGATGGGCGAGTATTTCCGCGATCGCGGCCAGGATGCCTTGATCATCTATGATGACTTGACCAAGCAGGCTTGGGCCTATCGCCAGATCTCGCTGCTGCTGCGCCGGCCGCCGGGACGCGAAGCCTATCCTGGCGACGTCTTTTACCTGCACTCGCGCCTGTTGGAGCGCGCCGCGCGGGTTTCCGAGGCGTGGGTCGAAAAGATGACCAACGGCGCCGTCAAAGGCAAGACCGGTAGCTTGACCGCATTGCCGGTGATCGAGACCCAGGCTGGCGACGTCTCCGCTTTCGTGCCGACCAACGTGATCTCGATCACCGACGGTCAGATCTTCCTCGAGACCGACCTGTTCAACGCCGGCATCCGGCCGGCGATCAACGCCGGTATCTCGGTCTCCCGCGTCGGCGGCGCGGCTCAGACCAAGGTGATCAAGAAGCTCGGCGGCGGCGTGCGCCTTGCGCTCGCTCAGTATCGCGAACTAGCGGCTTTTGCCCAGTTCGCCTCCGATCTCGACGATGCAACGAGAAAGCAGCTCGAACGCGGCCGGCGCGTCACGGAACTGATGAAGCAGCCGCAATACTCGCCGCTGTCGATCGCCGAAATGGCTGTGTCGCTGTTCGCGGTCAACCTGGGTTATCTCGACGACATCGACAGCAACAAGATCCTGCCGTTCGAGGCGGCGCTGCATCAGTACATGCGCAACCAACATGCTGCGCTGATGGAGAAGATCGAAGCGACCAAGGATCTGGACAAGGAAGGCGA
>JBKBOI010000133.1:0-4581 GCA_046294935.1 Rhodocyclaceae bacterium
GTCGAGGGGGCCATCAACACGGATCGTTTCATCGCCTTCCTCGAATTGCTCTTGCAGCAGGTTCAGGGCAAGATTTTCCTCGTCGTCGACAACCTGCGCGTGCATCATGCTCGCAAGGTGACCGTGTGGCTGGCGGACAAGAAGGACAGGATCGAGCTGGTCTTTCTACCGCCCTATGCACCCGAGGCCAACCCGGACGAGTATTTGAACCGGGATTTCAAAACGGCCTTGCGCAGCGGCCCCATGAGTGACAACAAGGCCTCCCTGCTTGACAAAGCGATGACCTTCATGGCGGCGCTGCGGGAAGCACCAGAGCGTGTCAAGGCCTATTTCAGGCATCCCTTAGCCGCCTATGCAGCACAGGGTATTTAAGGGCCGGGTTAATAATAGGATAATCGCTCCGCTGACCAAGCTGTCCTTCACTCCCCGCTGCTCACAAGGCTCCAAGACCATGAACCACAAAGTCGAGCTTGAATTCAAGCGCATCCAAACTTACCTGTTCGCCTCTCCCAGGCTACGCGCCATGTTGGGCGCCAATGCCGCGCTGGGGCAGACCATTCGGGTTCGTCTGCCCCAAATCGCCAAGGAATGCGGCGCCATGGCCGATGAAGAAACGCTGGCAAATATGCCCTCGGCGGTTCCGGAAGACCCTTTGCAGCGCGCGTATCTTCTCACCAGCAACGATCTCCTCGCCGACGATCCGGCCCACCTTTATCGAAACTACGGCGTTTTGGTGCGCGATGGCGGCCATTTCATCGCCACCTTCCCGGAACCAGAACGAGCGCGCTGCTTCATCGAGCGCGCCATTGCCTGCATCGCCCAGGAACTGCCCGGCATCCTGATCGAAGCGCGCCTCGACGGTGAAAGATTCGCCCATGCCCCTTCGGGCGAGAGCCTATTCCAACATCCCGCGTTTCAGGTCAGCCAGCATCTCGGCAACCTGCCGGCCGAAAGCCGTGGAGCGAAAGGAACTTTCGTCAGCGCGGAAGAAAAGCGGATGGAAGATCGGGGCGGTCATTTTCGCAGTGACCCATACGATCTGATTGCCCTGCTGGAATCTGCGCAATTGATCCCCTGCCCGGGAGTCCCCCCGCAAACGCTCGAAGAGGTCGCCGGCAACGACTATCTGGCGCTGGTTCACGCTGACGGCAACAGCATCGGGAAACGCTATCAGGAATGGCGTCGGCGAAGTCCAGCCCCCGATCGGAGCCTGAGCGCGGAAGCGCACGGCGAGCGCTTCTATCACAGCATGCGCGTGGCCGTCAGGCGCGCGCTCACCGAGGCGCTCGAGCAGGTATTCTCCGCGGAGGCGTCCCTGCGCGGTGAGCTTCTGCTACCTGAGAGCTATCAACTCTTGATGCTGGGCGGGGACGACCTGCTGCTGACTTGCGCTGCCTCGTATGCGTTGCCCTTCGTCCGCGCCTACGCCGAAGCGCTCGAACGCATACCGCTATGTGACGGCAAGCCACTGAGCATCGGCGCGGGCGTGGCCATTGCCCGGCGAACTTTCCCCTTCCACCGCCTGCACGCCACGGCCGAAGCGCTCGCCGACAGCGCCAAGCAGCGCTATCGGGCCGAGCCCGCCCTGGGCTCAGTGGTGGACTGGCATGTCACATCCAGCGCCTGGCTCGATGATCCGATCGCCCAACGACGGAACGACAGCCACGCGGGCAATGCCGTGCTAAGTGGCAAGCCTTATCCGGTATTGGGCGCGCGCAGTCTCGACACGCTGCTGCGCGCAGCCGAAAGCATCGGCCAGGCGACCACGGTTGCGCGCTCGCAACTGCGCAGGCTGGTAGAAGTCATGCGCCAAGGCCCCAGCCTTGCCGAGCTGAGCTGGCTGGAACTGCCCCAGGCGATGCGCGAGACCTTGCGCGATGCGCTGGCGGATTTTGGCCAAACCGGCTTGTTCCGGCCGCTTGCCGACGACTTGAAGATAAGCGTCTTGCCCGACCTCGTCGAGCTTTACGAAATTGCTCGGCGATCCCGGCAAGACCTGAAGGAGCGCGCAGCATGAAACGACTCTCACTGAGCATCGAACTCTTGGAAGACCTCCACATCGGCACCGGTACCGGTTGGGGAGATATCGACGCCCTGCTGGTTCGAGACCGGCACGGTCGGCCGGTGCTGCCCGCCAGCCACATCAAGGGCCTGTTGCGTGAGGCGGCCAACGAATGGTGTCGCAGCGCGCCATCGGCGCACTCCCGGCAGGCCATTGACCGGCTGTTCGGCCGCCCAGGCAGCGAGCGGGGTCGTCTGCAACTGACCAGCGCCTATCTGGCCGCGGACGCCACGGTCCAGCCGCTCGTTTGGGGCAGCACCGCCATCGATGACCAAGGCAAGGCCGAAGAACGATCCTTGCGTTTTGTCGAATACATTCCGGCGGGCAGCCGCTTCGTCATGCAAGCCAGCCTGCCGATGGACGACGAGCAAGACGAGACGCTGCTCGAAACCCTCATCGCGCGTTGCCGTCGGCTCGGCGGCGGGCGCAATCGAGGCCATGGCCTGGTGCGCTGGCATCTGGAGGCGACGGCCGCCGGCGACCCGCTCTCGGTGCAAGGCGTGCCGGTTTTCCCCGGCCGCCTGCGCTTGCTGCTGCGCAACCTCGATCCGATCTGCATGGCGCGCACCGGCCATCCGGGCAACCTCATCGCCAGCGAATCCTTCATCCGTGGTCGCAGCCTGCGCGGCGCATTCGTGGCGGCCTGTCTGGCGATCGGGCAAGCCGAGGCCGCGCAAGCCCTGCTCGCCGACACCCTGTCATGGGGCGACGCCTTGCCCTTGCCCGATCTCGATCTGTCCGCCACCGATCTGGCCACGGCGGAGGCATTGCCAATCCCCCTTTCGATCGGCACGCCCAAGGCCACGGCGCCGAGCGCGGACATACCCTGCTGGGTTTATCGGCAGGAAGGGGATTTTTTGGGTTCGCGCGGAGAAATCGACCAGATCGCGCTCGAGCCGAACGACCGTCCGCAGGAAAAGCTCAAACGCCCCGCCAGCGGCGAATTCCTGTTCCAGTCCCATCCGGCAGCGCCCTGGCGGCGTTACCGCCCGCGCATCCTGGAGCGGCTGCACACCGCCGTGCCCAGCGAAGAAAACGCACACGAACAAGCGCTATTCAGTGCCGAAGAATTGGCCGAGCGCACCTTGTTCCTGGCGGATCTGATCGTCAGCACGCCCCAGCAAGGCAAGACCCTCACGGACATGCTCCACGCCCTTGACGGCGCCTGGTTACGCATCGGACGCGGCGGCCATCCGCTCTCGATCGAAGCCGCCGCCTGGTTGCCTCTCGCAGCGCATGGCCGGGCGGCCGGCCCGGAGTTCACCTTGCTGCTGGAAAGCGAACTGATCGCCCGCGACCCCCTTGGCAATTTCCGGAGCCAGCTCGACGCCAACACCCTGGCCGAGCTCGTCGGCCTGCCCGCCGACGGCATCGAGATCACGGTCGAAGCAGCCTTCAGCGAAGGCAGCGACCTCTTTGGCTTCAATGCCGTCACCGGCCTGCCGCGGCTCGCGCAGCGGGCGATCAAAGCCGGCTCGGTGGTTCGCGTCGCGGGCGCCGATGCCCCGCGATTGCGACAGGCGCTGGCGGCGCGGCTGACACTGGGCGAATGTCCGGAAGAAGGTTTTGGGCGCTTCAGGCTCGACTTCCTGCCAAAGCCGCGACCAACGGGCGCGCGGACGGTAGCGTCCGGCGCCCCCCGACAAATCCGGCGAGGAAAACCTGTGCGCCGAGGCCCGGCGCTGGGTCGAGGTTTTTGGCCAGGCCCTCGGCGCGCCCAGCAGCAGTCAGTGGGGCGACTTTCGCGCCCGCTTGCAGGCCGCGCGCAGCCGCCAGGAACTGGAAGACGTCTTCCGCCTGATCGAAGAAGCCAAGGAAAAGCACGGCGGCAAGGCGTGGAAAAGATTCGTCGAAACCCCAGACTATGCGAAATTCCGCGCGCGGCTGGACGAACTGTCGCTGGCCGAGGCGCAGGCCTTGCTCGAATACTTCCTTCGTTGGCAACGCGCAAGCACTCATCGACCGGAGGCTCGCCGATGACCCCTTACCGCACCCTCGTATTTGCCCGCATCGTCCAGGAAAGCGCCCTATCGATCGGCGGCAACCACCCCCATGGTCTGGTCGACAGCCCGCTGGCGCGCGACGGACAAGGTCGGCCGGTGATACGCGGCAGCACGCTTGCCGGCTGCTTCATCGCCACGGCCCGCGCCCTGGCCGGGCGACTGCCGCGGGCCATCACCAGCCGCGGCATCCAGTCGCAACGCGCCGAGCAAGGAGGGTTCATCCCTTCGGCCTGGCGCTTTGCCCATGCCCACCCGCTCGAAGCCAAAGCGCCAACCACCTTTTTCCAGCATGTCAGCATCGACGCGCGCACCCTGGCGGCCAAAGACGACCACCTCTTCAACCTCGAAGCGCTGCCGCCCGGCATCAGCTGGAATTTCGAGCTGGAAATCGTGCCGACGGCAGGCGCCGAATTTGCCGATCTCGAAGCCTTGGCCGCCGCGACTCTCGCCCGCTGGCAGCAGCCCGGCGGCGCGCGCCTTGGGCGCGGCAGCCGGCACGGCTACGGCTGGTGCCAC
>JBKBOI010000134.1:0-4562 GCA_046294935.1 Rhodocyclaceae bacterium
AATCAAGAACACAGGAAGTCAAGCATCTTTACAATGAACTCAAATCGAGTGGCCACGAAGCGCACAAGCTGCACCGCACCGTGCACCGCCCATGGGGCGATTACACGGTGCTGGAAGAAGGTGACCGCTACAAGATCAAGCGCATCGTCGTCAAACCCGGAGCGAGCCTGAGCCTGCAAATGCACCACCACCGCAGCGAACACTGGATTGTCGTCCAGGGCATGGCCAAGGTCACCAATGGCGAGGCAGAAATTTTGGTTGGTGCCAATCAGTCCACCTACATTCCCGCGGGCCACCGTCATCGTGTCAGCAATCCCGGGGTTCTGCCCTTGGTGATGATCGAAGTGCAGAGCGGAGATTACCTGGGCGAGGATGACATCGTGCGTTTCGAGGACGTTTATGGCCGCGCATGAAATCAACGATAAACTCGGGCGATGTTTCAAGGCCTACGATATTCGTGGCCAAGTACCCAACGACTTGGACGAGGACCTTGCATGGCGCATCGGCTGTGCTTATGCCCAGATCGTTTGCCCAGGTGCGGTCGTCGTAGGTCATGACGCCCGTCATGAGAGTCCATCGCTCGCCAATGCCCTCATGCAGGGACTTTGCGCGGGGGGAGCGGACGTCATCGACATCGGCCTATGCGGTACGGAGGAAGTCTACTTCCACACCTTTCACCGCGAGGCCGAGGGGGTTGGCGGTGGGATCATGGTCACAGCCAGCCACAATCCTAAAGGCTACAACGGCATGAAACTGGTGCGTCAAGGCGCGCGACCCGTCAGCGGCGATACCGGGCTTTTTGCCATTCGCGATCATGCTGCCTCGCTAGCCACCGCCCCCCATCCGTCAGCCAGTGAGAAAGAAGTCGCCAAGGTTGGCGTCATCATGCGGGATGCAGACAAATCCACCTACATCAAGCATCTGATGGGTTACATCGAACCTACCCGGCTTCGGCCGCTCAAAATCGTTGCCGATCCCGGCAATGGCACGGCGGGCCTCGTCATTCGCGAGCTGGCCAAACATCTACCTTTCGACATGATACTCATCCGAGCCGAACCGGATGGGGACTTCCCTGATGGCGTACCCAATCCGCTTTTGCCTGAAATGCGCCTCACCACCTCCAAAGCGGTCGTTGAATATGGCGCAGACTTGGGTATTGCTTGGGATGGCGATTTCGACCGCTGTTTCCTCTTCGACGAGACCGGAGCCTTCATCGAAGGCTATTACATCGTCGGCTTGCTGGCCGAAGCATTCCTCCGGAAACATCCGGGAGAAAAGATCATCCACGATCCACGCCTTACCTGGAACACCATCGATGTCGTCCAGCGTAATGGAGGCATACCCGTCCAGAGCAAAACAGGACATGCCTTCATCAAGGAGCGGATGCGCCAGGAAAATGCCATCTATGGAGGGGAGATGAGCGCTCACCACTATTTCCGCGATTTTGCCTACTGCGACAGCGGCATGATCCCGTGGCTGCTCGTTGCCGAACTCATGAGTCGTACCGGCAAACCTCTCTCCCAACTGGTAGGCGAGCGCATGACGGCCTTCCCATGCAGTGGAGAAATCAATTACCGTGTGAATGACATCACGACGGTGCTGGAGCGTGTCAAGGCGCACTTCGTACCACAACAGCCCCATGTCGACCTCACCGACGGCCTCAGCTTGGAATTTCCTGACTGGCGCTTCAACCTGCGCGGCTCCAACACTGAACCGTTGCTGCGCCTCAACGTCGAAACGCGGGGCGACCCATACGCCCTACGGCGTCATGTGGGCGAGATCGAAAAGCTGATCAACAACACCCCCTGATAACCCTAAATGCACTTCGACTATAAAAACCTACGCCATTTCTGGCAGACCCATCGGCTCTTCTGGCTCACCGTCGTCATTCCGACGGTGCTGGCGGTCCTCTATTTCGGCTTCATGGCCGCCGACGTCTACATCTCCGAGGCGCGTTTCGTAGTGCGCAGTCCGGAGCGTCAAACCGCCACACCCTTGGGTATGCTGCTCAAGGGCACGGGCTTTACCCGCTCGCAGGATGACAGCTACACCGTCCGGGACTTCATCCTCTCGCGCGATGCCCTGCGGGCGCTGGATAAGGCCCTCGACCTTCGCGCCGCCTATCAAAAAGGCGATCTGCTTAGCCGTTTCCCCGGTTTGGACTGGGATACGAGTTTCGAGAACATGCACCGCTACTACCAGAAAATGGTGGGTGTACAACTCGATCCTACTTCCTCAATCACCACGGTAACAGTGCGTGCCTTTAGCGCCGAGGAGGCACAAAAGATCAATCAACTCCTGCTGGAGATGAGCGAGAGACTGGTCAATCAGCTCAACGAGCGCGCACGGCAAGACATGATTCGTTTTGCCGCGAACGAGGTGGCGCTGGCGGAAGAAAAAGCGAAAAACGCCGCCCTGGCCCTGGCCGCCTACCGTAACCAGAAAGGCGTGATCGATCCGGAAAAACAATCCGCCATCCCGCTGCAACAGGTCGCCAAGCTGCAAGACGAACTCATTGCCACCAAAACACAGCTTGCGCAATTGGAATCGTCCGCCCCCCACAACCCGCAAATCCCAGCACTGAGAAACCGTATCCGCATGCTGGAAGCGGAGATCGAGCGCGAATCGGCCCATGTCGCCGGCAGCAGCCGTTCGCTGGCGAGCAAGGCCGCCGAATTCCAGCGCCTGGCACTGGAAAAAGAATTTGCCGACAAACAGCTTGCCAGCGCGCTGGCATCTCTTGAGCAGGCGCGCAACGAAGCCCAGCGACAGCAACTTTATCTCGAGCGCATCGCTCAGCCCAGTTTGCCGGATGCGGCGATGGAACCGCGTCGGCTGCGCGCCATCCTCGCGGTTTTTGTTCTCGGGCTCGTCGCCTGGGGCGTGCTTTCCATGCTGATTGCGGGCATCAAGGAGCACCAGGATTGAGCACCGTGGCCGAAACCTCACTCTCCCGTTCGTTCGCCATCCAGATGCGCGTCATCCACGCGCTCCTGCTGCGCGAGGTCATCACGCGCTATGGCCGACACGGATTGGGCGTGCTGTGGATCATCCTCGAACCCATGCTGTTTACGCTGGGTGTGGCCGGCCTCTGGTATTTGGCGAAATTACATACGGTTTCCAACATCCCCATCATCGCCTTCGCCATCACGGGCTACTCCTCGGTATTGATGTGGCGCAACACCGCCAACCGATGTGCCAAGGCCATCGAGCCGAATCTCTCCCTGATGTATCACCGCAACGTCAAGGTCATCGATATCTTTCTCTCACGCATCGTTCTGGAGTGGGTCGGGGCGACGGCGTCGTTCGCCCTGCTGACTGTGTTTTTTGCTAGCATCGGCGCCATGCAATGGCCAAGCGACCTGTGGCCAGTCATCGGCGGTTGGTTTCTGCTGGCCTGGTTCTCTCTGGCGCTGGGGTTGATCGTCGGCGCCATCTCCGAACGCTCGGAGACCTTCGAGCGCGTCTGGCATGTCATCACCTATCTCCTGTTTCCCCTTTCTGGGGCCGTGTTCATGGTGCACTGGCTCCCCAAAGCGGCTCAGGAAGCCATTTTGTGGTTCCCCATGGTGCATGGGGTGGAAATGATTCGTCATGGTTACTTCGGCGAAGTCATTCCCACCTATGAAAATCCGGCCTATTTTGCCACGATCAATTTAGTAATGCTCTTGATCGGTCTGGCGCTGGTACGTGAAACCAGTCGGAGGGTGCAGCCCGAATGATCCAGCTCAGCGGAGTCCGCAAAAGCTATCCAACCCGTGGCGGCATACACACCGTGTTGGACGGGATCGACTTAAGCATTCGACCGGGAGAGAAAATTGGCATTCTTGGTCGCAACGGGGCAGGGAAATCCACACTCATCCGCATCCTCTCGGGCGCCGAAAGACCAGATAGGGGCACGATTCATCGAGGAATGAGCATCTCGTGGCCCCTTGCTTTTGGCGGCGCTTTTCAAGGCAGTCTGACGGGGCTGGACAATCTCAAATTCATCTGTCGTGTGTATGGCGTCGATTACCGCGACAAGATCGACTACGTGCAGGAGTTTGCCGAGCTGGGGGAATATTTCCGCGAACCGGTCAAAAGCTACTCCTCGGGCATGCGCGCGCGGCTGGCTTTCGCCATTTCCATGGCCATCGAGTTTGATTGCTATCTGATTGATGAGGTGATCTCGGTTGGCGATGCGCGCTTTCATGCCAAATGCCAAGTAGAACTCTTCCTCAAGCGTAGCGATCGCGCCTTTGTGATCGTATCCCACGAGACTCATAACATCCGAGAGCACTGCCAACGAATAGGTGTCTTGCACGAGGGGAAGCTGATTCTCTTCGATGACCTTGATGAGGCGTACCGGTCATATCAGGAGAAGACGGTATGACTGGTAGTGCGCTGATTGCGCGGGCTCAGGAATGGTGGCTGACCAGATGGATGACGGCAGCGAAAATCCGCTCGGACAGGAAGTCGCTGTCCGAACATAGAAGTGCGACGCTCCGTCCGCGGAAAGTGTTTGTCGACGTTTCAGTCATTTCCCGGCACGATGCTGGGACCGGGATCCAGCGCGTCGTGCG
>JBKBOI010000135.1:0-4508 GCA_046294935.1 Rhodocyclaceae bacterium
GTGATGTACGAAGGCACGCCGATCCGTCCCGATGCCGGCATCTGGTGGAGCCTGGTCGAGAAATACAAGATCAATGTGATGTTCTCGGCGCCGACCGCGATCCGCGTGCTGAAAAAGCAGGATCCAGCCTATTTGAAGAAATATGACCTTTCCTCGCTCAAGCACCTATTCCTTGCCGGCGAACCCTTGGATGAACCGACCCACAAATGGATCAGCGAGGCACTCGGTCGGCCGGTGATCGACAACTACTGGCAGACCGAAACCGGCTGGCCGATGCTCTCGGCCGTGCCTGGCGTGGAAAAGACGCCGATCAAGTTCGGCTCGCCCTCCTTCCCGGTGTTTGGTTACGACTTGCGCATTTTTCGCGAGGATGGCACGGAATGCGGGCCGAACGAGAAGGGTATCGTCGGCGTCGTCCCGCCGTTGCCGCCTGGCTGCCTGTCGACGGTCTGGGGGCAGGACGAGCGCTTCGTCAGCACCTATTTCAGTCTGTTCAAGGAACCGCTGGTCTATTCCTCGTTCGACTGGGGCATCAAGGACGAGGAGGGCTACCACTTCATCCTCGGCCGCACCGACGACGTGATCAACGTCGCCGGGCACCGCCTCGGCACGCGTGAAATCGAAGAGGCCGTGCAGGCACATCCGGCGATCGCCGAAGTGGCCGTCGTCGGAGTGAACGATCAGCTCAAAGGGCAGGAACCGGTGGCTTTCGCCGTCGTCAAGGATGCGGCGAGGATCGCTACTCCAAAACTGCGTGCGACACTGGAGGCCGAAGTCAAGAAGACCGTCGATGACCTTCTCGGCCCGATCGCCCGACCCAAGCGCGTGCATTTCGTCACCGGCTTGCCGAAGACGCGCTCAGGCAAGATGCTGCGCCGCTCGATCCAGGCATTGGCCGAAGGCCGCGATCCAGGTGATCTGACGACGATCGACGATCCTTCGACGCTGGAGCAGATCCGCCAGGTGCTCGCCCAAGACTGAGGGTGCCGTCCCGCCAGCGCCGATTGTCATCAACGATTGCGGAATCGTGCCGGGCGCTTTTCAAGGAAGGCGGCCATGCCTTCCTTTTGGTCATCCAGCGCGAAGCTGGCATGGAAGCTGCGGCGCTCGAACAGCAGACCTTCGCTCAGGGGCGTTTCGAAAGCGCGATTGACCGCTTCCTTGATCATCATCACCACCGGCAGCGAGTATGAAGCGATGGTCTGTGCGGCGGCGAGCGTCTCCTCGATCAGTCTCTCGGTCGGAAAGACACGCGCCACGAGGCCGCAGCGTTCCGCCTCGACGGCATCCATCATGCGACCGGTCAGGCATAGATCCATCGCTTTCGCCTTACCGACGGCGCGCGGCAGGCGCTGCGTGCCACCGGCGCCCGGCAGTGTGCCGAGCTTGATTTCTGGCTGGCCGAATTTGGCATTTTCAGCGGCATAGATCATGTCGCACATCATCGCGATCTCGCATCCGCCGCCGAGCGCATAGCCGGCCACCGCGGCGATGATCGGCTTGCGGCAGGCCTCGATGCATCTCCAGTTGCGCGTGATGAAATCGCTCTTGTAGGCGTCCATGTAAGCGAAATCTTTCATCGCTGCGATGTCGGCGCCGGCTGCGAAAGCCTTCTCGCCGCCGGTCAGGACGATGCAGCCGATGGTCTCGTCTGCTGCGAATCCGGCCACGGCGCGACCGATGCCGTCGATGACTTCGTCATTGATGGCGTTGAGCGCCTCCGGCCGGTTGATGCGGATCAGGCCCACCTTGTCGTGGACCTCGACGATGACGCTCGAGGACGTCGGGGACATGCGAGACTCCTTCAAGAAGGGTGGGGTGCGAATTGACGCATTCGAAAGCGCATCACTATAATGCAAGGCTTTGGGACTCGCTGGAACAGATGATGCGTAGAAAATTCGTCGCCGGTAACTGGAAGATGCACGGCAGCCAAAAGAGCAATGCCGAATTGCTCCACGACGTGCGCGCGGGTGTTGCAGGAATGGACATCGATATCGCCGTCTGCGTTCCCTATCCCTATCTCGCTCAGGTCGGCGAATTGCTCGAGGGCAGCAATGTGGCCTGGGGCGCCCAGGATGTCTCCGAGCATGCGCAGGGTGCCTATACCGGCGAGGTGAGCGCTGCGATGCTCGTCGATTTCGGTTGCAAATATGTGATCGTCGGCCACTCAGAGCGTCGCACCTACCATGGTGAAAGCGATGCGATCGTGGCGGCAAAGACTGCGGCTGCGCTGCAGTCTGGATTGATTCCGATCGTCTGCGTCGGTGAGACGCTCGACGAGCGGGAGCGCAACGTGACCGCGGAGGTCGTTACGCGCCAGTTGAACGCCGTCATTGATCGCTGCGGGGTGGCTGCGCTGGCAAATGCGGTCGTGGCCTATGAGCCGGTCTGGGCGATCGGTACCGGGCGCACCGCGACACCGGCCCAGGCTCAGGAGGTGCATGCCATGATCCGTGCGCGCGTTGCACGTGATGATGCTTCGGTGGCGGCCGGCTTGCGCATCCTCTATGGCGGCAGCATGAAGCCGGCCAATGCGCGCGAATTGATGGCGCAAGCCGACATCGATGGCGGCTTGATCGGTGGAGCTTCACTGGTTGCGGCAGATTTCGTCGCCATCTGCGCGGCGGCCTGTTGAGGAAAATTCATGAACATCCTCTTCACCATTACACTGACCGTGCATATCCTCGTCGGCATCGCCGTGATCGGTTTGGTGCTCCTTCAGCATGGCAAGGGTGCCGACATGGGAGCGGCGTTCGGCAGCGGGGCGTCGGGCAGTTTGTTCGGCGCCACCGGTTCGGCCAACTTTCTCTCGCGGTCGACCGCAGTGCTGGCGACGATCTTCTTCCTCACCAGCTTGTCGCTGGCTTACATGGCGAGCCAGCGTCCCGTCGCCGCGGATGCCAGCGTGACCGATGCGGTCAAGACGGAATCCGTCGTTCCCGTCGCACCCGCATCGCAAGACGCGCAGGGTGAATCGAAGGCAAAAAATATTCCGCAGTGACGACAAGAAGCGAGGAATGCGGGTAAAATCCGCGTCCTGACAATCAACCCAACCTTCGGTCGGGCAGCATCCATGAATCGCTGCTCGACTGGGGTGAATGGCAAAGCCGACGTGGTGGAATTGGTAGACACGCTATCTTGAGGGGGTAGTGGCGAAAGCTGTGCGAGTTCGAGTCTCGCCGTCGGCACCAAAAGACAACGAGGGGGATGATCATGATGCAGAAGGCAACGAGGGATCGTTGAATGCTGGAAAACTATTTCCCCATCCTGATATTCATTTTCGTTGCCCTGATCTTCGGTTGCGTGCCCATCATCATCGGGCGGCTCGTTGGTCCGCATCGGCCCGATCCTGACAAACTCACTCCTTACGAATGCGGCTTCAATGCGTTCGAGGATGCGCGCATGAAGTTCGACGTGCGCTATTACCTCGTCGCGATCGCCTTCATCATCTTCGATCTGGAAGTCGCCTACATGTTTCCCTGGGCGGCGATCTATCAGGAATTCGTTGGCGCGCAGAATGACGCGGTCAGAACGTTCGGTTTCGTGGAGATGTTCATTTTCATGGGGATTCTGATCGTCGGTTTCATCTGGGCCTGGCTCAAGGGCGCCCTCGATTGGGAGTGAGCAAGTGAGTATCGAAGGCGTACTGCAGGAAGGATTCGTCACCACTACGCTCGATAAGGTCATCAACTGGACGCGCACCGGCTCGCTGTGGCCGATGACATTCGGATTGGCGTGCTGTGCGATCGAAATGATCCACACCGGCGTGTCCCGTTATGACCTCGACCGCTTCGGCATAGTCTTCCGTCCCAGCCCTCGACAGTCGGATGTGATGATCGTCGCCGGCACGGTGACCAACAAGATGGCCCCCGCGATGCGTCGCGTCTATGACCAGATGGCCGAGCCGCGTTGGGTCATTTCGATGGGATCCTGTGCCAATGGCGGTGGCTACTACCATTATTCATATTCCGTATTGCGGGGTTGCGACCGGGTCATTCCGGTCGACATCTATGTCCCGGGTTGCCCACCGACGCCCGAAGCGTTGCTCTATGGCATCATTCAGCTGCAAAACAAAATCAATCGGACTTGCACCATCGCCCGCTAACCCGCTGCTGTTTTCGAATCTGCAATCATCATCATGAGCGCCAAGCTGGAACGACTGTGCAGGCACCTCGAGGAAATCTTCCCTGGGCGCATCCAAAAACTCACGTTGGCCGGTGGCGAGGTGACGCTCGAAGTCGCAGCCGCCGATTATTTCGATGTCGCCAAGACGCTGCGAGATCATCCGGATCTGCGCTTCGAGCAGTTGCTCGATCTGTGCGGGGTCGATTATGTGACCTATGGCAGGACGGATCTGGTCGATTTCAGCGCCGGGCGATCGCCTCGTTTCGCTGCCGTCAGTCACTTGCTCTCGCTCACGCACAATTGGCGTTTGCGGCTGCGCGTCTTTGCGCCGGATGATGCCTTCCCGGTCGTCGCTTCGCTGACGCCTCTGTGGAGCAGCGCCA
>JBKBOI010000136.1:0-4497 GCA_046294935.1 Rhodocyclaceae bacterium
CTTGCCGGTACCGGCGCCGGCCTCGATGAGCCGCATGCCGCGCAATTCGATATCGAAAGGCGATTTCAACGCCATGACGTGCCGTTCAGCCATCGCCGATTTTCAGCGCCTCGCGCAGTGGGCCGAAAATCGCCCTGGCCAGTCGCTGGAATTCCTCACCCAACGGATCATCGGCCCGGTCGCGCAGATATAGCCGCAGATAGACATCGTCTTGCTCACCAGGACGATCATGGTAGGGATCGCCCTCCCAGGCCGCTCTCACGTTCTTGTTCGCCAGCCAGGCCCAGGCGGTTTCGGGATAAAACGGCAAGGCGCGTTCCAGTCCGGCTCGATACCATGCCAGCAACTCGTCGAGCAACGCTCGCGCTTGCGGCACGGGACCAAGTTGCAAGGTCGCATCGCGCGTGATCAGCATGCTCGTTGCCGGCACGCCATCGGGCGCCGTCACGTTGAGCAGCAAATGGTCGATCCACAACCGCAACCCGTCCTTCGCCCGCAGATCCCCGTGGCGCACCCGCAACAGTCCCTGCTCGGTCAATCCACTGATGCGGCCGGTCAGGCACACGCCGTGAGCGCCATGTGCAATCTGGAAGTCCCCGATGGGCCGGGCCGTAAGACGTCGCCGCACCCGATGCCACAGTTTCAAAGCATCCTGATGGGCGCTTTGCGCGACCAGGTCACCGGCCACGCCGACTGGCAGCCAGCCGCGTGCGCGTAGCGACTCGCGCGCTTCTTCCTCGGCCTTTCCTGCGCTCAGCGCCTCGAAATAGGCCTCGCGGAGTCGATAGCGTTCCAGCGCGTCGGGAACGAAGGGTTCGTGAATCTCCAGCAGCGCATCACGTTCTTCCAGATGGATGCCCAGACGTTCGCGCAGGAAGAATCTGACCGGATGCGAAAAAAAACGCTGCAGAACCGCGAGATCGAGCTCCTCTCCCGCGACTTTCCGAATCCGCAGGCCCTCGGCGATGAAGGGGGGCGCCGCCTGTGTCCTCGCCGGTGGGCAATGTTCAGCATCATAGCTGGACAGCCGTGCATCCCGCCCATCGAAGTAGGCAACGCCAAACGGCTGCAACGGATGCTGCACCACCACCTCCTGGGCGCTTCGGCTGGTCATCGCGGCGACGACATCGATCAGTTCGGCCAGCGGCGGTGCCGGCGGCAATTCGAGATTGCTGCGCGGATCATGTCCGGTGTATGTGACGATCACCGCATCGCGCGCGCACAACAACATTTCCAGGAAAGCATAGCGCTCCTCGCCCCGCGGATTGCGATCCCCCATGCGAGGATGGGCCGTCAGCAGGTCGAAGCCCGGCGTCGTCCGTGGCCGCGGCCAACTGCCATCGTTCATGCCGACGAGGCAGACGACGCGTGCGGCGACGGGACGCCCCGGCTGCAGGGCGGCAATCGTCGCACTGCCAGACATGAATGCCTGCGCCGGCGCATGCTCGGCCAGTCGTCTGTCGAGCTCGAGCAATATCACGCGCAAAGGCAGCAGAACACCGCAGCGGGCGAGATCGGCCTGCCTGCCGATCCGCCTCAAGGCATCGCGCAGCCGCCGTGCTTGGGCTTCTTCGGTCTCGTCGGGCAGCAGGCAGCGTTCGAAAGTCTCGGCCAGCAATGAAGACCATTGCATGGCCGTCTTGCCACCTGCGAATTTTGCATTGAGCTCGAAAAGCGCTTCGACGAACTGCGCAAAGCGCCCCAAGAGCGCTGCGCTCTCGCCCTCGATGCCCGTCACCGGCAACATGTCCTGCCAGAGCCGTTCGGTCGTATCTGGCAGCGCGACGCCGAGCAGCAAGCGCTTCAGGCCGGCGCGCCAGCCAAAGGCATCGTCCGCCGGCAAGCCGCGCCGCGCCCGCGCCGCACCATCGATCCCCCAGCGAATGGCGGCAGTCGACACCCAGTCGCGCAGCCGCGGCTGATCTTCGTCGGCGATCTCGAACGCGCGCGAGAGCGCCGGCTCTTCCAGCAGCGCGAGCACGCTCTCGGCATCGAGATCGCCGGCAGCAACGAGACACAGTGGCCGTAGTGCCCGCCACAGCGAAAGCGTGGCCAGCGGCCGGTCGGCCACCGTGCAGGGCAACCGCCGCGGCGGCGGCGCATTCGCCAGCACCGCCGCGACGATCGGCCCGTAGGTTTCGATGTCGGGGGTGAGGATCAGGATGTCGGCCGGCTGCAAGTCTGGAACAAGCTCGAACAGTTCGAGCAGGCGGTCGTGCAGGACTTCCGCCTCACGCTGTGCTCCATGGCAGGCATGCACCTGGAGAGTGTGATCGGCCGAAGCCTTGCTCGTGGTCAATTCGAGGATGTCGGATTGCAAGGTTCCCAGCAGCGTATCGGGAGGCGTGACGAAATCATCGTCTTCTTTGCTTGCCACCTGGGCGAGCGCATCGGCAAGACGCACTACCGCGTACTGACGGGCCCGACCGAGCGAGGCGAGCAGCGGATGGCCACTCTCGTAGAGCACCGCCGCTTCCGGCCGCTCGATCTCCAGACGCAGACGCTCGCGCAACCGTTCGATGTCGCCCCAGTATTCCCGGCACGGTGCCAGCAAGAACACGTGCACATCGATCCACGATGCCAGCGCAACATAGACCGTCCAGTAAAGTTCCGGCATCGCCTCGACACAGAACAGGAAGAGGCGGCGCGGCAGACACGCGCGCGCATCGGGCCGATCACGAAGCGCGGCCAGAAAGCGCTCGCGCGGGTGTTCCGTCGCCACCCGCGGCAAATCTCCGAGCAATGCCCGCCAAAGGTCCGCCTGCCAGGACTCGTCCGCACCGAGCCCAAGCCGGCGGCCCGCGCTCCAGGCCGCGAGCCAGTCCGGACGTTCGACCAGATAGCGGCCAAACAGCACAGCGATTTGTTGCGCCAATTCGAACTGGCGCGCACCGTCATCGTTTTCGAGGTAATGACGAATCTCGGCCGCGCGACTCTCCCCGATCAGCCGCAGCAGACGCCATTGCATCGTCTCCCGATCGAAGGGATCGTCCGCCGCCACGTCTGGCAGCACACGGCCAAACAGATGCCAGACATGGGCGGCCGGGAATGCACTACGCACCTGCGTTGCGATCCCCAATCCGTCGGCGAGACGGAACTCCAGCCAGCGGGCCAGCGCAGTCGATGGCACGAGCACGGTCTCGCATTCGCCCAGCGGCAGGGGATCGCGCCGCAGGACCTCTGCCAATGAAGCGGCGAGCCGCTCGGGGCGATTGCCATGATGAACGTAGAGCATGTGCGAATGCTAGCAGTTCACACGTCACGGGCCGGTATACTGCCCAACATGAGAGTCGTCATACAGCGCGTCCACGAAGCCTCCGTCACGGCGGCAGGTGAAACGTGTGGCCGCATCGGCCACGGCATGCTGGTGTTTGCCGGTTTCGAGGCCAGCGACGGTCCGACCGACATCGACTGGATGGTGCGCAAGCTGGTGGGATTGCGCATTTTTGCCGATGACCACGGGGTGATGAACCGCAATGTGATCGAGGCCGGCGGCGAAATCCTCGCCGTCTCGCAATTCACGCTCCATGCCTCGGTGAAGAAAGGCAATCGCCCTTCCTGGTGCCGTGCCGCCAGCGCCGATTTTTCAGCTCCGTTGTTCAGTCTGTTCGTCGCGCGCCTTTCTACCGCCTTGGGACGTCACGTCCCGACCGGAAAATTCGGAGCCGAGATGCGCGTCAGCCTGGTCAATGATGGTCCGGTGACTCTGGTAATCGATTCGAAGTCACCCGAGTAACTGAACTGAGCTTCCCTCTGTTTTTCGTCTTCCAACCCTGCGGCATTAGGGCGCCAATTTCTCTTCATGTTGAGCGCTGATCCAGTTCTCCAGGTACTTCGCGGGCGAGGCGTAGCCGAGCGTGGAATGCAGGCGCTTCCGATTGTAGAACGGCTCGATGTAGTCAAAGACGTCAGCCTCGGCTTCAGCCCGCGTGCCGTAGCGGGTGCCATGCACCCGCTCATTCTTCAAGCTATTGAAGAAGCTTTCCGAACAGGCATTGTGCCGGGCTTCGCCCTCTCGCCTAGCGGCTCGCGAAACTACGCTTCGCGCGTTTTCCCCACAATTTCCCTTGCGGCTCATGCTTGCGACCATCCCGTATTCCTTCGGTAATCCCCCCGAAATCCAGCGCTCCGAGAAGTAGAGCTATGCGGCCATGGCCAGCCGCTGTTTTGGGGTGATGCCGCCCAAGGCCATGTTCGGGCGCTCGTGGTTGTAGCGCCACATCCATTGCGTGGCAAACTCGCGGACCTCATCAAGATCGCACCAATGGTACTGCGACAGCCACTCATAGCGCACAGTCCTGTTGAAGCGCTCCACGTAGGCGTTCTGTTGGGGCTTGCCGGGCTGGATGTGCTCGATGTGGATACCGCGGGCACTGGCCCAGTTCAGCAGCGCGGCGCTGATGTACTCCGGCCCGTTGTCGCAGCGAATGACTTGCGGCTTGCCGCGCCAGGCCATGATCTGCTGCAGCGTGCGCATCACACGATGCGAGGGCAGTG
>JBKBOI010000137.1:0-4452 GCA_046294935.1 Rhodocyclaceae bacterium
GCCGACCAATTTCGGCGAAGGCCTGGTGATCCTCGCCGCGATCGCCGCCGGCACGACGCTGCCGATCACGCCCCTGCAGATTCTCTGGATCAACATGACCACCGCGGTGCTGCTCGGCCTGCCGCTCGCTTTCGAGCCCAAGGAGCGTAACGTGATGCACCGTCCGCCGCGGCCGCCCACCGCGCCGATCCTCGATCACGTGTTGATCCAGCGCGTGCTGCTCCTTGGCACGCTGATGCTGGCGGCGGCCTTCGGCCTGTTCATGCTGGCCCTGGAACGCGGCGCCACGCTTGCCGAGGCACGCACCATCGCGGTGAATGTCTTCGTGATGATCGAGACGGCGTTTTTGTTCAACTGCCGCTCGCTCGCCCAGCCACTATGGCGCGTTGCACCGTTCTCGAACCCGTGGGTGTGGGCTGGCGCCGTGGGAATGCTGCTCTTGCAGCTGGCGTTTACCTACCTGCCGATCTTCCAGCAGCTCTTCGACACCGCAGCGATCGGTCTTTCGGCCTGGGGCGAAATCGCCGCGGTCGGCCTCGCGGGGCTAGCGGTGATGGAGGCCGAAAAAGCATTGCGCCAGCGCCTCTCCCCGGCCTCTCAAGTCGGCAAACGATGATGGTAGTCGCTCTTGGCGACGGGATCGCTGCCGAAGCGGAATTCCATGCAGCGGTTCCATAGCTCGGCTGCCCGGCCTTTCGGCAAGCGGCCGGCGAGATCGAGAATCTCGGCCAGCTCCGCCTCGCCACGCTCGCGTACTTCGCGGCTCGGCGAGCGCTCGAAAAACACGTCGTGATACAGGCACTTCTGCCAGAACAGCGCTTCCAACCCTTCTCGCTCGTCCAAGGGGGTGACGACCAGATCCTCGGCTTCCGGATGGGCATGCTGCCAGTGATCGACCGTCTCGCGGCTGGTATCGATCACCCAGGAATACCTCTCGCGCGAGCCGGGACTGACGAATTGGATGCGGGCATACATGGTGCGTTTTTCTCCGTTCGGTTGAAGCATTGCAACCAGTAACGCCGGCCGTTTCAGAAAGGTTGACAGCCTCTATTCATTCATCAGCAGGATCAGATGCACCCGGTAGGGGCCGTGCGCGCCGAGCACGATGGTCTGTTCGATGTCGCCGGTGCGCGAGGGACCCGAGATGAAATTGACCGCACGCGGCAGTTGCCCGAGTTCGGCGCGGGCGAGCGCGAACGCTTCTTCCATGCCGGCGACGATGCGCGAGGCGGCCACCAGCGCGACATGGGTCTCGGGCAGCAGGCTCACGGAAGCCGGCGTCTCCACCCCGCTCGCCAGCATCAGCGTGCCCGTCTCCGCAATGGCGCAGAAACAGCCGGTGATGCCGACGAGGTCGGCATCGGTCGCGCCGCGAGCCTCGACCGAGAGCCCTGCCCTTGACCAGTCGAGACCGGCCAACGCCGGCCAGATCACGGCTTTGGACGGCAACCCCTGGCCCGTCAGATAGCGGGCGACGGCGGCGGGTGCCTCGGCGTAGGTGCCGATGCGATCGACGGTGCTCGAAAAGCCGAGCGATTTCTCGACGAGCCGTTCCACCAGCGCCGACCTTTGCGCTGGCATCGCCGGACGCGGCCCTTGCGTTTTCTCGCGCAGCGCCGCTTCCAGCGCAGCGCGGCCGGCCGCCGCGTTTTCCGGAGTGCGGTCAAGCCGCGCGCGCACGCGCCCGAGGATGTCCTCGCGGCTGCTCATGGGTTACGCCTCCGTTGGGCGTAGAGTTCGCGAAAAGTTCTGCCTTCCGGCGCGGGGAAGTCACGCCCCTTCGTCCACTCGGGTGCTGCGCCGAGCGCAGATATGCTTTGTTTGCCGTCTGCAAGCCACGTCAGATACCGCACCACAAGGCGGGTGCAAAGTGCATACAGCGCCGGGTGGCTCGCCACCCAGGCCCACAGCCGCAAGGCGATGCGTTCGGCCCACGGCCGCAGGTGCTTCTCCACCTGTTTTTCGCGCAGTTTGCGTAGCAAGTCGGGGAGCGGAATCTTGACGGGGCAGACGACGCCGCACTGGTTGCACAGGGTGGCCGCATGCGGCAGATCGAGCGCGTTCTCCAGCCCGGTGAAAAGCGGGGTGAGCACCGAGCCCATCGGCCCGGGATAGACCCAGCCGTAGGCCTGGCCACCGATGGTCTGATAGACAGGGCAGTGGTTCATGCAGGCGCCGCAGCGGATGCAGCGCAGCATGTCCTGGAATTCCGAGCCGACGAGATCGGCCCGGCCGTTGTCGACGAGGATGAAATACAGATGCTCTGGGCCGTCCGACTCGCCTTCCGCCTTGGTTCCGGTGAGCACCGAGACGTAGTTGGAGATCGACTGACCGGTGGCCGAACGCGGCAAGAGGCGCATCAGCGTCGCGAGGTCTTCCAGGGTCGGGATCACCTTCTCGATGCCGGTGATCACCACATGCACGCGTGGCAGGGTGGTGACCATGCGGCCGTTACCCTCGTTGGTGACGAGTGCCACCGAGCCGGTTTCGGCGATCAGGAAATTGCCACCCGAGATGCCCATCTGGGCCGTGACGAAGTGTTCGCGCAGCACTTCGCGCGCCTCGCGGGTGAGCGCGGGAATGTCGGTCTTGCGCGGCGTGCGATGGGTGGCATGAAAGAGGTCGGCGACTTCGTCGAGGCTCTTGTGCACGACCGGCGCGATGATGTGCGAGGGCGGTTCGTTGCCGTTGATCTGCAGGATGTATTCGCCCAGGTCGGTCTCCACCGGCTGGATGCCGGCGGCGGCCAGCGCCAGATTGAGCCCCGCCTCCTCGGAGAGCATCGATTTCGATTTGACGGCTTTCTTGACGCCATGCCGCTTTGCGATGTCGACCACCAGGCGGCAGATCTCGGCGCCGTCCTTGGCCCACAAGACCTTCGCGCCGCGCGCAGTGGCGGTTTGCTCGAACTTTTCCAGCCACAGGTCGAGGTTCTCGATGACGCGGTTGCGGATCGCCTTCGCCGCCTCGCGGGTGGCCTCGAAGTCGTCGAGCTCCCGAATGGCGATCGCGCGCTTGTCGACGAACTTGCCCTTGGCCTTTCTCATGCTGGCCTGCAACACCGGATTGGCCAGCGCGGCTTCGCTGTTGCCCTTGAAACGGCGCGCCCGGAAAGCTTCGCGCATGCTCACTCCCTGGCCGTCAGCACTTCGGCGATGTGCAGCACACGCGTGTGCTCGTCACCCATGCGCCGAAGCCTCCCTTCGATGTTGAGAAGGCACCCGAGATCGCCGCCGACGATGGCCTCGGCACCAGTGGCACGGGCGCAGCCGCATTTGCGCTCGGCGATCGCGGCCGAGATTTCCCCGAACTTGACCGAGAACGTGCCGCCGAAGCCGCAGCACTCCTCGGCACCATCCATCTCGACTTGCTCGACGCCCGGCAGCTTGGCGAGCAGCATGCGCGGCTGCGCCTTGATGCCGAGGCTGCGCAAGCCAGTGCAGGAATCGTGATAGGTGACGCGGCCAGCGAACTTACCTGGCACCGTCTCGAGTTTCGCCACATTGACGAGGAAATCGGTCAGCTCATGGACCCGGCTGGCCAGTGCGACGGCACGCTCATGCCACTTGGGCTCGTCGGCGAGGATGACCGGATATTCGCTCTTGATGTGATCGGCGCACGAGCCGGAAGGCGCGACGACATATTCATAGGCTTCGAATTCGGCGATGACTTTTTTCGCCAGCCGCGCCGCCGCGGCATGGTCGCCGTTGTTCCAGGCTGGCTGACCGCAGCAGGTTTGTGTCGGCGGCACGACGACCTCGCAGCCGGCGGCTTCGATGAGCTCGATGGCCGCGAAGCCGATCTTCGGGCGCATCAGGTCGACAAGACAGGTGATGAACAGGGCGACCTTCATCGAATTCGGCGCTGGTGGAACGGCACCTCAGCCGCGAATCATGCCTGCATTGCTGGCAACGGTGGTTTCGATCCAGCGCTTGATGCGCTGGGCGTCGGCAATGCGGGTGAGCTTGCCCCGGGAATCGAGCAACACGATGATCAGCGGCCGGTTGGCGAGCCAGGCCTGCATCACCAGGCATTTGCCCGCCTCGGAGATGAAACCGGTCTTCGACAGGCCGATGTTCCACTGCTCGTTTTTCACCAGCGCATTGGTGTTGCGAAAAATCTGCGCGCGGCCATTGACGACGACTTGGTATTCGTCGGTGGTGGTGAATTCACGTATCAGCGGATACTGATGGGCGGCATTGACGAGCTTGACCAGATCGCGCGCGGAAGAGACGTTCTCGGGCGTCAGGCCAGTAGGATCGGCGAAGCGGGTATCGGTCAGGCCGAGCATCTTCGCCTTGGCGTTCATCGCCGCGACGAACGCCGCGCGGCCGCCCGGATAATGGCGCGACAGCGCCGACGCAGCACGGTTCTCCGAGGACATCAGCGCCAGCCGCAACATTTCCTCGCGGGTCAGCTGCGTTCCCACGGCGAGACGCGAATGGGTGCCCT
>JBKBOI010000138.1:0-4437 GCA_046294935.1 Rhodocyclaceae bacterium
GGTGGGTCTCGGCATCGAAGACCAGCTTGGTGAAGCCCTGGTCGGCGCCCATAGCCAGCGCCCGGCCCGATGCCGCCCAGGGGAATTTGGCTACTTCCACCGCCCTGCCCTGCTTTTTCGCCTCGTCTTCGGTGAGGCCGACCCAGGCGACTTCCGGGTGTGTGTAGGCCACGCCGGGAATCACCGTCGCATCGAAATGCGCCTTCTGCCCGGCGGCGGCTTCGGCGGCGACATGGCCTTCATGCACCGCCTTGTGAGCCAGCATCGGCGGGCCATTGATGTCGCCGATGGCGAAGATGTGCGGCACGTTGGTGCGCATCTGGCCATCGACCGGGATGAAACCACGCTCATCGACCGCAACACCCGCCTTCTCGGCGCCGATCTTCTTCCCGTTGGGGCTGCGCCCGGCCGCCTGCAGGATCAGGTCGTAGCGCTGCGCCTTAGGCGGTGCGTTTTCGCCTTCGAACGTCACCCATAGACCATCGTCCTTCGCCTCGACCGCGGTGGTCTTGGTCTTCAGCATGATCCGCTCGAAGCGGTGAGCGTTCTGCTTTTCCCAGGCCTTCACCGCATCGCGATCCGGCCCTTGCATCAGGCCATCGAGCATCTCGACGACATCGACCCGGGCGCCCAGCGTCGAGTAGACCGTGGCCATCTCCAGGCCGATGATGCCGCCGCCGATGACGAGCATTTTCTTCGGCACACAGGGCAGCGCGAGCGCGCCAGTCGAATCGACGATGCGGGGATCGTCCGGCAGGAAGGGCAGGTGCACCGCCGAGGAGCCCGCGGCGATGATGCACTTTTCGAAGCGCACGACCTTCTTCTCGCCGGTCTTGTCCTGCCCCGTACCCGTGGTGAGTTCGACCTCGAGATGATGGGTGTCAAGGAAGTGGCCATAGCCGCGCACGATCTCCACCTTCCTCGCTTTCGCCATGCCGGCAAGGCCGGCGGTGAGCTTGCCGACGACTTTCTCCTTGTGAGCGCGCAAGCCTTCGATGTCGATTCGCGGCGCGGCGAAGGTCACCCCAGTAGAGGAGACGTGCTGCGCTTCCTCGATCACCGCCGCGACGTGCAAGAGCGCCTTCGAGGGAATGCAGCCGACATTGAGGCAGACGCCGCCCAAGCTCGGATAACGCTCGACCAGCACGGTCTTCATGCCGAGATCGGCGGCGCGGAAGGCGGCCGAGTAGCCGCCCGGGCCAGCGCCGAGCACCAGCATTTCGGTTTCGATGTCCGGCTTCATAGCAGCACCCTGCGGAAATCGCCGAGCAGTTGGGCGAGATAGGCGCTGAAGCGCGTCGCCAGCGCGCCGTCGATGACGCGGTGGTCCGCCGAGAGCGACAATGGCAGCATCAGCCGCGGCACGAACTCCTTGCCGTTCCACACCGGCTTCATCGTCGACTTGGACACACCGAGGATCGCCACCTCCGGCGCATTGACGATCGGCGAAAAGGCCGTGCCGCCGATGCCGCCGACCGACGAGATCGTGAAGGTCGCGCCCTGCATCTCGGCCGGTGCGAGCTTGCCGTCGCGCGCCTTTTTTGCCAGTTCCGCGGTTTCCTGCGCAATCTCGATGACACCCTTCTTGTCGGCATCCTTGAGCACCGGCACAACCAAACCGTTCGGGGTATCGGCGGCGAAGCCGATATGCCAGTAGTGCTTGTAGATCAGCTCGTCGCCGTCGAGCGAGCCGTTGAGTTCCGGATATTTCTTCAGCGCCGCGACGCACGCCTTGATGATGAACGCGAGCATCGTGATCTTGATGCCGGCTTTCTCGTTTTCCTTGTTGAGGGTCACGCGCAGGGCTTCCAGATCGGTAATGTCGGCCTCCTCGTGATAGGTCACCGCCGGGATCATCACCCAGTTGCGGGCGAGGTTCGGCCCGGAGATCTTCTGGATGCGCGACAGGGGCTTTCTCTCGATCGGCCCGAACTTGCTGAAATCGACCTGCGGCCAGGGCGGCAGATTCAACCCTGCGCTGCCAAAATTCGGCGCTGGCGACACGGCACCCCCTGCAAGCGCTGCCTTGACGAAAGCCTTGACATCATCATGGGTGATGCGCCCCTTCGGCCCCGTGCCTTCGACCTTGCCGATATCGACGCCCAGCTCGCGCGCGAAGTGACGCACCGATGGGCTGGCATGGGACTTCATGCCGTCGAGCTCGGCGACGATCTCGGCCGGCGAGGGCATCTTGACCGGCGGCGGCAGGATCGCGATGGTCGGCGTCGGCGGCATGGGGCCGGATGTGGCCGGCGCGGCCATCCGCGGCGCCGGCGCAGCCTGGGTTGCGGGGGGCGTCATGGCGGCTGCTTCAGCGACGGGCGTCGGAGCCGTTCGTCCCGTAGGCGCCGGAGCCGTCTGCGCCGCCTGTCCTGTGGATGCCGGCGCTTCGGCAGCCGCTTCGGGCTCGAGCACGGCGATCGCCGTGCCCTCGGAGACCTTGTCGCCGAGCTTGACCTTCACCTCCTTGACGATGCCCGCGGCCGGACTGGGCACGTCCATCGTCGCCTTGTCCGATTCGAGCGTGATCAGCGCATCCTCGGCCTTGACCGCATCGCCTGGCTTGACGTGGATCTCGATGACCGGCACGTCATGGAAATCGCCGATGTCGGGAACCTTGATTTCCATGGTCTAGACCCTCAACGGATTCGGTTTGGCAGGGTCGAGGCGATATTTCGCGATCGCCTCGGCAACACGCTGGCGTTCGATCGCGCCATCGTCGGCGAGCGCGGACAGCGCCGCCAGCGTGATCCAGCGACGATCCACCTCGAAGAAGTCGCGCAGCTTCTCGCGCGTGTCCGAACGGCCGAAGCCGTCGGTGCCGAGCACGGTGTAACGCCGTCCCCCCTCGGTGACGAAGGGGCGGATCTGTTCGGCATACAGGCGCACGTAGTCGGTCGCCGCGACGATCGGGCCGCGGGTGTCGGCCAGCATGGCTTGCGCATGGCAGACGCGACGGGGCTCGTCGGGATGCAGCAGATGATGGCGCGTACATTCGTGGCCGTCGCGCGCCAGCTCGGTGAAGCTCGGGCAGGACCAGAGATCGGCCTCGACGCCCCAGTCGTCCCGGAGCAGATCGGCGGCGGCGATCGCCTCGCGGAAGATCGCCCCGGATCCCAACAATTGCACGCGCGGCCCATTGCTGTTGGCGCCCTTCCGGAACAGATACATGCCTTTGACGATGTCTTTCTCGACCCCCGCCGGCATCGCCGGATGCTCGTAGTTCTCGTTCATCACCGTGATGTAATAGAACACGTCTTCCTGCCCACCGACCATGCGCCGCAAGCCATCCTGGATGATCACCGCCAGCTCGTAGGCGAAGGTCGGATCATAGGAGAGGCAATTCGGGATCGCGGTAGCGAGCAGCTGCGAATGGCCGTCCTCGTGCTGCAGGCCCTCGCCGTTCAAGGTCGTGCGGCCGGCGGTGCCGCCGATCAAAAAGCCGCGCGCGCGCGAGTCGCCCGCCGCCCAGCAAAGATCCATCGTGCGCTGCAGGCCGAACATCGAATAGAAGATGTAGAAGGGGATCATCTGCACGCCGTGCGTCGAATAACTCGTCGCCGCGGCGATCCAGTCGGCCATCGCGCCGGCCTCGTTGATGCCTTCCTGGAGAATCTGGCCATCTTTCGATTCTTTGTAGAACATCAGCTGGTCGGCATCCTGCGGCACGTATTTCTGGCCTTCCTGGTTCCAGATGCCGATTTGCCGGAACAGCCCTTCCATGCCGAAGGTGCGCGATTCGTCCGGCACGATCGGCACGATGCGCCGGCCGAGATGCTTGTCCTTGATCAACAGACCGAGCAGACGCACGAAGGCCATCGTCGTCGAGAACTCGCGTCCCTCGCCGGAAGCCTTCAACAACGATTCGAACGCGGACGGCTCGGGCACCGGCAATGGCTCGACGGCGCGCCTGCGCTGCGGCAGATATCCCCCCAGCGCGAGGCGGTGGCTCTTCATGTATTCGAGCTCGGCCGAACCTTCGGGGAATTTCAGATAGGGCAACTTTTCCAGCTCCTCGTCGGGGATCGGCAGGCGGAAACGGTCGCGGAAGGCCTTCAGCGACGTGGTGCCCATCTTCTTCTGCTGATGGGTGATGTTCTGCGCCTCGCCCGATTCGCCCATGCCATAGCCTTTGATGGTCTTGGCGAGAATCACCGTCGGCTGTCCGGTGTGTTCGACGGCGGCCTTGTAGGCGGCATAGATCTTGTGCGGATCGTGCCCGCCACGATTCAGGCGCCAGATGTCGTCGTCGGTCCAGTTGGCGACCATCGCCTTGAGCTCCGGCGTGTTGAAGAAGTGCTCGCGCACGTAGGCGCCATCCTTCGACTTGAAGGTCTGGTAGTCGCCATCGACGCATTCCATCATGCGCTTCCTGAGCAATCCCTTTTTGTCCTGCGCGAGCAGCGCATCCCAGTAGCTGCCCCAGATCACCTTGAT
>JBKBOI010000139.1:0-4434 GCA_046294935.1 Rhodocyclaceae bacterium
ACCGGCTTGCGCGCTGCACAAGAAAGCGCAGTCAGCACCGATTGCGCGCAGTTTCGCCAGCGTGGCAGCCAGCGCTTCCTTGCCGCGCGCGACGATGGTCACGGACACGCCCCCACGCCCCCATGCGAGCGCGCAGGCCCGTCCCAATCCCTTGCTGGCCGCGCAGACCAGCGCGCGTTTGCCTCGAATGCCGAGATCCATGCAGTTTGTCTCCGAAAAGTCAATTGCCGATGCGACGGCAGGACTACACTTTCGAAAATTGCCGCGAGGAACGACGATGGCCAAGCATACCTTCGGTTGGGAGGATCCGCTGCTGCTCGAAGACGAGCTCACGGCAGAAGAGCGCCTGGTGCGCGACACCGCCCGCCGCTACGCGCAGGAGAAGCTCGCGCCGCGCGTGCTCGACGCCTTCCGCCACGAGCGCACCGATCCGATGATCTTCCGCGAGATGGGCGAGTTGGGTCTCTTGGGTTGCACGCTGCCGGCCGAACACGGCTGCGCGGAGATGAACTACGTCTGCTACGGTCTGATCGCGCGCGAGATCGAGCGCATCGATTCGGGCTTTCGCTCGATGATGAGCGTGCAATCCTCGCTGGTGATGCTGCCGATCTTCGCCTTCGGCACCGCCGCGCAGAAGGAGAAATACCTGCCGAAACTCGCGTCGGGCGAATGGATCGGCTGCTTTGGCCTGACTGAGCCGAATCACGGCTCCGACCCCGCGAGCATGGAAACGCGCGCCCGCAAGGTGTCGGGCGGCTATCGGCTCACAGGCAGCAAGATGTGGATCACCAACAGTCCGATCGCCGACGTCTTCGTCGTCTGGGCCAAGGACGATGCCGGCCAGATCCGCGGCTTCGTGCTGGAAAAAGGCATGAAGGGGCTATCCGCGCCGGCGATCCATGGCAAGGTGGGCCTGCGCACCTCGGTCACCGGCGAGATCGTGATGGACGAGGTGTTCGTCCCTGAGGAAAACGCCTTTCCCGAGATTCGCGGGCTGAAAGGCCCCTTCACCTGCCTCGATTCGGCGCGCTATGGCATCGCCTGGGGCGCTTTGGGCGCGGCGGAATTCTGCTGGCATACCGCGCGGCGATACACGCTGGAACGTAAGCAGTTCGGTAAGCCGTTGGCGGCCAACCAGCTGATCCAGAAAAAGCTCGCCGACATGCAGACCGAGATCGCGCTCGGCCTGCAAGGCTGCCTGCGGCTCGGCCGACTCAAGGACGAAGGCAAGGATGCGCCGGAAATGACCTCGCTCTTGAAGCGCAATTCCTGCGGCAAGGCGCTCGATATCGCCAGAACCGCGCGCGACATGCTCGGCGGCAACGGCATTTCGGACGAATACGGCGTCATCCGCCACATGGTGAATCTGGAGGTCGTGAATACCTACGAGGGCACGCACGACATCCATGCGCTGATCCTCGGCCGGGCGCAGACGGGCATCGCGGCGTTCTGATGAGCGCTCTGGCTGATCTGAAGGTGCTCGATCTCTCGCGCGTGCTCGCCGGCCCGTGGGCGAGCATGCAGTTGGCCGACCTCGGCGCCGAGGTGATCAAGGTCGAGCGTCCCGGCGCAGGTGACGACACGCGCCATTGGGGGCCGCCTTGGCTGAAGGACGCCAAGGGCGCAAAGACGGCCACCGCCGCCTATTACCTGTGCTGCAACCGCAACAAACGTTCGCTGACCGTCGATTTCACCCAGGCCGAAGGGCGGGCGATCGTGCGCGAACTCGCCCGACGTTCGGACGTTCTGATCGAGAACTTCAAGGTCGGCGGGCTGGCGGCTCACGGTCTCGACTACGAAAGCCTGCGTGCGATCAATCCGCGCCTGATCTATTGCTCGATCACCGGCTTCGGCCAGACCGGCCCGTATGCGGCGCGCGCCGGCTACGACTTTCTGATCCAGGGCATGGGCGGGCTGATGAGCCTCACCGGTCGCGCCGACGGCGAGGATGGCGCCGGGCCGCAGAAGGTCGGTGTCGCGCTCACCGACATCCTCACCGGCCTGTATGCGACGATCGGCATCCTGGCCGCGCTCCATCATCGTGACAAGAGCGGCGAGGGGCAATACCTCGACCTCGCGCTACTCGACGTGCAGGTGGCGAGCCTGGCCAACCAGGCGATGAATTACCTCGTCTCGGGCGTGGCGCCGAAACGCATGGGCAACGCGCATCCGAACATCGTGCCGTATCAGGATTTCCCGACGCGTGACGGCGATTTCATCATCGCCGTCGGCAACGACGGGCAGTTCGCACGGCTCGCCGAGGTCGCCGGTCATGCCGAATGGGCGACGGATGCTCGCTTCGCCACCAACGCCGCGCGCGTCGAAAACCGCAGCGTGTTGATCCCGCTGATCCGGCAGACGACGGTGACGAAGACGACCGACGAATGGATCGCGCTGCTGGAAGCGGCAAACGTCCCTTGCGGGCCGATCAACGACCTGGCGCGCGTGTTCGCCGATCCGCAGGTGCGCGCGCGCGGCCTGCGCATCGACCTGCCGCATCCGGCGGCAGGCAGCGTGCCACAAGTCGCCAGCCCTTTGAGGCTCTCGGCAACCCCGGTCGAATACCGCGCCGCGCCACCCGCCCTGGGCGCCGATACCGACGCGATCCTCGCCGAACTGGGCTACGATAGCGCCACCATCGCCCATCTACGCAGGGTGGGGGTGATCTGACAACGACCAAAGAGAGAGGAGAAACGGCCATGAAACTGCGTTATCTGATCGCTGCATCCGCTGTTGTCTTGGCTACGGCCACCGGCCATGCCGCAGAGTTCATCAACGTGCTGACCGGGGGGACCAGCGGTGTCTACTACCCGTTGGGCGTCGCTTATTCGCAGATCATCGGCAAGGTGATGCCCGAGGCCAAGGTGACGGTGCAGGTGACCAAGGCATCGGCCGAGAATCTGAACCTGTTGCAGGCCGGCAAGGGCGAGGTCGCCTTCACCCTGGGCGATGCTTTTTCCGATGCCTGGAAAGGCGATGCCGAGGCCGGCTTCAAGGCGCCGCTCGCCAAGCTGCGCACGCTGGCCGCGATCTATCCCAATTACATCCAGATCGTCGCTGCCGCGGAATCCGGCATCAAGTCGCTCGCCGACCTGAAGGGCAAGAAGGTCGCGGTCGGCGCACCGAAGAGCGGCACCGAGCTCAACGCGCGGACGATCTTCAAGGCCGCCGGGCTTTCCTATCAGGACTTCGCCAAGGTCGAATATCTGCCCTTCGGCGAATCGGTCGAGCTGATCAAGAACCGCCAGCTCGATGCGACGTTGATCTCGGCGGGTCTTGGCGTTGCCGCGGTGCGCGATCTCGCCACTGCGGTGAAGATCGTGATCGTGCCGATTCCCGCCGACGTCGTGGCCAGGATTGGCGATCCGGCTTATCAAACCGGCACGATCCCGGCCAACACCTACAACAACCAGACGGCCGAGGTGCCGACCGTGGCGATCCAGAACTTCCTCGCCACTCATGAAGGGGTGCCGGCCGAGACGGTCTACGAGATGACGAAGGCATTGTTCGAGAACCTCGACCAGATGGTCGCCGCGCACGGCGCCGCGAAGGCGATCAAGCTCGAGAATGCCGCCAAGGCGCCGCCAGCGCCGTTGCATCCCGGCGCGGAGAAGTATTACCGGGAGAAGGGCTTGATCAAGTAACCGCCGATGCGGGACGAAGCCAACGCCCCGGATCGGGGCCAGGAGGACTTTTCCGAGCATGGCGTGACGCGTCGGCTCGGCGGGCGCTGGCTGGCCGTCGTCTCGGCAGTGGCGCTGGCCTTTTCAAGCTACCAGCTCGTCGTCGCCGCCTTCCATCCATTCTCGTCATTGGTGACGAGAAGCTTCCACGTCGGCTTCCTGCTGGCGCTGACTTTCCTGCTCTATCCGAGCTTCCGGCATGGCGCGAAACTCTCGAAAATCGGCGCTGGCGATACGGCACTGGCCATCGGGGCTTTCCTGCTGTGCGGCTATCAGTGGCTCTACGAAGGCGAGCTGATACAGCGCGCCGGTGATCCGACCATTGCCGATCTGTGGGTCGGTACCGCCTTGATCGTCCTCGTCTTCGAGGCGGCGCGCCGCATCCTCGGCCTGGCGCTGCCCTTGGTATGCGGCGCCTTCCTGCTCTACGGCCTGTTCGGCAATTATTTCCCGGGTGATCTCGCTCATCGCGGCTTCGGCTTCGGCCAGATCGTCGATCAGCTCGCCTTCGGCACCGAAGGCATCTTCGGCATCCCGACGCTGGTGTCGGCGACCTACATCTTCCTGTTCATTCTGTTCGGCGCCTTCCTCGAGCACGCCGGCATGATTCACCTGTTCAACTCGATCGCGCTCGGTTTCGTCGGCCATACCCAAGGCGGCGCGGCGAAGGTCTCGGTGCTCTCTTCGGGACTGATGGGCACGATCTCGGGTTCGGGGGTCGCCAACGTGCTGACCACCGGCCAGTTCACGA
>JBKBOI010000140.1:0-4418 GCA_046294935.1 Rhodocyclaceae bacterium
GCCCGTCGCTGTCGGCTGCCGAGGTCACCGCAGCCTTGCGGATGAACCCGAAGCGCCGATCGCTGCTGATATGCGACTTGTAGCCAAACACCGGCGTGGCGATCTGCAGCAGCGGCGTCCCATCGGGACGATGGCGGACCTTGCCCCCGACCTTCACCGTCCAGCGCGCGTCGACATCCTTTTGGTGCGCCTTGTTCGGCTTGCCGCGCCAGATCTGCCTTGCCGACTTGCCCGCCTTGATCGCGGCCTTCTCGTCCTCGGTGTTGCGCTGCTTGGGCGCGGGCACCAGCGTGGCATCGACGATCTGACCGCCCATCGCCAGATATCCCGCCTCGCGCAGTTGCTGCTCGAACGCCTGCATCAAAGCCTCGAGCGTGCCGCTCTGTGTGAGCCGGTTGCGATAGTGGCGGATGGTGTTTTCGTCTGGCATCGCGCCGCCAAGGTCGAAGCCGAAGAAGCGCATCCAGCTCAGCCGATCCCGGATCATGAACTCCATCCGCGCATCCGACAGATTATGCTGCGCCTGAACCACCAGTACCTTGAACATCGCCACAGGATCGAAGGCTGGCCGGCCGCCCTTGGCGCCGTCACTATAACCGAGGCCCTTGGTCAACAGCGGCCGGAAACGCTCGAACTCCACCGTGCCCGCCAAAACCTCCAGCGGGTCGCCGTCCTTGCTCAGCCGCTCCAGGTGCTCCGCCAGCGAAAACAGGCTGCGTGAGTGCATCAAACCTCTCCGTCCAATGCACAGAGTGAATCAGATCATGGCCCCAAACGCGAGGGGTTTTTGCGGGTGTCCAGCTATCGACCAGATCTATAGCGAGGGCCGCAGCAGGACGATTCATGGGACAAACAATAGGTTTGGCCATGATTGGAGCGGAACCAAGGGCCTTGCCGAGCAATTTGCTCGGTTGTGCCTTGTCGCTTGCATTGAATGGGCAGCTGCACACCCAACATCGAACGATCCGAAACAGCTTTCGGCCTAGCTACGCGGATGCGCAACCCGCTTATATGCGCGATCCGAAATGCAATAATATCGGCGCTTAACTTCTAGGATGAAACGTATCCATCCGGTGAAGGCCGCACCCGTTTCAGTTAGCGGTCACTGGGTTTGATGATGCGTTTTGCTGCGGCGTTACGACGAGCGGCGATCCGGCCGAGGATGCCGTTGATCGGGAAGACATCGAGTTCGTCTGGATCGTAGTCGTCGAGCCATTCGCTGACATCGGCGTGATCTGGATGGTCCGGATCGTTTCTCGCCTCGAGCATTTCGTAGAACCCCGGGATGCCGCCGCAGTCCTCGGGAGGGCAGTTGCGCTCACCGGCGATGAAACGCGGATATGCCGTGGAGCGATCCCCAGCTCGGACATCCCTGATGATCAAACTGTGTTCCCAGTAATCGCCGAAATCATAGACATAATGAATCCGGGTAGTGCCGGGAGCAAGCACATCGCGCAGTCGTGTGCGGGAGGCGACCTTGCGGGGAGCGGTCCCCCAGTCCTCGTCCATGGGCAGGCCGTAGGTCTGGTGATCGATGACCATCTCCCAGAGGTGATAGTCGAGCCATCCCATGGCGGTCTGGACGATCTCGTGCAGCACCTTGAGGGTGATGGAGGTTGGGACTTCGAGCTCTCGCCAGATGAGCGGGTCGGAATCGTTCAGCTCGATACGCAGCGTGGCGATCTCGGTAAAACTGTCGATGGCGCTTTGGCGGGTCATGCCGCCTGCGATAGCAGACCTTCACTCTTGCGCCAGTTCCAAGGCAGCAGCTGATCGAGCCTGGTGGCGGGATGATCGGCGATGCGAGCGAGGACATCGGCGAGCCAGGCCTGCGGATCGACATCGTTGAGCCTGGCGGTCTGGATCAGGGTGTAGATGATGACGGCACGCTGGCCGCCGCGATCGGATCCGCAGAACAGCCATGCCTTGCGGCCAAGCGGGATGCAGCGGAGCGCGCGCTCAGCTGCGTTGTTGGTGAGGCAGATCCGGCCATCGTCGAGGAAGCGGGTGAACGCGTCCCAGCGCTTGAGCATGTAGAAGCAGGCCTTGGTGAGATCATGGCCGCGCGATAGCTTGGCGACCTGCTCGGTCAGCCAGGTGTGGAGCTCGGCCATGAGCGGCGCGCTGAGTTCCTGGCGAACTGCAAGCCGCTCGGCCGGGCTCTTGCCGTTGATGCCGCGCTCGATGTCGAACAGGGCATCGAGGCGCTGCACGGCTTCGAGCGCGATCGGATAGATCATGGCGGCGCTCTGTCCGCGACTCTTCTTGCGGGCCGAGCTTACGACATCGGCCAGCTCGAAGAACTTGCGCCTCGCATGGGCGAAGCAGCCTGCCTCGAGCACGGGGCCGGGGTCGCGTCCTTCGCGATAGAGGTCGTTGTAGCCGCTATAGGCATCGGCCTGTAGGATCCCGGACCAGCCTGCGAGATGGGCTTGCGGGTGCTCGCCGCGCCGATCGCGCGAGTAGTGGAACAGCGCCGCCGGTGGATCAGACCCGGCGAACGGCCGATCATCGCGCACGTAGACCCATAATCGGGCCGTATCGGTCTTGCCCTTGGCCATGACCGGCACGGTGGTATCGTCGCCGTGGATGCGGTCTGCAGCCAGAACGTGCGCCTCGATCAGCTTGTAGATCGGCATCAGCGCGTGAGCAGCGGCGCCGACCTGATCGGCCAGGGTCGAGAGACTGAGCGGCACGCCTTCGCGAGCGAACCGCTCGGCCTGACGGTTGAGGGGCTGATGCTGCCCATACTTCTCGAACAGCAGCATGGCGAGAAAGCTGGGCCCGGCCCATCCGCGGGGCACCACATGGAAAGGAGCGGGGGCCTGAGCGATCTTCTCGCAGTCCCGGCACGCAAACTTCTCCCGGACCGTCTGGATCACCTTCCACGAGCGCGGGATGACCTCGAGCGTCTCGGTGACGTCCTCGCCAAGCTTGGAGAGCCGATCCCCGCCGCAGGCCGGGCAGGAGCAGGGGGCAGGCACCACGACGCGCTCGCGCGGCAGGTGCTCGGGGAACGGCTTCCTTGCCGGGCGCTTGCGCTCGAAGGCGGTGACCGTGGTGGTCTTCGCTGCCGCTTCCTCGGCGATCAGGTCGTCTTCGGCGGCGTCAGCCTCGAGCTCTTCGAGCTGCAGCTCCATCTGATCGAGCAGGCGGCGGCTGCGCTCGGCGCTGGGGCCATACTGCTCGCGCTTCAGCTTGGCGATCTGCAGCTTGAGGTGAGCGATCAGCGCCTCGATGGCGCTCTGGTGGGCCATGGCGTTGGCGAGCTTGGCCGTGGCAGTGGCAGCGTTCTGCTCGGCCTCCTCGGCTCTGCGGGCCATCGTCGCCACCAGCGCCTTGAGCGCTTCAACGTCGTCTGGCAGGGGCGAGATGGCGGCTTCCACAGGAGAGATGGAATCATGTTCCACCCTCTGCCGCAAGGGCAAAACACCGCCTTGCGACGATTATCCTGCGCTCTGCGGCCGCCACGTATACTGGGGGTTCCTCCAGTCGATCCCCTCCAGCAGGCAGGCCAGCTGCGAGGGGGTCAGCGACACCGTTCCCTCCTTGGCCGACGGCCATACGAACCGGCCCTTCTCGAGCCGCTTGGCGTAGAGCGACATGCCGATCCCGTCGTGCCATATGATCTTGATCAGCGAGCCCGCGCGGCCGCGGAATACGAACAGATCCCCGCCATGCGGATTACGCTTCAGGCCCTGCTGCACCAGCAGTGCCAGGCCCTGCATGCCCTTCCTCATATCCGTGTGGCCCAGCGCGATCCACACCCGCGCGCCGGAAGGGATCATCGCAGAGCCTTCAGCGCGGCAGCGACCAGCGCCGGCGATGCCGCAGCGAAAACGCTCAGCCGCTTGCCGCGTGGCAGGTCGATGATCATCGCCGGGTGCTCGGCAGCGCTGACCGGCACCGCGTCCCCGTCGATCACCGCTTCGGCGAATACCGGCGTGGGAAGCGCATCCGGCGCCTCGGCCTCCTGCGCCGCGCCTGCATCGAGCAACTTGCGCCGCCAAGTGTAGATCAGCGCCGAGGAGATATCGTGCCGCCGACACACCTCGGCAACGCAGGCGCCAGGCGCGAACGCCTCGGAAAGGATCCGCAGCCGTTCTTCCTCGCTCCACCGGCGCCGCCGCTCCGGCCCCGAAAATACCGTCACCTGACCCATCGACCACTCCTAAGCGCGCTCAAAAGAGCACGCTAAAGAGCGCTCGCTACCTACCCGCGCAAGGCGGCCCCCGCCGGATGGATACTGTAGAACAGGTAGCGCTTCTCGATCTCGGTGCTGCCGTAGTCGAATATCTGCGACAGGAAGGCATAAATGCGCGTGAACGTGGACATATCGCCGCGCACCTGCACAAGAGCATCCATCTCTTCCTTTGCTTCTGTCGCCGCGGTCTTGTCCTTCGCATCGGTGGCCGCCT